>NZ_AP022573.1:2403566-2704012 GCF_010729105.1 Mycobacterium saskatchewanense
CGTGCGGTCGCCAAGGTGAAGCACCTCTCCGTGCGGGACATGACCGTCTGCATCCTGGACCGGCCCCGGCATGCCCGGCTGATCGAGGAGGCCCGGGCGACCGGCGCCCGCATCCGGCTGATCACCGACGGCGACGTCGCCGGCGCTATCTCGGCGTGCCGGTACCAGTCGGGCACCGACCTGCTGGCCGGCATCGGCGGCACCCCGGAGGGCATCATCGCCGCGGCCGCCATCCGCTGCATGGGCGGTGCCATCCAGGCACAGCTGGCGCCGAAGGACGACGAGGAACGCCAGAAGGCCATCGACGCCGGCTACGACCTGGACCAGGTGCTGACCACCGAGGACCTGGTGTCCGGCGAGAACGTCTTCTTCTGCGCCACCGGCGTCACCAGCGGCGACCTGCTCAAGGGCGTGCAGTACTACCCGGGCGGGTGCACCACCCAGTCGATCGTGATGCGCTCGAAGTCGGGCACCGTCCGCATGATCGAGGCCTACCACCGGCTCTCGAAGCTCAACGAATACTCGTCCATCGATTTCACCGGCGACAGCACCGCCGCCTATCCCCTGCCCTGACCGACGAGCAAATAAGGATTGCCACCTATGGCCGATAGCGCCCTGCAAGACAACACAGACACCGAATACCGCATCGAGCATGACACCATGGGCGAGGTCCGCGTACCCGCAAAAGCGTTGTGGCGGGCGCAGACTCAGCGCGCAGTCGAGAACTTCCCGATCTCGGGGCGGGGCCTGGAGCGCACCCAGATCCGGGCGCTGGGCCTGCTCAAGGGGGCCTGTGCGCAGGTGAACAAGGACCTGGGGCTGCTGGCGCCGGAGAAGGCGGACGCGATCATCGCCGCCGCGGCCGAGATCGCCGACGGCCAACACGACGACCAGTTCCCCATCGACGTGTTCCAGACCGGTTCGGGGACAAGCTCGAACATGAACACCAACGAGGTGATCGCGTCCATCGCGGCCGCCAACGGGGTCACGGTGCACCCCAACGACGACGTGAACATGTCGCAGTCGTCGAACGACACCTTCCCGACGGCCACCCACATCGCGGCCACCGAGGCGGCGGTGCGCCACCTCATCCCGGCGCTCGAGGTGCTGCACGACGCGCTGGCCGGCAAGGCCCGCGAGTGGCACACGGTGGTCAAGTCCGGCCGCACCCACCTGATGGACGCCGTTCCGGTCACGCTCGGCCAGGAGTTCAGCGGGTACGCCCGGCAGATCGAGGCCGGCATCGAGCGGGTCCGGGCCACGCTGCCGCGGCTGGGCGAACTGGCGATTGGCGGGACCGCCGTCGGCACCGGCCTCAACGCGCCCGACGGGTTCGGCGCCCGGGTGGTCGAAACCCTGATCGTCTCCACGGGTCTGAATGAACTGCGGCCGGCCAAGAACTCCTTCGAGGCGCAGGCGGCGCGCGACGGCCTGGTCGAGGCGTCCGGCGCACTGCGCACCATCGCGGTGTCGCTGACCAAGATCGCCAACGACATCCGCTGGATGGGGTCGGGCCCGCTGACCGGCCTGGCCGAGATCCGGCTCCCCGACCTGCAGCCGGGCAGCTCCATCATGCCGGGCAAGGTGAATCCTGTTCTGCCGGAAGCGGTTACACAGGTCGCCGCGCAGGTGATCGGCAACGACGCGGCGGTCACGGTCGGCGGTTTGTCGGGCGCCTTCGAGCTCAACGTCTACATCCCCATGATGGCCCGCAACATCCTCGAGTCGTTCAAGCTGCTGACCAACGTGTCGAGGTTGTTCGCCGAACGCTGCATCGTCGGGCTGGCCGCCAACGTCGAGCACCTGCGCGAGCTGGCCGAGTCGTCGCCGTCGATCGTGACGCCGCTGAACTCGGCCATCGGCTACGAGGAGGCCGCCGCCGTCGCCAAGCAGGCACTCAAGGAACGCAAGACGATCCGCCAGACCGTCATCGACCGCGGCTTGATCGGCGACAAGCTGTCCGAAGAGGAACTGGACCGCCGTCTGGACGTCTTGGCGATGGCGAAAGTCAAGCCGGAAGACTAGAAACGACGGCGACAGCCAACCAGACGAAGAGTAAGGGCGGTTCAGCGATGACGGCTCCTCCGGGGGGTCCCTACGGTCAGGACCCCTACGGGTCGAATCCCTATGGGCAGGGACCCTATTGGGGCGGCCAACCGCAGGGCGGCTCCTACCCGTACCCGCCGCCCGGCGGGCCGTACCCCAATCCGCAGGGCGGTGCCGACCCCTACGCCGCGGGCGGTTACCCGCCGCCGCCCGGCCAGCAGTACCCGCCGCCCGGCCAGCCGTACCCGCCGCCGGGCCAGCCGTACCCGCAGCCGGGCCAGCCGTACCCGCCATCTGGTCAGCCGTACCCGCCGCCGGGTCAGGTTCCGCCAGGGTGGCCGGGCGGGCCGTACCCGCCGGGACCGCCGCCGAACGGTCCCCGCTCGAAGCTTCCGTGGCTGATCCTGGCCGGTGTCGCCGTGGTCGGGGTCATCGCGCTGGTGGTGATTCTGGTCATCGGGCTCGGCAGCGGGAGCAAGTCGACCAAGGCCTCCCAGCCGCCGTCGAGCGCGCCGACATCGCAGCCGACCAACTCCATGCAGACGGCGACCGGTTGCACGCCGAACGTGTCGGGGGGCGACAAGCCCACGGGCGACACGATCAGCGCGGGCAAGCTCTCGTTCCCGGCCAGCGCGACGCCGGGGTGGGCGGGCTTCTCGGATGACCAGAGCCCCAACTTGATTGGGGCGGTGGGCGTCGGCCAGGAGGTGCCGGGCGCCAACCAGTGGATGATGCAGGCCGAGGTCGCCGTCACCAATTTCGTCACCAGCATGGACGTCGGCGCGCAGGCGTCCAAGCTGATGGACTGCATCGCCAACGGCCCGGGGTACGCCAACGCGTCGCCCACCCTGGGCCCGACGAAGACGTCGTCGACCACCGTCGACGGCGTCAAGGCCGCCCGCGTCGACGCCGACATCTCGATCGCCGACCCCGCGCGAAACGTCAAGGGCGACTCGGTCACCATCATCGCGGTGGACACCAAGCCCGTCACCGTCTTCATGGGCGCCACCCCGATCGGCGACGCCGGTTCGGCGGGCATCATCGGCAAGGTGATCGCGGCGCTCAAGGTCACGAAGTAGCCAGTCCGCTCGGCGCGGAGACGTGCGTCGGTTCCGACCGGCCGCGCAGCACGGTGGAATAGCGCTCGGCCCAGTGCGACCGCTCGGGCTCGCCGGCGCGGTCGATCGCCGCCGCGGCGCACAGGATGCGGCGGTCGGCGGTCTTGGCGAGGTCGGCCAGCCGCGCGGCCTCGTTGACGGCGTCGCCGATCACCGTGTATTCGTAGCGGTTTTCGGAGCCGACGTTGCCCGCGAAGACCCGGCCCGCCGAGACGCCGATGCCGAAGTCGACCACGGGTAGCCGACGCAACTCGGCGCCCAGCGCGCGTGCCGCGGCCAGCGCCGCCGACGCCGGGTCGCTCATCGGTAACGGCGCCCCGAAGACGGCCAGTGCGGCGTCGCCGGCGAACTTGTTGACGAGCCCGCGGTGTTGGTCGACGGCGTTGACGACGATCCGGAAGAAATCGTTGAGCACCTCGGCGACCTCTTGCGGCGGGCGGCTTTCCGCGAGTTGGGTCGAGCCCACCAGGTCGATGAAAAGGATGCCCGCCTCGACCACGTCCCCGGACAGCGAGGCGCCCTCCTCGATGGCGCGGTGGGCGACCTCGGCGCCGACGTGACGCCCGAACAGGTCGCGCAACCGGTCGCGCTCGGCGAGGCCCGCGACCATCCGGTTGAATCCGGTTTGCAGCCGCCCGATTTGGGATCGCTCGTAGACTCCGACGTACGTGCCGATGTGGCCGTGCTCCACCTCAGCCATCGCGTCCACCACTTCGCTGAGCGGGTCGGAGATGGAGCGCGACGTCAGAATCATCATCGGCAGGCCGAGCAACAGCGCCGCCAGCGACACCACCAGCACGGGCACGTTTATGGACACGGACCTCGGAATGAGCCAACCGTAGGAGCGGAGCACGACAACCGTCGCGATGACGCCGATCGGCAGGGCGCTGCACAAAAACCACAACATGACCAGCCGCGCCAACACGCCCGGAACCGCCACCCGCGGCTCCCCGCCGCGGGTCGCCGCCCCCATGATCGGTCGCAGGATGCGTTGTGTCAGCAGCAGTCCCGTGCCCGCGGCGGCCGGTCCGCCGAATAGCGCGCCGAGCGCGATGGGCACCAATAGCCCCGTCCCCGCGCCATGGTTCAGCAGCAGGGATATGCCGCCGCCGGCCGCCCAGGCCCCCAGCAGGATGCCGGCCTGGTGCCGCGCGAGATTCATCGCGGCATCGCGCTGCTCCGTAGTGGGTTCGGCGCCGGCGACGAACCACCTCAGCGTCGGCGCGAGGTTGAGCGCCCCCGCCACCGCTACGCACAGGGCGCCCAGCACACCCAGCGCCACCATCACGATCACGCGGCGTTCCGGCAAGGCGACGGCCGCGTGCCTCCCGAGCGGAATCAGGATGGCCGACGCGTCGAGGAGGCCGATGGCGTAGGCCAGGGCGAGATCACTCCCGTACCGAATCGCCAACCGCCGGACCGAATTTCGGCGCTCCGGGCGGAGGTTACTCGCCCACCGCGGGAACGGAGCCCTGCGCCGGCCCACTAGGCGCCGTTGTTCGGTCCGCCCGAGTTCTGGCCCGGGATGTCGGTGATCGGGAAGTTCGGCATCGGCTTCGGCGAGGGCGTGTCGGGCAGCGTGGGGATCTCGCTGGCCGGGATGTCGTGCAGCCCGTTGACGGGCGGCCCGTTCTCGCGGCTGCCGTAGCTGCTGCCCGGCGCCCGGGGCCCGAGCAGTTCGCTGACCGTCACCAGGCGGTAGCCGTTGGCCTTGAGCACGGGTATGAACTGGTACACCAAATCGACGGTGCTCGAATAGGTGTCATGGAACAACACGACCGAGCCGGGCTTGATGTAGGTCATCAGCATGTACCGCGTTGCGGCCGTATTGGAGTCGTTCGCCCAGTCGAAAGGGATGACGTCCCAGAGGATTTCGGCCAGCCCGAACCGGGCGGCGGTCTGCCGCACGGCGTCGTTGGACAGGCCCCCGGCGGGGCGGTAGAGGTTGGGTGTGCGGCCGGTCGCGGCCGTGATGGCATCGTTGGCCCTGGAGAATTGTCCGGCGATCTCCTCGGGCGGGATCGTCGCCATGTTGGGGTGCTCCCACGTGTGGCTGCCGATTTCCATCCCGGCGTCGGCGACCTGTTTGGCGCCGGCGGGGTTGGCCGCCACCTTGTTGCCGATCTCAAAGAAAGTGGCCTTGGCGTCGTTGTCCTTCAGAATTTGCAGCAGCCGGCCGTCGAAGGGGCTGGGCCCGTCGTCGAACGTCAACGCGACGCACTTGGTCACCGAGCAGCTCAGGTTGTCGGCGCGCGTCACGTGACCCGTCAGCCCGCCGATCACCAGCACCGCGGTGGCCGCGACCACACCGGCCACGGTGCGCCAGTAGCGCCAGGCCTGGGTGTCGGGTCGTTTGGGCACGCTGGCAGCCTACCCGGGCATCGAGCGCCCACTCACGGCGTTGAGCGATGCCGGGCGGGCCGTCAGGTCAGTGCGGTCCGGCGATCTCCTCGAGCATTTCGGTGACCAGCGCCGCGATCGGCGAGCGCTCGCTGCGCAGCAGCGTGATGTGGGCGAACAGCGGGTGGCCCTTGAGCTTCTCGATCACCGCCGCGACGCCGTCGTGGCGACCGACCCGCAGGTTGTCGCGCTGGGCGATGTCGTGGGTCAGCACCACCCGCGAGCCCGTTCCCAGCCGGGACAGCACGGTCAGCAGCACGTTGCGCTCCAGCGACTGCGCCTCGTCGACGATGACGAACGAGTCGTGCAGGGAGCGGCCCCGGATGTGGGTCAGCGGCAGCACCTCGAGCATGCCGCGCGAGAGCACCTCCTCCAGCACGGCCGGGCTGGCCAGGCCCTCGAGGGTGTCGAACACCGCCTGCGCCCAGGGGCCCATCTTCTCGCTCTCGCTGCCGGGCAGGTAGCCCAGTTCCTGGCCACCCACGGCGTACAGCGGGCGGAACACCACGACCTTGCGCTGGGTCCGGCGTTCCAGCACCGCCTCCAGGCCCGCGCACAGCGCCAGCGCCGACTTGCCGGTGCCGGCCTTTCCGCCCAGCGACACGATGCCGACCGACTCGTCGAGCAGCAGGTCGAGGGCCACGCGCTGCTCCGCGGAGCGGCCCCGCAGCCCGAACACCTCGCGGTCGCCGCGCACCAGCTGGACCCGCTTGTCGGCGTTGACCCGGCCCAGTGCATGGGAGCTGCCGCCCAGGAGTCGAATCCCGGTGTGGCACGGGAGGTCTCGCGCCTCGACGAGGTCGATCTCCCCCTCGGCGAACAGCGCGTCGATGTCCTCCGTGGCGGTCTCGATCTCGCGCATACCCGACCATCCGGACGCCACCACGTCCTGCGCGTGGTACTCGTCGGCGGCCAGGCCCACGGCGGCAGCCTTGACGCGGAGCGGAATGTCCTTGCTGACCAACGTGACTCGCTTGCCCTCGGCGGCGAGGTTGGCGGCGCAGCTGAGGATCCGGCAGTCGTTGTTGTCGCTGCGGAAGCCGGCGGGCAGCACCGCCGGATCGGTGTGGTTGAGCTCCACGTGCAGCGTCCCGCCTTGTGTCCCAACGGGAATGGGCTGGTCCAGCCGTCCGTGCTCGAGTCGTAGATCGTCGAACAGACGCAGCGCCTGACGGGCGAACCACCCCAACTCGTGGTGGTGTCGTTTCGCCTCCAGTTCGCTGATCACCACCAGCGGAACCACCACCTCGTGCTCGGCGAACCGGCTGCAGGCCCACGGATCGGACAGCAGCACGGACGTATCGATCACGTAGGTCCGGATTTCGGTCACGTAGCGCTCCTCGAGCGGGATGAGCCCGCGCGGACCCGCACGGGCATGTCGGCGGGAACCGCGGCACCAGGACCGGGGCCGGTCCTGCCCTTCTCGTGACGGGAGGTGCCGCCCTGGCAGCAGAGCTTGTCGCTGGCCATCAAGAGTGACGCTACTCTCGTGGCCGCGTCCGCGCCGCGCAGGCGCGCCGACGTCAGCCGGGTGAGGGTGTGAGAGGCGCGACGCCCCCGAGGATCGGCCTAGCCGACGACGAACCGCTTGAGCGCGGGCTCGTCGGCCACTTCCCATTCCCTGATGCGGTCGGAGATGGCCTGCCGCAGGTCAGCTTCGCCGAATATGCCGGCGCCGGCGACGTTCTGCACCTTGTCCTGGTAATCGTCGATGTCGGCGCCGACGACCTGAAGGTCGGCCGCGCGGGCGGCGATCGCCGCGATCGTCTCGTCGCGGGTGCAGTCCAGGCAGTGCGCGACCAGGTTCGCGAAGAACAGTTCGTGGCGCGCCTCATCCCGGGCGATCCGGTCGATGAGCCCGGCCAGCACCGGCTCCTCGATCTGGGCGGCCAGGTTCCGGCAGAAGACGCCCTGCGTGCGCTCGGTGAACGCCATGTACACCAGGGTTTCGACCTGCGAGTAGTGGTCGGCGCGATAACCCTTGATCACGTACCGGACCCGCGCCTCTTCGTTCGCGGTCGGGTCGACCTCGCGGGTGACCACCAGGTACTCCCGCAGCGCGATGGCGTGCAGGTGCTCCTCCGCGGTCCACCGTCCCAGCCAGCGACCCCACCAGTCCTCGAGGATGAAGTGCTCGACGAGCTCGCGGTGATGGCCGGCGAGGTTGTCCTTGAGCAGGAGCAGGATCTCGCAGGCGTCGGTGATGGTCCGGGGCAGCGTCGCCTGGGACGGATCCCAGTCGCGTCCACCCAGAAAGGCGAAGTTCTCGCCCCGGTCGAACGGGACGTAGTCGTGGGCGAACCAGAGGTCCTCGGTGTTGAGGTGGCGGTCCATGTTGACCTCGCACACCGGCTCGAGTTCAAGCGTCAACGCGTTAGCGACAGGTTTCTGTGCCATGCGGTTACTGTAACCCCCGTTCACAGGTGTTGTGAAATTTCCTGCCCGTGTCGGGACGAAGTCGTGACTTTGGTCCTTCCGCGGTCCTTCCTTGGTCCCGACGCCGGCCTAGCGGTCGACCAGCGTCCACTCCTCGAGACCCTCATACAGCGGGAACTCCCTGGCCAGGCGGGTGACCCGGTCCCGCAGCGCGGGCAGGTCCGCATTCGTCCCACCCACCAGCGCCGTCGCGATGATATCGGCGACCTCGCTGAACTCCGCGTCGCCGAAGCCGCGGGTCGCCAGCGCGGGGGTGCCCACCCGCAGGCCCGACGTCACCATCGGAGGCCGCGGATCGTTGGGCACGGCGTTGCGGTTGACCGTGATGCCGATCTCGTGGAGAAGGTCCTCGGCCGCCTTCCCGTCCAGCGGGGATTCACGTAAGTCCACCAGCACCAGGTGGACGTCGGTGCCGCCGCTGACCACCGACACGCCGGCCTTGACGACGTCGGAGGCCAGCATCCGCTCGGCGATGAGGCGAGCACCGGACAGCGTGCGCCGCTGGCGGTCGGCGAACTCGGGCGTCGTGGCGATCTTGAGCGCGACCGCCTTCCCGGCGATGACGTGCATGAGCGGTCCGCCCTGCTGGCCGGGGAACACCGCCGAGTTGATGGCCTTGGCGTATTCCTGCTTGCCCAGGATCATCCCGGACCGGGGGCCGCCGAGGGTCTTGTGCACGGTCGTGGAGACCACGTCGGCGTGCGGCACCGGCGACGGATGCAGACCGACCGCCACCAGGCCCGCGAAGTGGGCCATGTCCACCCACAGCTTGGCGTCGACCTCGTCGGCGATGGACCGGAACGCCGCGAAGTCGAGGATCCTCGGGTAGGCCGACCAGCCCGCGATGATCACCTTGGGGCGCAACTCGAGCGCCCTGGCCCGCACCGCGTCCATGTCCACGAGGTGCGTCGTCGGGTCCACGCCGTAGAAGCCGGCGCGGTACAGCTTGCCCGAGAAGTTGAGCTTCATTCCGTGGGTCAGGTGACCGCCGTTGGCCAGGTCCAGGCCCAGCAGGTGCTCCCCCGGGCTCATCAACGCGTGCAGCACCGCGGCGTTGGCCTGCGCGCCCGCATGCGGCTGGACGTTGGCGAATTCGGCGCCGAAGAGCGCCTTGGCCCGGTCACGCGCGATGTTCTCCACCTCGTCCACGTACTCGCAGCCGCCGTAATAGCGCCGCCCGGGAAGCCCCTCGGCGTACTTGTTGGTCAGCACGCTGCCCTGCGCCTGCAGCACCGAACGCGGCACAAAGTTCTCCGAGGCGATCATCTCCAGGGTGTCGCGCTGGCGGCCGAGCTCCTTGCCCAGCAACTCGGCGATATCGGGGTCTACCTCGGACAGCGGGGCGGACATCACGGAGGCGTTCCGGGGGGCGGCGGTGCGGGCGTCAGGTGCGGCGGTCACAGGCGCAAGTCTATCGAGCGACGGAAATGGCCAGCCCAACCGTCGGGGGCGGTGCCGCCCCTGCAAGACTGGCACCATGCCGCGGCTTAGCGAGCCGAGCCCATATGTGGAGTTCGACCGGAAGCAATGGCGTGCGCTTCGTATGTCGACGCCGCTGGCCCTCACCGAGGAGGAGCTCATCGGCCTGCGCGGTCTGGGCGAGCAGATCGACCTGCTAGAGGTCGAAGAGGTCTACCTGCCGCTGGCCCGGCTCATCCACCTCCAGGTGGCCGCCAGGCAGCGATTGTTCGCCGCCACCGCGGAGTTTCTCGGCGAACCGCAGCAGAACCCGGACCGGCCGGTGCCGTTCGTCATCGGCGTGGCGGGCAGCGTGGCCGTCGGCAAGTCGACGACCGCCCGCGTGCTGCAGGCGCTGCTGGCGCGCTGGGATCCCCACCGCCGGGTGGACCTGGTGACCACCGACGGGTTCCTGTACCCCAATGCCGAGCTCGCTCATCGAAACCTGATGCATCGCAAGGGCTTTCCGGAGAGCTACAACCGTCGCGCGCTGATGCGGTTCGTGACTTCCATCAAATCCGGCTCCGAATACGCGTGCGCGCCGGTCTACTCGCACCTGAAATACGACATCATCCCCGGCGCCAAGCATGTGGTCCGGCATCCCGACATCTTGATCCTCGAGGGACTCAACGTCTTGCAGACCGGCCCGACCCTGATGGTGTCCGACCTGTTCGACTTCTCGCTGTATGTGGACGCCCGGATCGAGGACATCGAACAGTGGTACGTGTCGCGGTTCCTGTCGCTGCGCAGCACGGCGTTCGCCGATCCCGAATCGCACTTCCACCACTATTCGGCGCTCAACGACACGAAGGCCGTGGCCGCCGCCCGGGAGATCTGGCGGTCGATCAACCGGCCGAACCTGGTGGAGAACATCCTGCCGACCCGCCCGCGCGCCACGCTGGTGCTGCGCAAGGACGCCGACCACTCCATCAACCGACTCCGGCTGCGCAAGCTGTAGCGGGGCCCATTCTCGAGGCCCCGCCACCAGATGGCTTCCCGGCGGGCTATGTCGCGAGACGACGCACCCCGAGATATTGCAACACCGCGAACCCCGCGGTGTACACGCCGATGGCCAGTGTCGCGGCCACGCCGAGCGAGGTCATCGGCACTGCCTCGGCGGCCACCCAAGCGGCCACCGTGCAGACGACGTTGGCGACGATCACGCCGAACCCGACGCGCCGCAGGTTGGGCAGGGCCGCCAGGCTGAAGACCACCAGGCCGTAGAGCACGAACGCGGCGCCCAGCGCATATTCCCGCAAGGACGTCAGGCCGAGCAGCGACGAGAGCGGGTCGGCGACGAAGGCGACCGCCAGGCCGCACAGCCCGGTCAGGGTGGCGTCGGCGCGCATGGCGAAACGCAGCAGCGAGTCGGTCGAGTCGTAGAGGCGGCGGGTGGGACCTGATATGGCGGTCATGCGATCACTCCTCGTGTATCGGTTTGGGTCAAACAGTTTCGAGCGTCGAACGGTTTCGAGCGTTCCGCCGGAGCACTGCCATATCGACCCGTGGCACTGCCAAGTGCTGCCACGCAACAGACGACCAGGGCTTTCGGCGCGCTATTCCGCCCGCCGGCCGTGCCCGCGCGGTGCGTCGCGCATTGTGGGAACTGTGGCCGAAAGCGTGGGCCTCGAACACCCGGCGAGGCCGGGGCGTAAACGCCACGGCTGAGAATCCGGACCGATTGACGCCGCCGCGTTACGGCCGGCGCTAGTCGCTGGGCACCGGCACCCGGCCGCGCAGGTCGGCGGCGATCACCCGTGCCGCGGCGTTCTGCCAATTGTGCAGCGAGCGCTGCGGCACCTCGGTCACCAACCATTGCCAGGCCTGCCGGGCGGTCGGGTCCAATCCGGACGCGGTGGCGTTCTGCGCGTAGGCCCGCACGCCGACGACGTACGGGAAGTAGAGCGAGTTGTAATGGCGCCACTGCTCGGTGGTCCCGAAGTCCCCGGCGTCGCGCGGCTTGAGCCGCCCGATGGCCTCGGCGAGGACGGCCTTGAGCTCGTTGGCCCGCTCCAGCGGGTTGTCGGGCGCTCCGCGGGCGGCCAGTCGCTCGTCGATGGCGGGCAGCGCGGTCAGCGGGCTGGCCACCAACTTGGTCAGGTCACCGTAGTGTCCCAGCGCCCGGCGCGTGAGCCGGGCGAAGGTCTCGTCGTCGACGTCGTGCAGGGGGTCGACGGAACGCAGCGGCAGCGCGGCCTCGGTTTGCCGCAGCGCGGCCCGGTCGGCCCGCAACGCCGGCGATTTCGAGAACGCCAGCCGGTCGAGCACGCCGGCGAGCGGATCCGCGAGCACCTGCACCGTGATGGCGATCGCCAGGGTCGTGAACAGCAGGACGGTCAGCACCGTCTGCGCGGTGGGCTCCCCGCGAGTGGCGCCCAGCCCGATCAGCGCCTGGCCGCCCAACAGCACCGCCACCACCATCGACCCGGCGAAAGAGCGCAGCATGTCCGCGCGCAGCGCCTGGCCCTCGTCGAAGGCGTCCCAGAGGGCGACCGCCACGCCGAGCAGCAGCAGGTCGAATCCCGTCGACGCCAGCGCCAGCCAGCTGGGCACCAGGCCCAGCGGGATGATGAGGATCGCGTTGGCCAGCGCGAAGAACAGCGTCGCCACCACGACGACGCCCACAACGGGCACCGGCTGCGCGGGCCGCCGCAGCGCCGCCACCATCGCACCCAGTGTGGACACCGAGATCACCGCGAACATCAGCAGGTGGCCGGGCCGCAGCGGCGCGGCGACGCTGCCCGCCACCGCCGCGCCGACCAGCGTGAGCGCCGCGACCGCGCCCACCAGCAGGAGCTCGCGGGTGCGGGCCCGCCAGTGATCACCTGGCCGGGACAGCTCGACGAGCACTGCGAACCACGCGACGCTCGGCACGGCGACGAGGTACACCTCGAGCCGGCCGAGCACCGCGATGTGCGTGGGACCGCCGGTGCGCACCGCGTCCAGCGCGACCACCAACGCGAACCCACACAATCCGGCCGCCGCCAGCGCGAGTACCGGTTTTCGCGGATCACGGGCCAGCAGGTACAGCCCGAGCCAGCCACTCAGCGTAAAGACCACCGCCGACAGCGCAGCCATGCGTCCAGTCTCGCACGCAGTGCGGGCCCCTAAGCCGTCCTACTTGCCGTACCGGCGGTGCCGCTGGCTGTAATCGCGCAGCGCGCGCAGGAAGTCGACGCGGCGGAACGCCGGCCAGTGCGCCTCGGTGAACCACATCTCCGAGTACGCGCTCTGCCACAGCAGGAAGCCGGACAGCCGCTGCTCCCCCGAGGTGCGGATCACCAGGTCGGGGTCCGGCTGCCCGGAGGTGTAGAGGTTTTCGGAGATGCCGTCGACGGTGACGGCGTCGATCAGCTCCTCGGCGGTCGCGCCGTTGGCGAGTTCCTTGCTCAACAGCGCGCGCACGGCGTCGACGATCTCGCGGCGTCCGCCATACCCCACGGCCACGTTGACGTGGAACGCCGCGACCCCCGGCGTGGACCCCACCGCGTCGCGCACTCGGCGGGCCGGCTCGTCGCCGAGTAGCGAGAGGTCCCCGACGGTGCGCACGCTCCAGCGATTGGCCGGCGCGCAGATCTCCTCGACCACGTCTGTGATGATCTCGATCAGCCCGGCGAGCTCGTCGGCATCGCGCTGCAGGTTCTCGGTGGACAGCAGGTAGACGGTGGTCATTTCGATCCCGGCTTCCTGGCACCACCGCAGCATCTCGGCGATCTTGACCGCGCCCATGCGGTAGCCGTAGCTGACGTCGTCGTACCCGGCGTTGCGCGCCCACCGCCGGTTGCCGTCGCACAGGACCGCGATGTGGCGGGGAAGTTCGGACTTGGAGGCCGCCAGCCCCTGCCTCAGACGCAGCTCGTAGACGCGATACAGCGGCTCTTTGAGGCGCGGCGGGATGATCTCCACGAGGAACCACCCTACTGTGAGCGGTACCGATTTCCGGGCGCATCTCGGGCAATCTCACCGCACGGCGAACCGGTTCCGGACCGTTCCCGTCTACTGTTGATGGGGAACAGCCCTGGCGACCCCTCGCACCAACCCCGCTTGCACGAGGCAACAGGAGACATGAGTAGCCAGATCAACACGGCCACCGGCAAAGATCCCCAGTCCGAAGCGATCACCCCCGGCAACACCGTCGAACAGCTCGTCGAAGGCGCCGCCCACGTCCTGACCAAGCCGCGCATGCGCGGCTGGATCCACTTCTACTCGGCGTGGCTGGCCGTCATCACCGGCGCGACGCTGGTGTCGGTCTCGTGGGCGGTCGCGTCGCCCCGCGCGGGGCACTCGACACTGGTCTATGCCGCGTCGACGGTGGCGATGTTCGCCGTCAGCGCGACGTATCACCGCGTCCAATGGAAGTCGGAGACCGCCCGCAAGCGGATGAAGCGGCTCGACCACTCGATGATCTTCGTGTTCATCGCGGGCAGCTACACGCCGTTCGCCCGTCTCGTCATGCCACAGAACACCGGGGTGCTGGTGCAGTGCATCGTGTGGGGCGGTGCCGTGCTGGGCATCGTGCTGAAGGTGTGCTGGCCGTCGGCGCCACGCGGGGTGGGCGTGCCGCTCTACCTGCTGCTGGGCTGGGTGGCCGTATGGTTCGCGCCGACCATCCTGCACCAGGCGGGCGTGGCGGCGATGGTGCTGCTGGCCGTCGGCGGCGTGTTGTACAGCATCGGCGGCATTTGCTACGGGCTGCGCTGGCCCGACCCCTGGCCGAGCACTTTCGGCTACCACGAGATCTTCCACGCCTGCACCGCCGTCGCGGCGATCCTGCACTACATCGCCATGTGGTTCGCGGTCTTCTACACCGGCACCAACGCGTGGCTCGCCGGCTAGAGCCGCGTGACGTCGGCCGCCGACCAGTAGGACTTCATCGTCGCGATCTTGCCCTCGTGGTTGAAGGCCATCACGTCGATCGGCTCGATCACCATCCGGTGTTGCCCGGCAGCGACGGTGAGCCGGAACTGGAAAGCCGCCTCGTTGCCGGCCACCCGCAGCGACACCAGCTCGCACTCGCGCTCCACGTCGTTGACCGCGGAGTAGAAGCCGTGGATGGCCCCGTGCCCGATGTGCACCTCCCCGCCGACCGGGTCCTCGACCGTGGCGTCGTCGGCGTACAGCTCGACCAGGTCGTCGGCGCTGCCCTTGGCAACCAGCGCGATGTAGCGGTTGACAGTGTCGGTGATGTGTTCGGCGCTCGGCATGAAATGTCACGCTACCGTGGCTCAGCGAGCAACTCCGCCAGGTCTTCGACGCGGGTGACCGGCAGGTCGCAGACCCGCCCGCGGCACACGTAGGCGGCGTCGGCGCCGGCCACCCGGCCCCGACCCGCGAGCAGCGGCGCCGAGTCCTCGGCGCCACCGAGCACGATCGCTCCCCCCGGCGCCAGCCGGCGCGCTTCGGCCAGCAGCGGCGAGCGCGACGGGTCGCAGGCGACGGCGATCTGCAGCGGCCCGCGCACCGCCGCCTCGGCGACGGCCAACCAGTGCCCGGCCGAGCGCGGCGCCCGCTCCAGCAACACGGAATGCTCGCGAAGCGCGTCGGCCGCCGCCCGTAGATACCGGTCGGCGCCGACCAGGTGGCCGGCGGTCAGCAGCGCCTCGGTGATCGATGACGCACCCGACGGGGTGGCCCCGTCCAGCGGGTCGGCGGGCCGCAGCACCAACGGTTCGGCGTCGTCGGCGGTGTCGAACCAGCGCCCCGGCCGCTGCGGGTCGGCAAAGTGCGCCAGAGCGATGTCCAGCAGGTCGGTCGCCGACGTCAGCCAGGTTTTCTCCCCGGTCAGCTGATGCAGCGCGAGCAGGCCGGTGGCCAGCATGGCGTGGTCCTCGAGGATGGCACCACTCGCCCCGACGACCCCGCCCAGGCTCGCGCGCCGCAAACGGCCGTCGACGACGTGCACGTCCAGCAGGGCCGCCGCGCAGCGCCGCGCCGCATGCCCCAGCCCGGGGTCTTCCAGTGCCACGGCGGCCTCGGTCAGCGCGGCGATCGCGAGCCCGTTCCACGACGTGACCACCTTGTCGTCGCGGCCCGGCTGCGCCCGCGTCGACCGCGCGGCGAGCAGCGCCGCTCGGACGCGTTCGGCCCGGTCCGGATCATCCGGATCGGCGGGCAACTGCAGCACCGAGGTCCCGTGCTCGAACGTGCCCGACCGGGTGACCGCGAACAGCTGTGCGGCCCAACGCCCGTCCTCGGCGCCGAGGGACTCGGAAAGCTGCGCGGGTGTCCAGACGTACGTCGACCCCTCGCGGCCGTCGGCGTCGGCGTCCAGCGACGACGTGAACAGGTCCCCGTCGACCAGCTCGCCGAGCAGGAAGGCGGCGGTCTGGGCGGCGACCCGACGCGCCAACGGGTCTCCGGTGCGCCGGGCCCAGTGCGCGTAGGCCCGCAGCAACAGCGCGTTGTCGTACAGCATCTTCTCGAAATGCGGCACCACCCAGGCGTTGTCGACGCTGTAGCGGGCGAAGCCGCCGGCGAGCTGGTCGTAGATGCCGCCGCGGGCCATCGCGTTGCCGGTGCGCTGCACCGCCTGAAGCGCGGCCACCGAGCCCGTGCGCTCGTGGTGGCGCACCAGCGCCTCGAGGACGGCCGACGGCGGGAACTTGGGCGCACCGCCGAAGCCACCGTGCACCGTGTCCTGGTCGCCCAGCACCGCGGCGACGGCGTGGTCACACAGTCCGGGGGCCAGGTTCGGCCCGCCGCCGGGCAGGCCGGATGACATCCTGCGCAGTTCGCCGGCGATGCGGTCCGACGCCTCCTCGACCTCGCCGCGGCGCTGCCGCCAGGTGTCGCCGACCGCCGAAAGAAGTTGCAGGAAGCCGTCTTTCGGGTAGTAGGTGCCGCAGAAGAACGGCCGGCCGTCGGGCGTCAGGAAGCACGTCATCGGCCAGCCGCCGCGTCCGGTGAGCGCGACCGTGGCGTTCATGTAGACGGCGTCGAGGTCGGGCCGCTCCTCCCGGTCCACCTTGATGCAGACGAAGCCGGCGTTCATCGCGGCGGCCACCTCGTCGTCCTCGAACGATTCGTGGGCCATGACGTGGCACCAGTGGCAGGCGGCGTAGCCGATCGACAGCAGGATCGGCACGTCCCGCGCGGCCGCTTCCGCCAGCGCCTCGGGCGTCCACTGCCGCCATTGCACCGGGTTGTCGGCGTGCTGACGCAGATAAGGGCTCGTCGCGAGCCCGAGGGTGTTCGTCCCGGGGTCAGCCGGGCTCATCGCCGGTCCCCGGTCCGCGCGCCGACCCGTCCGGCTGGTCGGGGGCCTGCTCGACCGTGTCGGTGCCCTCGTCGGCGGCCTGGTCGGCCTCGGGGTGCCTGGGATCGAACGACTCGGGGACCTTCTTCAGCTGCCGGTTCATCGACCGCAGCAGCAGCAGCGTGGCGATCAGCAGCAGCACCACGATGAGCAACCCGACCGGGCTGGCCTTCCCGAAGTCGGGCCCGGTGTTGCGCGGCGCGTTGTCGGCGAGGACCGCCAGAAGAAGGTGGGTCACCCGTCGCGCTCGATCCCGGCGAACAGGTCGTCCTCGGGCAGCCGAACGGGAACCCGCGACCGGGCCAACTCGAATTCCTCGGTGGGCCAGAGCCGTTGCTGCCACGAGATCGGCGCGGCAAAAAACTCGGCGTTCGGGTCGATCTGGGTGGCGTGCGCGCGCAGGGCGTCGTCGCGCTGGCTGAAGTACGCCGAGCACTCCACCCGCGTGGTCACCCGGGACTCGAACGGATCGTTCTCGGGATCCCAGTGCTTGAGCCACTTCTTGAACGGCCCCTCCTGGCCGCGCTTGACGAACTCGTCGTGCAGCAGCTGCATCCGCGCCCGCAGGAAGCCGTGGATGTAGTAGAGCTTGGACACCGCCCACGGTTCGCCGGCGTCCGGGAAGCGCCGGTAGTCGCCTGCGGCCTCGAACGCGCCGATCGACACCTGGTGGCACCGGATGTGGTCGGGGTGGGGGTAGCCACCGTTCTCGTCGTAGGTGGTCATCACATGGGGTCGGAACTCGCGCACCACCCGCACCAGCGCCTCGACCGACTCCTCCAGCGGCACCAGGGCGAAGCAGCCCTCGGGCAGCGGTGGGGGCGGGTCTCCCGCGGGCAGCCCGGAGTCGACGAAGCCCAGCCAGGTGTGCTCCACGCCGAGGATCTCGGCGGCCTTGGCCATCTCGTCGCGACGGATCTCGGCCATGTGCTCGAGCACGTCGGGGAAGTCCATCGCCGGATTGAGGATGTCGCCGCGCTCGCCCCCGGTGAGGGTCACCACCATCACCCGATGCCCCTCGTCGGCGTAGCGGGCCAAGGTGGCCGCACCCTTGCTGGACTCGTCGTCCGGGTGGGCGTGCACCGCCATCAACCGCAGTTCGCTCACGTGCCCCCTTGTCGGTCCGCTGGTCGCCCGGTCTGCACCCTATAATTCCAGTTCCGGATCCCTGCGCGCGCCGGCGGCGGTCCGGCCGGTCCTCAATTCCCAGATACCCAGGCATGACCGAAACTCCCATCTCGCGTCCCGAGTCCCGCTACGGGCGTTCCCGACTGACGCCCAGGTCCCGGCGCAGCGCGGTTATCGCCCTCGCCGTGCTGGTCGTCGCGGCCGGCGTCGCCGTCGCCGTCATCGGCTATCAGCGGCTCGCCACGAGCAGCGTGTCGGGCTCGCTGGCCGGTTACCGCGTCATCGACGACGAGACCGCGTCGGTAACGATCAGCGTGACGCGATCCGACCCGTCGCGCCCGGTGGACTGCATCGTCCGGGTGAAGGCGAAGGACGGCAGTGAGACCGGCCGGCGCGAGGTGCTCGTCCCGCCGGCCAGCCAGGCGACGGTACAAGTGACGACGACAGTGAAGTCGTCGCAGCCGCCGGTGATGGCCGACATCTACGGTTGCGGCACCGAAGTGCCCGCTTACCTGCGCCCCGCCTGACCGCGCCGGCGAAGTCGAACCGCTCGACCGGGTCATCTTTTGTTTGCGCGGTGGTAACATGGGTGAATGCACGGTTCCTGCTGGGACCGTGTATTGCTGCATTAATGGCCGTCGGGACGACGGGCCGGCAGCACACGGGGAGGACCCGGCGACCCCGGTGGCGGGGCTGACAGGCTTACGCGAATACGCGAACGACAATGAGGAGCACGACGAGATGACGGACACTTCCGTGACTTGGCTGACCCAGGAGTCACATGACCGACTGAAGGCCGAGCTCGACCAGTTGATCGCCAACCGTCCAGTCATCGCCGCGGAGATCAACGATCGGCGCGAGGAGGGTGACCTGCGCGAGAACGGCGGATACCACGCCGCCCGCGAGGAGCAGGGCCAGCAGGAGGCCCGCATCCGCCAGCTGCAGGACCTGCTCAACAACGCCAAGGTCGGCGAGGCCCCCAAGCAGTCCGGCGTCGCGCTGCCCGGTTCGGTGGTGAAGGTCTACTACAACGGCGACAAGTCCGACACCGAGACGTTCCTGATCGCCACCCGCCAGGAGGGCGTCAACGACGGCAAGCTCGAGGTGTACTCACCCAACTCCCCGCTGGGTGGCGCCCTGATCGACGCCAAAGTGGGCGAGACGCGCAGCTACGTGGTGCCCAACGGCAACACCGTCGAGGTCACGCTGGTCAGCGCGGAGCCCTACCACTCCTAAGTCGCATCCGTTGCGCGAGCAGTCGCAGACGCCGCCGCACGCCCGGCGTGTCGCGGGCTTTTGCGACTGCTCGGCGTACTAACCCAGGGCTTGTTCGAGGTCGCCCAGCAGGTCGGCGATGTCCTCGATGCCCACCGACAGCCGCACCAGGTCGTCGGGCACCTCCAATTGCGAACCGGCCGTCGACGCGTGCGTCATCGCACTGGGGAGCTCGACCAGCGACTCGACCCCGCCGAGCGATTCGGCCAGGATGAACACCTTGGTGCGGCCGCAGAGGGTTTCGGCGGCCGGGCGGCCGCCCCGCATGCGCACCGACACCATGCCGCCGAAGTCCCGCATCTGTCGCGCGGCGACGTCATGCCCGGGGTGGCCGGGCAGGCCCGGGTACAGTACGGCACTCACCGCTGGGTGCCCGGCGAGGTACTGCGCGACCGCCATGCCGTTCTCGCTGTGCCGCTGCATCCGCAGCGCCAGGGTCTTCAGGCCGCGCAGCGTCAGGTAGGCGTCGAACGGGCCCGGCACCGCGCCGGCCCCGTTCTGCAGGAAGCCGAAGGCGTCGTCGAGCTCTTCGTCGTTGGTGATCAACGCGCCGCCCACCACGTCGGAGTGCCCGCCGATGTACTTGGTGGTCGAGTGCAACACGACGTCGGCCCCCAGCGTCAACGGCTGCTGCAGCGCCGGCGAGGCAAACGTGTTGTCCACCAACAGCTTCGCCGAGCTTTGCGCGGCAAGCTGGGCGATGGCCGGGATGTCGGCGATGGTCAGCAGCGGGTTGGTGGGCGTCTCCACCCAGATGAGCCGGGTGCGGGGGGTGATGGCGGCGCGGACGGCGTCCAGGTCCGGCAGCGCCACCGGCGTGTACTCGACATTCCAGCGGGTGAAGACCTTGTCGATGAGCCGGAACGTCCCGCCGTAGGCGTCGTTCGGGATGACCACGTGCTCCCCGGGCCGCAGCATGGCCCGCAGGGCGCAGTCGGTGGCGGCCATCCCGGAACTGAACGCCCGTCCGAACGCGCCCTCCTCGACCGCCGCCAGCGACGCCTCGAGCGCGGCCCGGGTCGGGTTGCCGGTGCGCGCGTACTCGAACCCGCCGCGCAACCCCCCGACGCCGTCCTGGGCGAACGTGCTGCTGGCGTAGATCGGGGCGTTGACCGCCCCGGTGGCCGGGTCCGGGCGGTAACCGGCGTGGATGGCTTTGGTCGCGAATCCGATGAACGGGTGGTGCCCGTCGCTGTCGTGGCTCATCGGGCTTCAGCCTAGTGACGGGCGCGGCCGCGTCCCCTTCACGCCTCCCGGATCGGAAGTACCACCGTGGTCATGATCTTGTCCGCGAGCGTCTGCCGCTTCGAATCCCACAGCGGGAAAAGGAAGCCGATGAAGCAGATGACCGCGTCGACGAAGTGCGCGATCTGGCGGACGACCGACATCCCGAAGCCGATGGGTTGCCCGGTGACCTCGCTGACCACCTTGATCTTCATCACCGACTTGCCGAGGCTCGAGCCGGTGGTGCCCTGTCGGTAGCCGTAGTTCCAGACCAGGTAGGCCAGGCCGAGCAGGCTGGCCAGCCACTGGGACAGCTGGCCGATCATCGAGGGCTGGGTGGCGCAGAACTGGCTGACGTCGTACTGGGTGATGTCGGTGACGCACGACGACTGCTGGGTGCTGAAGTAGATCGCCGAGCCGATGCCCACCACGACGGCGTAGGGAATGTAGTCGATGATGAACGCCAGCACCCGGGTGAGCCAGGGCGCGTAGGACTCGGTCGGCAGCGTGCGGATCGCCGGCCCCGGGGGCGGCGGCGCGTACCCGCCGGACGACGGCGGCGGCGGCGGGTAGGAGCCTCCGGGCGGCGGCGGGGGCGGCGGGTAGGAGCCTCCACCGGGCACCGGCGGCCCAGACGGCGAGGGCGCCGCCGCGTGCGCACCGGATGACGGCTCATGACCTCCGGGTGACCCAGGAGAACCCGGCGACGAGGGGGGTGGCGGGTAGGCGCCGCCGGGCGGCGGTTGATCGGTCATGGGCAACCCTTCCACTGCGGATCGGCTCGACTGGGCGGCCTTACAGTACCTGAGGGCCGAGCGGCCGGGCGAGAGCCGAATCACACCTCGGTAGGCGCCCGGCGGGGCCCCGCTATCGGCGCCCCGCGAGCCCCCGCGGCCCCTCCGAGAGGAAGCCCAGCAGGTCGTAGCGAGTGATGACCCCGACGGGTTTTCCCTCCTCGACGACCATCAGCGCGTCCCAGTCGCGCAGCGCCTTGCCGGCGGCGCTGACGAGCTCACCGGCGCCGATCATGGGCAGCGGCGGGCTCATGTGCTGCGAGACGGCGTCGGCCAGCTTTGCGCGGCCCTCGAAGACGGCCGACAACAGTTCGCGCTCGGACACGCTGCCGGCGACCTCACCGGCCATCACCGGCGGCTCGGCGCCGACGACGGGCATCTGGGACACGCCGTACTCACGCAGGATGCCGATGGCGTCGCGCACCGTCTCGGACGGATGGGTGTGCACCAGGTCGGGTAGCTCCCCGGATTTGCCGCGCAGCACGTCGCCGACCCTGGCCTCCTCGGTGGACCCGTCGAGGCGGCTGCGCAGGAATCCGTACGACGACATCCAGGCGTCGTTGAAGATCTTCGCCATATAACCGCGCCCGCCGTCGGGCAGCAGCACCACGACGAGCGCATCGGGCCCGGCCTCTTCGGCCACCTTCAGCGCGGCCACCACCGCCATCCCGCACGACCCCCCGACCAGCAGCGCCTCCTCACGGGCCAGCCGCCGGGTCATGTTGAACGAGTCGGAGTCGGACACGGCGATGATCTGGTCGGGCACGGTGCGGTCGTACGCCTGCGGCCAGAAGTCCTCCCCCACCCCCTCGACCAGGTAGGGCCGGCCGGTGCCCCCGGAGTACACCGACCCCTCGGGATCGGCGCCGACGACCCGCACCGCACCGCCCGACACGTCTTTGAGGTATTGGCCGGCGCCGCTGATCGTGCCGCCGGTGCCGATCCCGGCGACGAAGTGCGTGACCTTGCCGTCGGTGTCGGCCCAGATCTCGGGCCCGGTGGTCGCGTAGTGGCTGGCCGGCCCCTCGGGGTTGGCGTACTGGTCCGGCTTCCAGGCGCCGTCGATCTCCCGGACCAGCCGGTCGGAGACGCTGTAGTAGCTGTCCGGGTGGTCCGGCGGCACGGCCGTCGGGCAGACGACGACCTCCGCGCCGTAGGCGAGCAGCACGTTGCGCTTGTCCTCGCCGACCTTGTCGGGGCAGACGAACACGCACTTGTAGCCGCGGCGCTGCGCCACCAGGGCCAGGCCGACGCCGGTGTTGCCCGAGGTGGGCTCGACGATGGTGCCGCCCGGCTTGAGCTGCCCGCTGGCCTCGGCGGCGTCGATCATCTTGACCGCGATCCGATCCTTCGAGCTGCCGCCGGGATTCAGGTATTCGATCTTGGCCGCCACCGTTCCGGCCCCGTCGGGTACGACGGAGTTCAGCCGGACGAGTGGCGTGCCGCCGATGAGGTCACTGATGTGCTGCGCGATCCGCATGCGTTCATCGTCTCAAGCCCGTTCGCCGGGCGCACAGCCGCGCCGTCGGTCAGCCGGTGGCCTCGCGGATGTAGTCGCCGATCTGGCGCAGCGAACGAACCGCCTCCGGCAGGATCGGGGCGGCCAGCTGGAAGTCGTGGACTTGCCCCGGCCACACCCGCACCTCGGCGGGCACCCCGGCGGCCGCGAGCCGGGTGGCCGCCAGCTGCGCGTCGTGCAGCAACACCTCCGACCCCGAGACGTGGATGAGCGTCCGTGGCAGGCCCGGCTTGATGTGCTCCAAGGGCTCGTAGATCTCCTCGGGTCTGCCGTCGGTCTTGTTCTTGGCGGCCGCGCCAGCAACGAGCTCGATGAGGGCGTCGAAGGCCTTCGGGGGGAACATCGCGTCGCTCCTGATGTTCGGGTGGGCCTGTTTGAATTCCTTTGCCAGCTGCAGCAGGGGCGAGATCGCGACCAGCGCGGCCGGACCTTCCCCCTCGTCCTGCAGGCGTTGCGCCAGCGCCAGCGCGAGGTAGCCGCCGGCGGAGTCGCCGGCCAGCACGATCTGGTCCGGTGGGTAGCCGCGCTCGCGCAGCCATTGGTAGGCGTCGTGACAGTCGTTGAGGGCCATTCCCACCGAATGCTTGGGAAGCAGCCGGTAATTGACCACCAGGATGGGCGAGTCGGCAAACTTCGACAGGGCCTCGACCAGCCGGCCGTGCGAGTTGGCTCCGCACGTCAGGAACGCGCCGCCGTGCAAGTAGAGGACCACCCGACGGGTGCCGTCGGCGGGCAGCACACCGGGCGCGCGCACGAGTTGCGCCGAGGCGTTTGGCAAGTTCACCGTTTCGCGGACGGTGGCCGACACCGGCAAGACGACGCGGGCGGCGAGATCGATGAGGCCCCACGGCCACGGCAGGTTGGGGACGTGGCTGCCGACGGCGAGGACGGGCCGGATGGTTAGCCGTGACGCGAGGGTCGCCACCCGCGCAGCAACGCTCGGCCCGGACTCGAGGACCTCGACCGGCGCACCGTCGCTGATGGCGAATCGTCGGGCCTCGAGTTTACGAGCCTTGAGGACGTCGTGTGGGCGAACGGAATACCGGGGTGAGCCGGATACCTTGCTCGGTGCGGTCATGCTCGACACTCCTACGCCTTTGTAGTGCATACAGCATGTAACGAGGCTGCCGAGCGTCTGGTTTAACCCGAGTTTCCAGCCGTTCAGCGGCAGTTAAGCCAAGGCCTCGAACTTAGCTTGGCAGGCGTTCCTGAGAAGCGCGTTTGACGAATCTGATTCGATACCACATTTGATTCGCACCGTGATCACATTGTTCGTTAGCCGCCCGCGCAAACCCTCAAGCCGAACTAAAATGACGCCGTGATCATCCGGGTGCGGCGGCGTTCGACGATCGCCCTGGCCACGGCAGGCGCACTCGCTTCGACGGGCACGGCCTATCTGGGCGCACGCAATCTGCTGGTCGGCCAGGCGACGCACGCACGCACCATAATCCCCAAGTCCTGGGACATCCCGCCGCGCGCGGACGGTGTGTACACCCGCGGCGACGGGCCGGTGGAGCGGTGGCACCGCGGCATGGCCGTCGACCTGCACCTGATGATCTTCGGCGACTCGACGGCCGCCGGGTACGGCTGCATGAGCGCCGAGGAAGTCCCGGGCGTCCTGATCGCGCGCGGGCTCGCCAACCAGACCGGAAAGCGAATCCGGCTGAGTACCAAGGCCATCGTCGGCGCCACGTCCAAGGGCGTATCCAGTCAGGTCGACGCGATGTTCGTGGCCGGTCCCCCGCCGGACGTGGCGGTGATGATGCTGGGCGCCAACGACGTCACGGCCCTCAACGGCATCAGCCAGTCCGCGCAGCGGCTGTCGCTGACCGTCCGCAAGCTGCGGGCCCGCGGCGCGGTCGTGATCGTCGGGACCTGCCCCGATCTCGGCGTGATCGGTGCGATCCCGCAGCCGCTTCGTTCCCTGGCGCACGAGCGGTGCGTTCAACTCGCCCGCGCCCAGGCCGCCGTCGTCCGGGCGGCCGGCGGCGTGCCGGTCCCGCTGGCGCAGCGGCTCGCCCCCCACTTCCGGAAGAAGCCGGAGGTGATGTTCTCCGCCGACGGTTATCACCCCTCGGCGACCGCCTACGCGCTGGCGGCGGACGCGCTGCTGGTCGCGCTGTGCGAGGCGCTCGGCGAGGACGTCGAGGAGCCCATGGTCGCGCTGCCGGCACGGCCGGCCGCGCCGATGCTCGACGCGCGCCACACCCGGCTGAGCATGCTGTCGCGGCTGTGGCGGCGCCCGCCGTCCGGGCCGAGTGCCCCGTCGTCATGACCGCCCGTCGTCGGCGACTAGATTTGTGCTAGCCCGTTTGGGTGCCATGCCAGCCGCTTTTGTAGCGAGCCCACATCCCATTGGAGGGAATCCCCATGCCCGAAGCCGTCATCGTCTCCGCCGCTCGCTCGCCGATCGGCCGCGCCATGAAGGGGTCGCTGGTGAGCATGCGGCCCGACGATCTGGCCACGCAGATGGTGCGGGCGGCGCTCGACAAGGTGCCCGCCCTGAACCCGCATCAGATCGACGACCTGATGCTTGGCTGCGGCCTGCCGGGCGGTGAGTCCGGCTTCAACATGGCGCGCGTGGTCGCCGTCGAGCTCGGCTTCGACTTCCTGCCGGGCACCACGGTGAACCGCTACTGTTCGTCGTCGCTGCAGACCACCCGGATGGCCTTCCACGCGATCAAGGCGGGCGAGGGTGACGCGTTCATCTCGGCCGGTGTCGAGACCGTGTCGCGGTTCGGTAAGGGCAACTCCGACTCGTGGCCGGATACCAAGAATCCGCTGTTCGACGAGGCCCAGGAGCGGACCGCCGCCGCGGCGTCGGGCGCCGACGAATGGCACGATCCCCGCAGCGACGGCAACGTGCCGGACGTCTACATCGCGATGGGGCAGACCGCCGAGAACGTCGCCCTGATGACCGGCATCAGCCGCGAGGACCAGGACCGCTGGGGGGTACGCAGTCAGAACCGCGCCGAGGAGGCCATCAACAGCGGGTTCTTCGAGCGCGAGATCACCCCGGTGACGCTTCCCGACGGCACGACGGTCAGCAGGGACGACGGCCCGCGCGCCGGCACGACCTATGAGAAGGTCTCCGAGCTGAAGCCGGTTTTCCGGCCCAACGGCACTGTGACAGCGGGTAACGCCTGCCCGCTGAACGACGGCGCCGCGGCGCTGATCATCACCAGCGACACCAAGGCCAAGGAGCTCGGGCTGACGCCGCTGGCGCGCATCGTGTCCACCGGGGTCAGCGGCCTGTCGCCGGAGATCATGGGGCTCGGCCCGATCGAGGCGTGCAAGAAGGCGCTGGCGCGCGCCGGCATGTCGATCAAAGACATCGACCTCTACGAGATCAACGAGGCGTTCGCGGTACAGGTGCTGGGCTCGGCCCGGGAGCTGGGCATGGACGAGGACAAGCTGAACGTGTCCGGCGGTGCCATCGCGCTGGGTCACCCGTTCGGCATGACCGGCGCGCGCATCGCCACCACGCTGATCAACAACCTGCAGACGCACGACAAGACGTTCGGCCTGGAGACCATGTGCGTCGGCGGCGGCCAGGGCATGGCGATGGTGATCGAGCGGCTGAGCTGACGCCGGGCAGCTGACCCCGCGCGCCAGTTCCCGCGAGCAGACGCAAGAGCCTTACGACACGCCGCGCGGCATGCGCTTTTGCGTCTGCTCGCCCGAGGAGCCGAGGCCCCGGAGCCGAGGCCCCGCGAGCGCCGGGAAACGCACGCCGCACCGAAAAAACCGGCACGCCGATCGGCGTGCCGGTTTTCTGCATCGGGCCTTGCTAGTCGTTCTGCAGATAACTCAGCAGACGCAGGATCTCGATGTACAGCCACACCAGCGTCACGGTCAGGCCCAGGGCGATGCCCCACGCCGCCTTCTCCGGCGCGCCGGCGCGGATCATCTGGTCGGCCGCGTCGAAGTCGATGAGGAAGCTGAACGCCGCCAGCCCGATGCAGACCAGCGAGAAGATGATGCCCAGGGGTCCGGGACTGCGCAGCCCGAGGCCCTCGCCGCCACCGACGTTGAACATCGCCAGCACGAAGTTGCCGAGCATCAGGGCCAGCACGCCGAACAGCGCCGCGACCAGCATGCGGGTGAACTTGGGCGTCACCCGGATGGCGCCGGTCTTGTAGACCACCAGCATCCCGACGAAGACGCCGATCGTGCCCATGATGGCCTCGCCGATCAGCACGCCGGCGTTGGCGGACGACACGGTGAAGTGGGCCAGCACGAACGAGACGGCGCCGAGGAAGAGACCCTCGAGCACCGCGTAGCTCAGCACGATCGCCGGGCTGTCCTGCTTGCGGCCGAAGGTCGCGACCAGCACCAGCCCCAGGCCGCCGAGCGCGCCAATCAGGGTCAGCGGCATGGCCAGCGCCAGGTTGGACGCCACCAGGAAGTAGGAGACAACCGCCGTCGCCGACAGGACGGCCAGCGTCAGCCCCGTCTTGGTGACGACATCGTCGATGGTCAGC
Source organism: Mycobacterium saskatchewanense (assembly GCF_010729105.1). Taxonomy (NCBI): domain Bacteria; kingdom Bacillati; phylum Actinomycetota; class Actinomycetes; order Mycobacteriales; family Mycobacteriaceae; genus Mycobacterium; species Mycobacterium saskatchewanense. The sequence continues at coordinate 2,430,704 of NZ_AP022573.1, forward strand.
GGACGCGACGCCCTGGTCTCCTGGTAGGGGGCGTAGGGGTTGTAGGGGTTGCTCTGATAGCCCTGCACCGGGGCCGCGCCAGTGCCGAATTGCGCGTATCCGCCCCGCTGCTTGGGCAGCGAACGAAATACCGGGTTGCTTGTCTCCCGCACCGTCGGTTCCTCTCTCGATGGACTGTGGTTCGAGCTGTGCGAACACCTACCCAACGATCGGCGCTCCGGCCGGGTTCCCCAACGAACCTGCTGTTCGTGGGTGCTGCCCGCCTACGACTGACACCGCCGCTCTCGTCGGGACCAACATAACCCTTACCCGCGGGCACCGCCTCCCCCTTGACGATCTAGATTGCTGGTCGAGACCCGGCGGCGATGGGAGGGCACGCGTGACCGAGGGGTCCGACGAGGTTTTGACCCGAGTCGATGGCAACGTCGGCTTGATCACGCTCAACCGACCCAAGGCGATCAACTCGCTCAACCAGGCGATGGTGGATGCGCTGAGCGACGTGCTGACGCGGTGGGCGGACGACGACGACATCCAGACCGTGGTGCTGACCGGCGCCGGGGACCGCGGACTGTGCGCGGGCGGCGACGTGGTCGCGATCTACCACAGCGCCCGCAAGGACGGGGTCGAGGCGAGGCGGTTCTGGCGCGACGAGTACCTGCTCGACGGCCAGATCGGCCGGTTCGCCAAACCGTATGTCGCGGTGATGGACGGCATCGTGATGGGCGGTGGCGTGGGCGTCAGCGCCCACGCCAGCGTTCGGGTGGTGACCGATACCTCCAAGGTGGGGATGCCCGAGGTGGGCATCGGCTTCATTCCCGATGTCGGCGGGGGTTTCCTGCTGTCGCGCGCGCCCGGCGCGCTGGGCCTGCACGCGGCCCTGACCGGCGCGCCGTTCTCCGGGGCCGACGCCATCGCGATGGGTTTTGCCGACCACTATGTTCCGCACGAGCGGCTCGAGGCGTTCACGCGGTCGATCGTCGACGACGGCGTCGAGGCCGCGGTTGCCGGTCATGCCGTCGAGCCACCGCCGAGCGAGCTTGTCGCGCAACGGGACTGGATCGACGAGTGCTACGCCGGTGAAACCGTCGCCGACATCGTCGCCGGCTTGCGGGAGCGCGACGCAGGCCCGGCCCACGACGCGGCGAACCTGATCGGCACCCGCTCCCCAATCGCGGTGTCGGTGGCGCTGGAGGTGGTGCGACGCGCCGCCAAGCTGGACACTCTGGAAGACGTACTCGTGCAGGACTATCGGGTTTCGTCGGCGTCGGTGCACTCCCACGATCTCGTTGAGGGCATCCGCGCGCAGCTCATCGACAAAGATCGCCAGCCGAAGTGGTCGCCGGCGACTCTCAACCAAATCACCCCGGCCGACGTCGAGGCGTATTTCGCTCCGGTCGACGACGACCTGAGCTTCTAGAAAGGCGGTTCGGTGACCGACAGCACCCCCAGGAATTACGAGACCATCCTCGTCGAGCGCGACGAGCGCGTCGGGATCATCACCCTGAACCGGCCGCAGGCGCTCAACGCGCTCAACACCCAGGTGATGAACGAAGTAACTACAGCCGCAACCGATTTCGACGATGACCCCGGCATCGGGGCGATCGTGATCACCGGCTCGGCCAAGGCGTTCGCCGCCGGGGCGGACATCAAGGAGATGGCGGGCCTGACCTTCGCCGACGCGTTCGGCGCCGACTTCTTCGCCCCCTGGGCCAAGTTGGCCGCGGTGCGGACCCCGACGATCGCCGCGGTGGCCGGACACGCTTTGGGTGGCGGCTGCGAACTGGCGATGATGTGTGACCTGCTGATCGCGGCCGACACGGCAAAGTTCGGCCAACCCGAGATCAAACTCGGCGTGCTGCCGGGCATGGGCGGCTCGCAGCGCCTGACCCGGGCCATCGGCAAGGCCAAGGCCATGGACCTCATCCTGACGGGGCGCACCATCGGCGCCGCGGAAGCCGAACGGAGCGGGCTGGTTTCGCGGGTGGTCCCAGCCGACGACCTCCTGACCGAGGCCAAGGCGGCCGCCACGACCATCTCGCAGATGTCCCGCTCGGCGGCCAGGATGGCCAAAGAGGCGGTCAACCGGGCCTTCGAATCCACGTTGGCCGAAGGGCTTCTCTACGAGCGGCGCCTCTTCCATTCGACCTTCGCGACCGACGACCAGTCCGAGGGCATGGCGGCCTTCATCGAGAAGCGACCCGCGAACTTCACCCACCGGTAGGACCCGCGCGATGAGCGAAGCGCCCGCCACGAAAACCGCCACCGCCGACGAACGGGCCGGCACCGAGCGCGCCGACACGAAAACTGAAGGCGCGCAAGCGGAGGCGGCCGGGCCGCGGCGAGAGGGCAACCCCTGGTGGGTTCGCCACTACACGTTCACCGGCACGGCCGTCGGCCTGGTCTTCGTCTGGTGCTCGATGACGCCGTCGCTGCTGCCCCGCGGCGGTCTGTTCCAGGGGCTGGTGAGCGGCCTCTCGGGCGCCAGCGGGTACGGGCTGGGCGTCTTCGCCGTGTGGCTCTATCGGTACCTCTGGGCCCGGGAGTCCAGCCCGCCCGCGCCGCGCTGGGCGTGGATGATGCTGATCCCGTCCGGCGCGGTCGGCATGGTCGTGATGGCGATCGGCTTCCACGACTGGCAGGACGACGTGCGGGACCTGATGGGCGTCGGTCATCTGAAGTGGTACGACTACCCGATCGCCGCCGGCACGTCGCTGGTGGTGCTGTTCACTCTGGTCGAGATCGGGCAGTTCGTCCGCTGGCTGGTCATCTTCCTGGTCGGGCAGGTCGACCGGTTTGCGCCGTTTCGGCTCTCCGCGGCCATCGTGGTGGTGCTGCTGGTGACGCTGACGATCACGCTGCTGAACGGCGTCGTCCTCAAGGCGGCGATGCGCACCATGAACGACACGTTCGCCTCGGCGAACAACGAGATGAGTCCCGACACCGCAGCCCCGAAGACGCCGTTGCGATCGGGTGGGCCCCAGTCGCTGGTGTCCTGGGACTCGCTGGGCCGCGAGGGCCGCATCTTCGTCGAGAGCGGTCCGACCACCGACGAGCTGACCAAGTTCAACGGCGCGCCGGCCACCGAGCCGATCCGCGCCTACGCCGGCCTGAACTCGGCGGACGGCATCACGGCGACCGCAGAGGTGGCGGCCGAGGAGCTGGAGCGCGAAGGTGGCCTGCAGCGCGCCGTCGTCGCGGTCGGGACGACCACCGGCACCGGCTGGATCAACGAGGCCGAGGCCGACGCTCTGGAGTACATGTACAACGGCAACACCGCGATCGTCAGCATGCAGTACTCGTTCCTGCCGAGTTGGTTGTCGTTCCTGGTGGACAAGGAGAACGCCCGACACGCCGGCCAGGCGCTGTTCGAGGCCGTCGACAGGCTCATCCGGCGGCTGCCCGAGGGGCAGCGCCCCAAGCTCGTGGTGTTCGGCGAGAGCCTGGGCTCGTTCGGCGGCGAGGCGCCGTTCATGAGCCTCAACAACGTGCTGGCCCGCACCGACGGCGCCCTGTTCAGCGGACCGACCTTCAACAACACCATCTGGACCGACCTCACCTCCACCCGCGATGCCGGTTCGCCGCAGTGGCTGCCGATCTACAACGGCGGCCAGAACGTCCGGTTTGTCGCGCGCGCAAGCGATTTGAATCGCCCCTCACCCGAGTGGGACCACCCGCGGGTGGTCTATCTGCAGCACGCCTCGGACCCGATCGCCTGGTGGACGCCCGACCTGCTTTTCGCCCGCCCGGACTGGCTGCGGGAGAAGCGGGGATACGACGTGCTACCCCAGACGGAGTGGATTCCGGTGGTGACCTTCCTGCAGGTCACCGCCGACATGGCGGTCGCCCAGAAGGTTCCGCCCGGGCACGGTCACGACTACGTGGCAGACGTCGCCGACGCCTGGGCGGCGGTCTTGTCCCCGCCGGGCTGGACGCCGGACAAGACCGAACGGCTGCGCCCGCTGCTGCACGCCAGCTAGTCAGAGCCAGCGGTGACCGGGGTTGCCGGCGTCGGCCAGCCCCGTCCGGCGGGGGTCGGCCGGCCCGAGCAGCTGGTCCACCACACCGGTGGCGGCCAGCTCCCGGTAGCCGCCGATGACGTCGGTGGCATTGTGCAGGCCGATGTCGAGCAGCGCGGCGGCCGCCAGGCTGGAGGTGTAGCCCTCCGAGCAGACGATCACCCATTCGACGTCGTCGCCGCTGGCCTCGGGCAGCCTGGCCTCGCTGGTGGGGTCGCAGCGCCACTCCAGCACGTTGCGCTCGATGACCAAGGCCCCGGGCAGCTCGCCCTCGCGGAAGCGCTGCGCCTGAGGCCGGATGTCGACCAGCAGCGCGCCGCGCCGCACGGCGTCGGGCACTTCGGCCGCGGGCAGGCGACGAAACCGGCGCCGGGCGGATCTCAAAACAACATCGATGCGGCTCATCAAGCTCCCTCCGGGTGGTCGGTCAGTTCGGTGCGCTTGCGGCGCAACCGGTTTCGATCGATGACCTCGTAGTAGGACATCGCGGTCAGCGGTGGCGAGTACGCATGCACGCTCAGCGTGGGTGATGCCTCGAGGGCGGGCGCCGGGACCGGCCTCGGCGCCCACACCACGTCGTGCACCCAGCCGAGCGGGAAGCCGGCCTGATCGCCGGGATCGAGCCGCCGGCGCCGCAAGCTTTGCCCGTCCCAGCGGAATTCGTTGAGCGACCCGGACAGCACGGTCAGCGCGCCGAGGGACCCGCCGTGGTCGTGCAGTTCGGTGGCGTGGCCGGGCACCCAGCTGATCAGCCAAACGTCCAGCTCGTCGTCGCCGTAGATGCGGGTGAACCAGCGCCGTGAGTCCGGCAGGCCACCCGCGGGCAGCAGGTGGTCGCAGCGCCCGCTGAGCACGTCGTCGGCGGCCTGGTCGGTGGCGTTCAGCAGGTCGGGTACCCGCAGCCGCGTCGGCCCCGCCGACGGGGCCGACGGGCGCAGCGCGGGGAAGGTGTCGACAGGCAGGGGCCTGGTCAAGGACAAAGACATGGGGAGGGGCTCCAGGGAAAACGAACGGACGAGCGGCGGCGCGTTAGGGCCGACAACACTCGCAAAATCCGAAGCGCTCCATCACGGCCGCCAGTGTTGCATAGATTGACTACGTGCGTTGGTGCGGTCATGGGTCCCCGCGGTGGGTCGGGGCGGTTTTCGTCGCCGGTGTGTTGGCGGTCGCGGGGTGCTCCCACGAGGGCCGCGACGCCCAGCCCGGCCATCCGGCGTCGCCGTCACCGCGGCCCTCGAGCATCCCGACCGGGCCCGGCTCGGCGCCGCCGGGCGCCATTGGTCTTTCCCCCGCCGGTACCACGACCAGGGTCGATGTCCCCGCGGAGTCGACCGAGGAGGAGTACTACCAGGCCTGCCACGCCGCAAAGGTGTGGATGGAGGGCCAGCCCAAGACCGGTCAACCGCAGTTCGAGCCGTATCTGGCGATGGTGCAGGCGTCGCCGGCGGGCACCCCGGGCACGTGGAACGCCCGGTGGGCGGATCTGACCCTGGCGCGGCAGGCCGCCGTGATCACCGCCGCGCGCGCCGCCGCCAACGACGAGTGCGGGTAGCGCGGACCGGCGCCGGGCGCCCGCGCAGTTGAAATCACGGGTACCCGAAGTGCCGGCCCAGCCGGTACGGCCCCGCCACGCCGCGCAGAATGTGGGGATGGCCGGCACACCTGAACCTGCGCGCCCACGCGGGGCGTCCCGGGTGGCGTTGGCGCTGGGCAGCGGTGGCGCCCGCGGGTACGCCCACATCGGGGTGATCGAGGCGCTGGCCGCCCGCGGGTACGAGGTCGTGGGCGTCGCTGGCTCGTCCATGGGCGCGGTGGTCGGCGGTCTGCAGGCCGCGGGGCGTCTCGACGAGTTCGCGGACTGGGCGAAATCGTTGACGCAGCGGACCATCCTGCGGCTGCTGGACCCTTCCATCACCGCGGCCGGGGTGATGCGCGCGGAGAAAATCCTCGATGCCGTGCGCGACATCGTCGGCCCGGTCGCCATCGAGGAGCTGCCCGTCCCCTACACCGCCGTCGCGACCGATCTGCTGACCGGCAAATCGGTGTGGTTCCAGCGCGGCCCGCTGGACCAGGCGATCCGGGCGTCAATCGCGATACCGGGCGTGATCGCCCCCCACGAGGTCGACGGCCGCCTGCTGGCCGACGGCGGCATCCTGGACCCGCTGCCGATGGCGCCGCTGGCCGCGGTCAGCGCCGACCTGACCATCGCGGTAAGCCTCAGCGGCAGCGAGGCTATCCCCAACCGCGCCCCCGAACCCGGCGCCACCGCCGAGTGGTTGAACCGCATGGTGCGCAGCACCACCGCCCTGCTGGACACGGCGGCGGCGCGATCGCTGCTGGACCGTCCGACCGCGCGCGCGGTGTTGAGCAGGTTCGGCGGGTCGGAGAGCTGGGCCGGGGCCGCGGAAGACTTCGAGGACTCCGGGAACACCGAGGACCTCGACGCCCAGCACGCGTCCGACGACGCGGAGCCGGCCATCGCGCCCGGGGTGCCGAAGCTCGGCAGCTTCGAGGTGATGAACCGGACCATCGACATCGCGCAGGCGGCGCTGGCACGCCACACGCTGGCGACCTACCCGCCCGACCTGCTGATCGAGGTGCCCCGCTCGACGTGCCGGAGCCTGGAATTTCACCGGGCCGTCGAGGTGATCGGCGTGGGCCGGGCGCTGGCCGACCGGGCGCTGGACGCCCTTGAGGCCGGGGACGACGGCGGCACGCCGCCCGCGATCGAGGCCTGACCGCTAGGCGCCCACGAAGCGGGCGACGGCCGCGGCCTCACGGCGCCCCTGCGCTCGGCCCGCCCGGGCCGAGTGGACGCGGCACCGCGGATCAAGCGGATTGGGGCCGAAGGCGGCCAGCGACTCTTGGTCGGCGAACACGCCGAGCGTGTCGCCGGGGAAGGCGGATATCTCCGCGGCGGGCCCGTCGCCGAACGGCGAGGGTGAGTCCGCGCCGGAGGGCACCAGCACCACCGCGGCGTCGCAGTCGCCGGCCACCCCGAGGTTGACCGGACTGGCCACCCCGCCGTCCATGTAGCGCCGGCCCCCGATGGTCACCGGCGGCCATGCCCCCGGGACCGCGCAACTGGCCGCCACCGCGTCGACGAGGTCCACCCCGGAGTCCCGATCGAAGACGACCAGCTCGCCGGTGCCGACGTCGATCGCGGTGACGCGCAGCACCCGGTCGGGCCAGTCGTGGGAGGGCAGGCGCTGGGCGATCACGGCGCGGCGGACGGGTTCGGCGACGGTCTCGGTCGCGACGGCCACGGCTCCGATCCGCCGCATCTGCTGGCGGGTGATGTCCCGCGGGTCGTCGTAGGGTTCGCGCAGGGCCGCCAGGAACATGCCGGTGATGGCGTCCACATCGACACCGGAGTCGATCTCGGCCGACGCCTCGGCCACCTGACGGTCATACAGCTCCGCGAGCGCAGTGCCGCTGCCGATCTGGGCGGCGACCGCCGAGCCCGCCGAGGTCCCCACCAGCACGTCCGACTCCAGCAGCAGCCGGGCCGCCTCCGGTGACTCGTCGCCGATACCACGCAAAAGTCCGGTCTCCCAAGCGATCCCGGCGATGCCCCCACCGCCCAGCACAAGGGCTCGTCTGGCTGTCACGTCGATCCACTATGCCAGTGCCGCAAGGTCAGGCCATGACGTGCTGCGCCTGCTCGACGTCCGGGCTCAGCTCCGATCGGCGGATCAGCTGCGCGGGCGGGTCGGGCAGCGCCACACCCCGGCTGATCCGCAGGGCGGAGTCGACGTGCACCAACTCCCCCGGTTCCAGCAGCCGCCAGCGCTCGTCGTCGTCCATCGGTTCGCTGGCGAACACGACCGACGACCGGGTGCACAGGTGCCGGGAATACGCACGGATCCGGTCGGTGCGCATGTGGAAGTCGCGCGTGGCGGGGGTGTCGTGGCGCCGGTCGAGTAGGTACAGCTCGTGGGTGTCCGGGTAGCGCAGCGCCCACATGTCGGTGGCCGTGCACAGCAGCACGTTGACCGCGTAGATCGGCACGTTGGCGCCGAGCCAGCGCATGGCGTCGAGCAGGCCGCCGGGGACGTCGCCGGCGCGGGCGCGGATCGACGCGGTGATGAGCGCGAACACCCGCTCGGAGTCGGTGTCGCCCAGCACGAGGCCCTCGGCGCCGAGTTCGCGCAGCCGATGGTCGACGACATCGAGCCCTTCGACGACGCCGTTGTGCGCGAAGATGCGGTCGTCCTGCAGGAACGGGTGGGTGTTGCGGACCTGATGCGACCCGGTCGTCGCGTACCGCACGTGGGCGAGGAACGTCGTGCCGCTCAGCTCGTGCGCTTCGGTGGCGAAGGCGGCGTCCTCCCAGGCCGCCATCGGCCGCTTGTACACCCGCGGCCGACCGTGTTCGTCGAAGACGCCGAGACCCGTGCCGTCCGGGTTCCTCCTGCTCTGGTCGGCCAGGCTGTCCGGGGCGTCGAGCAGCCAGAACGTTGCGGTGCACACATCGGTTCCGGCGTGCAGGCCGAAGAGTCGACACATGAGTTTCTCCTATGTCAAGCCGCTGCCAGTTGGCAAGGCTTTTGGCGGTTGTTGTGGTCGGTGTGAAGGTGGCGAAAGACGACGCGGGCGAGGCGGCGCTTGAGGCAACGAAGAGCTTCGGGGGCGGAGTCGCCTTGAGCGAGGCGGTGCCGGTAGTAGCTCTGGCCTAGGCCGTCGAGGCGAATCTGGGTGACCGCGATGCGGTGCAGCGCAGCGTTGAGCTGGCGGTTGCCCGAACGCGTCATCCGGACCCGGCCGTGGGTGTTGCCCGACCACACCGGCACCGGCGCCACACCGCTATGGCGGGCGAAAGCTGCCTCACTCTTGAATCGGGTGACGCCAGCGGTCTCGCCGACAAGCTTGGTCGCGGTCAGCTCCCCGCATCCGGGCATCGCCAGCAGCACCGGGGCGACGGCACGCACATGCTCACCGATGCGTTTAGCCAAGGCGTTGATCTGTTCGGTGAGTCGAGTGATGTCGGCCAACTCGTCGCTGGCCAGCTCGGCGAGCAGACCGTCGAGGGTGTTCAGCCAGTCACCGAGGATGACCCGGTGTTTGGCCAGGTCCAATGACCGAGCCACCGGGGCGCGCTCGGGATCGAGCTCGTGAATACGCCAGCGCAGCCGGTTGATCATCGCAGTCCGTTGTGCGACAAGGACTTCGCGGCGATCGACCAACAACTTCAACTCACGTGACACCTCGTCGTGAGAGGCGACGGGCAGATCTGGCTCGCGCAGAAATGCCCGCGCGACCGCCAACGCATCGATGGGATCGGACTTGCCGCGCGTGCGCGCCGAAGCCCGCACCTGAGCCATCATCTTCGGGGGAACCCGCACCACGTTCTGACCAAATCCGAACAGGTCGCGTTCCAGACGCGCCGACAAGTGCCGGCAGTCCTCGATGGCCCAGACGACGTCGTCGCCGAAATGTTCGCGGGCCCACATCACCGCCTCGGCATGCCCAGCGGTGACCGCCGTAACGGTCTTCTCACCAACCTTGCGGCCCACCTCGTCGACGGCGACAAAGGTATGCGTGCGCTTGTGTACATCGGCTCCAACAACAACCATGGTGGTTGCCTCCATTCACTGAGAGGTGACGGTTGGGCCGGTCGGCGGACAAACCTCAGTGGGGGCGGTGCCACGCTCCTATCAAGTCACGCCGGCCGGTCCTTCACACCTGGTGCCGACAAAACGCATGCACGCCAACCCGAAGGCGGCACCGACGCTACGAGCCAAGCACCAGATGATCAGGATCCCACCACCGCGATCAGCGGCACCTCACCCTGACACTGACGCCGACGCTACCCACCTCAGTCCGCGCCGGCGTGCTCCGACGGGCTCGGCCACGCACCGCGAGCAGACACAAAATCCGGCTCTCGGGCGCAAAAATGGCCGATTTTGCGTCTGCTCGCGAGGGAACGGGGTAGCGGCAATCAGTCGAAGGCCTCGACCACCCAATAGCCGTGCTCGGCGTATCGCGACCGGATGGCCTTCTTGTCGTACTTGCCGACACTGGTCCGCGGAATCTCGTCGACGAACGTCCACCGCTCCGGCAGCCACCATCGAACCACCTTGTCCGCGAGGTACTTTCGCAGCTCTTCGGCGCTCACGGAGTGCTTGGCGACGACGACGGCGAGCGGCCTTTCCTGCCACCGCTCGTCGGGCACCGCCACCACCGCGGCCTCCACCACGTGGGGATGCCCGACGAGGCAGTTCTCCAACTCGACCGAGGAGATCCACTCCCCGCCGGACTTGATGACGTCCTTGGCGCGGTCGGTCAGCGTGACGAAGCCCCGCTCGTCGAGGCGGCCGACGTCGCCGGTGCGCAGCCAGCCGGAGTCGAACTTGGAGTCGTCGTGCCCGAGGTAGTACGAGCCGGTGATCCAGGGCCCGCGGACTTCCACCTCGCCCACGGCGGTGCCGTCGTTGGGCAGCACCCGGCCCTCGTCGTCGACGATCCGCATCTCTACGCCACACATGGGCTGGCCCTGGGTGGCGCGGTAGGCCCAGTGCTGGTCCTCCGGGATGCCGGGCGGCGGCCACGCCATGGTGGCCATCGGGGAGGTTTCCGTCATGCCCCACAGCTGCCGGATCTGGACGCCGTGGTTCTCCTCGAAGGCGCGCATCAACGACACGGGGACGGCCGAACCCCCGCAGACCACCAGCCGCAGCGACGTCATGTCGTGCCCGGGCTCGTCGTCGAGCCGGTGCAGGACGTCGTTCCAGATCGTCGGCACCGCTCCCGCCAGGGTGGGCCGCAGGTCCTCGACCATGCCGATCAGCGACCGGGCGTCGAGATGGCAATCGGGCAGCACCAGGTCGGCCCCGGCCATCAGCGCCGCGTACGGCAGACCCCACGCGTTGGCGTGGAACATCGGCACGATCGGCAGCACGCTGTCGCTGGCGCCCACGCCGATGCCGTTGGTGGTGCAGGCCGCCATGGCGTGCAAGAAGCTCGACCGGTGGCTGTACACCACCCCCTTCGGGTTGCCGGTGGTGCCGCTCGTGTAACACATTGCGGCGGCGGATTTTTCGTCGATCTCAGGCCAGTCGAATTCGGCCGACTCGCCATCGATCACGTCGCGGTAGCGCAGCACCGTCTTGCCCGATTCCTCCAGCGAAGCGGTGTCGCCCTCGCCCACCAGGATCACCGTGTGCACCGTCTTGAGCTCGCTGAGGATGGGGGCCAGCAGCCTGGTCAGCGACGAGTCGACCAGCACCACCTGGTCTTCGGCCTCGTTGGCGACGAAGGCGATCTGCTCGGGGAAGAGGCGAATGTTGAGGGTGTGCAGAACCGCACCCATCGACGGGACGGCCAGGTAGGCGGCCAGGTGCTCGCTGTTGTTCCACATGAACGTCGCGACCCGCTGGTCACCCGTAATGCCCAGGCGGCGCAACGCGTTTGCCAGCCGGGCGGCCTCCTCGCCGAGTTCGCGGTAAGTGCAGCTCCGGTAACCGTTCCCCGTCGATGTGGTGACGGTCCGTGCCCCGTGCACACCGCAGCCGTGGCGCACGATCGCGGCGATGGTCAACGGGAAGTCCTGCATCGTGCTGTCCATCGATGTACCGCCTCTTGTGGTCCGGCGCAGCGCCGCCTGCTGCGCAATCGGGCGAATGCTATCGCCGTGCGCAGCTGCGCGTAACGGGTTACCCCGACTTGCCCCATTGTCAACCGGTGTCAACCGGCGTCAACCGGTCAAGCGCAAGCCGCCGAGATCGCCGTGCGGGTCGCGCTTGGCCGCGGATCACGACCACGGCGGCGATCTCGGCGGCAAATGAGCAGAGCCCGCCTAGACGAGCGCCGGTTCGCGCGGGGTGAGATCGGGCAGCAGGAGACCCCCGGGTGAGGCCTCGTCGTCATCAACCAGCGCGGGGGCCGAGCCGACGGGGACGACGGTGACCGCCCCGGAGTAGTCCGCTACGTAGAGGCGCCTGGCGTCCGGGCTTTCGATGACGCGCGACGGCCGGTCGGTCGCGGTGACGGTGCCGACGACGTCGTGCGTGAGTGTGCAGAGCACCGTGATCCCCGTGTCGCTGACGACGTAGGCGCGGTCGCCGTCGCCGCTGACGGTGAGCCCGGTGAGGATGCCCCCGAGGTCGCCGACCTTCCGCGTGCGGGTGATCTTGTGGGCGCGGGTGTCGACGACATCGACCACCGCGCCGGCATCCGGGGCGCAACTGGCGACGTAGGCGACGGCACCGTCGGGGCTCAGCGCCACGTCGCGGATGGGCAGCCCGATGCCGATCGCGTTCATCACGCGCGGGCCGGCGCCGCGGGCCCGCAGCACGACGAGCTGGCCGCCGGCCGGGCCGTTGGTGGCCACGTAGACGCGCGCGCCGTCCGCGCTGACGCGCACGCACTCGGTGGTGTGCGCCGGGCCGGGCAGGCGGACTTCCTCGACGCGGCCCGTGGCGGTCTCGACGATCGCCACGTCGGCTCCGTCCGCCCCGCTCCGGCCGGCGTACACGTAGCCGCCGTCGGGGCTGACCGCCAGGTCGCTGATGCGGGAGGCCAGCGGATGGGTGGCGACAACCTCGCCGGCGCCCGGGTCGATGACCGCGATCGCGTCGTACGCCGGCGTCGCGACGCTGACGTACGCCCGGCCGCCGCCCATGGCGATCGCGAACGGCTCGCTCAGGCCGGCGATCGTGTCGATGACCTGGAAGGCGTAGGGGTCGACCACGGAGACACTGTCGCCGCCGTAGTTCGTGACCAACAGCCGGCCGCCGTCCGCGTCGGCGACGACGTCGCTGATCGGGCCGTTCTCGACCGCAATGCGGACCGCGCCGTCGGGAACGCAAGCGTTTCGATCGTGGGCAGCCTTCCGGCCGTTCACCTTGCTCATACCGAGCACCGCCTATCTAGGTCGAAGTCACTGGTGCATATCCACGGCCCGGACTTCATTGATTTCCGCGCCCATAGGCGCCGTTTCTGCGAGTTTAGTGGCGGAATTTCGGCCCGCTCGCATGAAAAGATTCCCTGCCGGGCATGTTCCGAGCGCGGCCTTACGCGTTTCTTAATAAGCCGATGCACGAATGCGTTTCATGCCCATTGCAGCGAAGATCGGCACCCGTCCTGCCAGCGGGTCCAGCCCGCTAGCTAACGATCGGAGCGAAGTTCCCGAAACGGCGCAATTGACAAGGATTTCTCAGGTGGAGGCCGTGAGGGAGTCGCAGATCACAGCCCGTTGGGGCCGGCGTCGCGCGACTGCAGGGCGTTACCCGATGGATCCGGCCGCGTCGCGCAATCCAGTTCGATCTGAGCATCGATAACCGCCGGCGCCCACGCGGTCTTTCGAATTCGTCCCGCGGTCGCGCCCAAATGCCCTCCCGTCGCGGGACACCGCCGGGCCGCGATGGACATGGTCAGCATTCGTTGTCATCGCGCGGGGGGCTTGTCGGGGCGCGGTGCGGTGTGAGCACACAACGGGAATCGAAAGGACGGAATCGCTGCGCCGCAGCGGCTTTCACGCATACACCGGACCGGGCTTCGCCGCGGGGCCCGTCCCCCGCGCGGCCACCCATGCGGGGGATGGATAGCGCCCGCCCGGATCGGACGATGAAGACCGGTCTTCCGAACGCCCGTCGGCCTCGTGCCGCCCCGCCAAAGGTATCTGCGCATGCTCACCAACCGCACCACGCTGGTCAAATTCCTGATCGAGGAACGCCGGCGCCACCCCGACGCGAGCGGCGAACTCAACTCGCTGATCCTCGATGTCGCCCTTGCCTGCAAGGCCATTTCGACCCGGGTGGCGCAGGGAGAACTGGGCGGTGTTCTGGGCGCAGCCGACGCGGTGAACGTGCAAGGCGAAGTGCAGCAGAAACTGGACGTGCTGGCCAACGATTACTTCCTGCGCGCAACCGAGTGGGGCGGCCAGGTATCGGGAATGGCCTCGGAAGAACTCGCCGAGCCCTACCTGCTGCCGACGCAGTATCCCCGCGGCAAATACCTGCTCGTCTTCGATCCGCTCGACGGATCGTCGAACATTGACGTCAACGTCTCTGTGGGGAGCATCTTTTCGATCCTGCGCGCATCCGATCCCGGCGGCGACCCGGCGCCCGGGGACTTTTTGCAGCCCGGCTCGCGGCAGGTGTGCGCCGGGTACGCGATCTACGGCCCGTCGACCATGCTCGTGCTCACGGTCGGCACGGGCGTGCACGCCTTCACGTTGGATCCCACACTCGGGGAGTTCGTTCTGACCCGACAGGCGATCCAAATCCCCGTCTCCACCACCGAATTCGCCATCAACGCCTCGAACAGGCGGTTCTGGGAGCCCGCGGTTCAGCGCTACATCGACGAGTGCCTGGCGGGCCGGACCGGGCCGCGGGGCAAGGACTTCAACATGCGGTGGGTCGCGTCACTGGTCGCCGAGACGCACCGAATTCTCAGCCGCGGCGGTGTGTTCCTGTATCCGCGGGATGACAAGGACCCCGACAAGCCGGGGCGCCTTCGGCTGCTGTATGAAGCCAGCCCGATCGGGTTCCTCGTCGAACAGGCAGGCGGCGCGGCCAGCACCGGCCGCGGCCGCCTGCTGGATGTCGTCCCGACGAGCCTGCATCAACGTGTGCCCCTGATCTTCGGGGCGGCCGACGAGGTCGAGCTGATCGAGGATTACCACCGCAAGGACTATGTAAGGCCCTCCACGTCACCGCTGTACGGCGTCCGCGGCCTGTACCGCAGTGGAGTCGGCTGACCCGATCACCCGATCGTATTTGGAGGGAACACATGTCGCGCCTGCACCCCATCATTTCGGTCACCGGCTCCTCCGGGGCGGGAACGACCTCCGTCATGCGGACCTTCGACCAGATATTCCGCCGCGAGGGCATCGACGTCGCGTTCGTCGAAGGGGACAGCTTTCACCGATACGACCGCGTCGCCATGAAGGCGGCGATCGCTGACGCCCGTGCGCGCGGCGACCACTCCTTCAGCCACTTCGGTCCGGAGGCCAATCTTTTCGACGAGCTACAGCAGCTCTTTCAGACCTACGGCGAGACCGGCACCGGCAAGGTCCGGCGTTACCTGCACGACGAGAAGGAGGCCGAGCCCTTCGGCCAGGAGCCGGGTACCTTCACGCCGTGGGAGGAGATTCCGGAGGACACCGACATGCTGTTCTATGAGGGACTACACGGCGCCATCGTCACCGATGAGGTCGACGTCGCGGCGCATGCCGACCTGCGGATCGGCGTGGTCCCGGTGATCAACCTCGAATGGATTCAGAAGTTGCACCGCGACAAGGTGTCGCGCGGGTACTCCTCCGAGGCAGTCACCGACACCATTCTGCGCCGCATGCCCGACTACGTGAATTACATGTGCACTCAGTTCTCGCATACCGACGTCAATTTCCAGCGAGTGCCTGTAGTCGACACCTCCAACCCGTTCATCGCCCGGTCCATACCCACCGCCGACGAGTCGATGCTGATCATCCGGTTCCGCGACCCGCACGGCATCGATTTCCCGTATCTGCTTGCGATGCTTCATGACTCGTTCATGTCTCGTGCGAACACAATCGTGTGCCCGGGCGGCAAGATGGATCTGGCCATGCAGCTGATCTTCACGCCGATGGTACTGCGCCTGCTGGAGCTGCGCAAAGCACAGCTGGCCGCGGCGCGTTAGCCGCGCCTGGGTGGCGGCACCGGCTCGGCCAGCGCGGTGTGCCCGATCGCCGGATTGATCACGTCCAGTGCGGGTTGGGGATAGCAGCCCAGGACGACGAGCAACGCCAGCAGCGGTGCGACCGCGGCCAGTTCACGGGGCCGCAGGTCGCCGACCGGTGCGTCGCCCTCGCTCCGGGGCCCGGTCATCAACCGCTGGTAGAGCCACAGGATGCAGATGGCCGAGAGGACGAGCGCGGATCCGGCGAAGATCGCGAACACCGGATACCTGCCGAACGTGCCGACCAGCACGAGGAATTCGCTGACGAAGGGCGCCAGTCCGGGGAGGGCCAGCGACGCCATGCCGGCGATCAGGAACGTTCCGGCAAGCACGGGAGCGACTTGCTGCACGCCGCCGTAGTCCGCGATGAGCCGGGTGCCCCTGCGCGAGACCAAAAAGCCGGCGATGAGCAACAGCGCGGCGGTCGCCACGCCGTGGTTGACCATGTACAGCGTCGCACCGGACTGGCCCTGCTCGGTCATCGCGAAAATGCCGAGGACGATGAACCCGAAATGGCTGATCGATGTGTAGGCGATCACGCGCATGATGTCGCTCTGCCCGATCGCCACCAGGGCTCCGTAGCCGATCGCTACGACCGACAGGGCGATGACGAACGGCCGGAACAGGATTGCGCTCCCGGGGAAGAGTTGTAGGCAGTATCGCAGCATGCCAAACGTGCCGATCTTGTCGACGACGGCCATCATCAGCACCGCCGTCACCGGTGTGGCCTCGACGGCCAGCCCCGGTAACCACGTGTGCAGCGGCCACAGCGGTGCCTTGACGGCGAAGGCAAACATGAAGCCAAGGAACAGCAGGTGCATGACCGCGGGAGTCGGGGCTATCGCACCCGAGGACACCGCGGCCACGATGGCGCGGAAATCGAAAGTCCCCGCGGCTGCCCGGTTGAGGAAGATCAACGCGGCCAGCATCAGCAGGCCGCCAAACAGGCTGTACAGCAAGAACTTCAGTGCGGCCCGAGGCGCGCCGGCCCCCCCGTACCGGCCGACGAGGAAGAACATGGGGATCAGCATCGCTTCGAAGGACACAAAGAAGAGCAGGAGGTCCAGCGCAACCAGCGAGACGAGCATCGTCGACTCGGCGACCAGCATCAGCGCCACATAGCCGTGCGGCCGCTCGGCGTCGTTCCACCCGGCCGTCAGCAGCAGCGGCATCAACCCCGAGGTCAGCACCACGAGCACCATCGCGACACCATCGACACCGACGACATACCCTGCACCGAAAGTCGGTAACCATGAGTGGCTTTCCACGAACTGGTAACCCGGTCGATTCGGTTCGAAGCGCACGACGAGCACCCCGGCGATCACCACGCCGGCCAACGAGACACCGACGGCCGTGTATTTCGCTGCGACCGGCCTGCCCCCCGGCACCGCCAGGACCACGAAGGCTCCCACCAGGGGCGCCAGCCACAACACGCTCAACAACGGCAACTGGGTCATCAGAGCCTTCCCACGACAAGACTGCACAACAAACCGGTGGCACCGAAGAGGATCGCCAGCGCGTACGAGCGCGCGAAGCCGGTCTGGATCCTGCTGATCTTCGCCGAGCCGGCGCCGACCAACCGGGCGATGCCTTCGACCGCGGCATCGATCAGCCGGCGATCCACGTCGGCGAGCCTCCGCGACAGGCGCCGGCCAGGACGCATGAACACCGCCTCGTTCAGGCTGTCCCCGAACAGGTCCCGACGGGCGGCGATCACCCATACCGACACCCATTCCGAGGCAACGGTTTTCACCGGTCGAGTCCCATGGCTGCGATAGCCGATCGCGGCTCCGAACACGACCACGGCCAAGGTGGCGGCAATGAGCGCCCAGGCGGGCCCGGCGGGGTGCTGCTCGGCCGACCGTGGATCGGTCACCGGCTGCAGCCAACGCTGCAGGGTGCCGCCGATCGCGAGGGCGGCTCCGCCGCCCACCGACCCGCACGCCAGCACGATCATGGGCACCGTCATGACGAGGGGCGATTCGTGGGGGTGAAGACCCGGGTTCCAGCGCGGTTTGCCGAAGAATGTCATGACCATGACGCGGGTCATGTAAAACGCCGTGATCCCGGCCCCGAGGATTGCCACGCCGCCCAGGACCGCGCCGCCGACGCGGCCGGCGGCGAAGGCGGTCTCGATGATCGCGTCCTTGGAGAAGAACCCGGCCAGGGGCGGCATGCCGATGATGGCCAGATAGCCCAGCCCGAAGGTGGCAAAGGTCACCGGCATCGCCCTGCGCAGCCCGCCATAGCGGCGCATGTCGGTCTCGTCGTCCATGCCGTGCATCACCGACCCGGCGCCCAGAAAAAGTCCGGCTTTGAAGAAGCCGTGGGTGAGCAGGTGCATGATCGCCACCGCGTAGCCTGCCGGTCCCAGACCCGCCGCCAGCACCATATAGCCGATCTGCGACATGGTCGAGGCTGCCAGGGCCTTCTTGATGTCGTCCTTGGCGCAGCCGATAATCGCCCCGAACAACAGGGTTACCGCGCCGACGACCGCCACCGCCGTCCGCGCGACGGGCGCCGCGTCGAACACGGGACCCGAGCGCACGATCAAGTACACGCCGGCGGTGACCATCGTGGCGGCGTGGATCAACGCACTGACCGGTGTCGGCCCCTCCATCGCGTCGCCGAGCCATGACTGCAGGGGAACCTGTGCGGATTTGCCGCAGGCCGCCAGCAGCAGCATCAGCCCGATGACGGTGAGCGCAGGCTGTGCCGCCGGTGACGCCTTGGCGAATACGCCTGCGTAGGAAAGGGTCCCGAGGTGGGCGAACATCATCATCAGGGCTAGCGCCAGCCCCACATCACCGACTCGGTTGACGACGAACGCTTTCTTGGCCGCCGTCGCCGCGGCCGGTTTGTGCGACCAGAACCCGATGAGTAGATAGGACGCCAAACCTACGCCCTCCCAACCGAAGTACAGCCCGAGGTAATTGTCGGCCAGCACCAGCAGCAGCATCGCCGCGACGAACAGGTTCAGGTAGCCGAAGAAGCGTCGCCGCGCCGGGTCGCCGCGCAGGTAGCCGATCGAATACAGGTGGATCAACGCCCCGACGCCGGTGATCAGCAGCACGAAGCACACGCTCAGTGCATCCAGTTGCAGCCCGAACTCGACGTCCAGCGCGGCAACCTTCACCCAGGAGAACCATGTCTCGTGCAGCACCCGATCGGGCGCCGCCCGATGCAGCAGGCCGGTGAAAAGCGCCAGCCCGCAACCGAATGACATCAGCACACTCGCACACCCGAGCACATGGCCCCACGAGTCAGCGCGCCTGCCGCCGAGCAGTAAGATCGCCGCCCCGGTCAAGGGCAGCGCAATGAGCGGCCACAGCACCGGTGCCATCCCTCAGTGCCTCGACAGTCGGGCGTCATCCACGTCGGCGCCGGGCTGGGAGCGGGCGACGAACACGGTGATGGCCAACTCGACCATCACCTCACACGCGACCGCCAGAGCGACGGCCGCCACGACCATGACGAGGAGACAGAGGTCCACACCCCGTAGCTTGGGCGTTCGAACCGTGTCACCAAACCCCGAATCGGGGGATACGCCAGGTGATCCCGCGGGCGCTCAGCGTCGCCGCGTGCCCACGCCCCTCAGACCCGGGTCGAAGGTCGCCCGGGCCGACACCGACGTGGCGGCCGCCGCCACCACGACGGCGGCACCCTCCTCGTGTCCTTTGGGAAAGACGATTTCGGCGCTGTCGGGCCCGTCGCGATGGGCCATCAGCCAGTCGTAGAGCAACCAGTCGACGGCACAGGCGACGGCAAGTGGGTCGGCATCGGGGCTGCGGGACGCGGCGATCACCGAACCGAGCGCATCCAGGTGTTCCCGGCGCGCGCCGTCCTTGTTCACCCCCGAGCTGTCGAACATCAACATCGACAGGGTGAGTGGGAATCGTTGTCCCGCTTCGGTGCGAACAACCCACCGGCCGCCCAGCCAGGGTCGTGCCGGATCCACCTGCCGCATCTCCCCGAAGCCGCCCACCACCCCGATCCCGGGTTCGTCGAGTTGGCCGTCGAACGGTGCCGGCCCCAGCAGGCCGAGCGGCTGCCGGGCCCGGATCGAGAACAAGGCGGCCGTCCCGATGATCTTGCCGGCGCGCAGGTCCGGTTCTACCCCAGCAGATTCGGACGCCTGCGCGTACTCGAGGCACAACCGATCCAGGGTGCGGTGCAGCTCGAGCAGATCGTCGCGTTCGGTCGCGTCCGCGGGTCCCCTTCCCCCGCCGAGCATTTCGCCAAAACGCTCGGCGGCGATGATCAACGCGTCATCGAGCGCCTCCAGGTGGGTGGCCACCAGCCGATCGGGCTCGTCGTCCGCCGCCGCCAATTGCGCAAGCGAGGTCGGTGCGCCGGCCGCTGTGGTCCAATAAAACCCGACCTGGCCGTCGACCTGGACGATGCGCGGCCTCACCGGCGCCGCCAGATCACGACCCGGTTGTTCCCCGAGTCCGCAACCGCCAAGCGGTCCCCGCACAGCGAAAGCCCGTACGGCCAGCACAGGGTGTCGCGCTGCACCGACGACCAGCGGTTTTCGCCGTTGGCCCCGAAGTGCGGCTGCGCCAGCACGTAGTCGGCAGGGCGGCCATCGGTGGGAACTCCGTCCCACAACAGAATTCGGTTGTTGGCGGTGTCCGCCACCGCCAGTCGTTCTCCGGCGAGACCGACCGCATAGGGGAACCGAAACCGGTCACCCGTGTGCGGACCGTACGGCCATTCCTGCGCACTGGCGAAATCCGGCTGTCCCGCCAGCACGTCGGCCGGAGCGTCGGAGCCGGGCGGGGGCGACCACCCCAGGATCCGGTGGTTGCCCGCGTCGGCAACCAGCAACAGATCTTCCCGTCCGGCGATGTCGTGCGGCCAGCGGAAGCTGGCCGGGCCGGGTTCCCCCGCCCGGTTTTCCTCCCGGTGAGAGGCGTCGGGTTGGCCGAGCACGACGTCAGCGGGCCGGCCCGGATCGGGAATCCCGCCCCGCCAGCCGAGAACGCGACGATTGCCGGTGTCGGCGACCCAAAAAATGCCGCCGACAATCGCGATCCCGAAGGGCCAGTAAAAGGACGCCGCGCAGCATTCGCCGCCCCCGTTGGGCTCCACCGAGGACGCGTCGGGTTGCCCCAACACGACATCCGGGGCGACGTCGGTGCACGCGGGAAACTCGTCCCAGACCAGGATGCGGTGATGCCACGCGTCGGCGACGACGAGCCGGCCGTCGTGCACGAGGACGCCGGTGGGCAGGTTCATGCCGCGTTCGGGCCCGCGGCCGCCGGCCGCGCGGCCCTCGGTCGACCCGTCCGGCTGGCCCAGCACGACGTCGGCCGGCTGCTCGTCGACCTGGGGGACGCCGTGCCACAACAACACTCGATGGTTCCCAGAGTCGGCGACCACCAGATGCTGATCGTCGAGGTATACCCCGCGCGGCGAATACATCCACGCCATGGTGGGTTCCGCCGCGGGAAGAGCCAGTCCGCCGGGGGCGGGTGCGCCCAGCCACACGTCGGGCGACCAGCCACCGGTGAGATCGAGATCGGGCACGGCCTCGACCCGCCGGGGTGGCGCAGTGACGTTGTGCCGGACCGTGTAGCGGCTCATCCGCGCACTCGGACCCAAACGTCTCCGTCGTCCACGCGCAGTGGCAATTGCTCGAGTTGCGCGCCGGGTGCGCTCAGGCATTCACCCGAGGACGCGTCGTAGCAGAAACCGTGCCAGGGGCAGGTGAGCGTCCCGCTGTCGGCGTCGAGGACGGCGTTGTCCAATGGCATTGCCTCGTGGGCGCATTCGTTGCGGTAGGCGGACAGCCGATGGTCGACACTCACAAGGATCACGTCGGCATGCTCGCCCGAATCTGCCGTCAGGCTGCGCACCGTCACGTCGCCGTCGGCCAGCCCGGAGGCCGGCCCGACCATGGCCCACCCGTCGCGCGCCGTGGCCGACCCGATGCGCAGGGCCTCGATCGGAATCAGCGTCGGCGACGGCTCGTTCGGCAGCACTTCGACCGCGCCGATCGCCGGCACGCCCTCGACCAGCGCCTGCTCGACAAGGTTCCGCAGAGTCGCCGAGGACATCGAACATCCGTTGCAAGCTCCTTCGAGCCGCACGTACGCGGTGCCGTCCTCGACCCGGACGAGGGTGACATCGCCCCCATGACTTTGCAACTGGGGCCGCACGGAGGCCAGCACCCGGTTGGCGTGGGTGACGGGGTCGGGCCGGATGATCTCGTGCAGGGAAAGCAACAGGTGCACCACCGGGTCGTCCACCAGCTCGAACAAGACCGCACGGGCGGCGTCGTCCGCGCGCATGCGGCGCACCATGGTCACCAGCCCGGCACGATGCACGGCCTCGAGTGCCGCCTTGAGCTCCTCGGCCACGGCCCGGGCCTTCGGGTCGAGGTCGGCCAGCGCCGCGACGGCGTCGTCAACCCGCTTGGCCAGTTCTTCGAGCCCGGGCTCGGATATCACGGTCATGCGAGTTCCCCGGAACGCGAAAGCGCCACCTGTCGGGCGATCTCGTCCAGCACGCCGCGCACCGCACGCACGGATTCGTTGTCCTGGTGCTCCTCGAACAAGAAACGCGCCTCGTACAACTTGGCCTTGGCCTGGTCGAAGATCCCGAGGTGGGCCAGCGCGTTGCCCTGGTTGGCCAGCACCCTGGCCCTGCCCAGTGGGTCGCTTTCGCGAGAGCGGGTCGCGAGCACGCCCTCGTAGAGTTCCACCGCTTCCACGAGGTTGTCGGCCTGGTGCTTGGACGGCGTGTACACCAGCGAGTTCGCGAGATTCAGCTGGACGCTCGCCCACTGCTCGGGGTAACGCTCGGGGGTGTAGACCTTCAGCGCCGAGCGCAGCGATTGCGCGGCAACCCCGAGACGCAACTGGCCGGACGCCTCCACCATCGGCATGGTCAGGTATGCCGTCGCCAGGTTGGCATGCGCCGACGCCCACAGCAGCGGCGCCTCCTCCCGCAACACCAGCTGGAGCGCGGAGTGATAGTGCGGTATCGCCTGCGCCAAGACTCCCGGATTGTCTTGGGCGCGTTCGTGTATCAGCCCCGCAATGGTGAGATGCAGCTCCGCCCGGGCGACGCGCAGACCGTCGGCGCCGTCGAGCAGACGCAGCGCTCGTTCCAGGCGCGGCTGGGCCGACGCGTCATCGGTGTCGCGGCCGATCGATCCGGCCGCCCCGATCAGCACACCTTCAAGGCATGACGACACTTCGGCGGCAGCTTCGGCGGCACGCATCAGCAGGGCGACCGCGGTCGCTGGGTTCCCCTGCGCCACAGCGTGACTGGCTTGCGCGGATAGCGCGACGGCGGCAAGCTCCCCGGTGGCGTCGTCGGCCTCGGGCGGCATGTCGCGTGCGCCGATGGTGAACAACACGAGGTCTACCAGCACACCGAATTCGCCGAGATCGGCGCGCAGCCGGTCCGTGTCGACGCCGTCGGGCTGCAGCACGAACCGGTTGTATCGGGTGACGGGGTCGTCGGCGCTCAGCTGAGCCAACGCCGCGTCGACGTCGCCGGAAAGGGCGAGCTCGTGCGCACGCAGCCCTTCCGGCCAGGCGGCGGGTTCGTTCCCCTCCAGCAGCGTCGAACGCACCGCGTCGTTCTCCTCGCCGGCGGGGATCAGCAGATACCCCAGCGGCAGGGGGAACGCGCCGAGCGGCTGCGGTCTGGCGGCCACCGCGGCGATGGGGTTGACCTCAGCGGCGGTGGTCATGGGTCTCATCCATTGAGTGGTCCTCGGATATTGCGTTCGGCGGCGCGCTTGATCAGGCCAGCCGAAAGCTCGGCACGGCGTTTGGTGGGGTGACCGTCGATCCGCTTGCGCACCACGCCGTCGGCGAACACCACGACGATCTCGACGAACCAACGGCCGCGTTCCTCGACCACGACGGTCTGAACGTCCAGCGCCTCGTCGGCCGAGCTGTCGGCGCGTACGACCGTCGGGGGCCGCTCCGGTCGCCCGCCGTCCGTCGGCCGCTCAGCCATCAGTATCACCCCGGCGGCTCCCGCCGGCCACGCAACGAAATCCGTAGCGACTTGGTTGCATCGTCCCAGGATGCACCAGCGACGCCCGAAATTGCGCGGTCGGCGATCACCTCGCGGATCAGCAGCGAACGGTCACCCGCCGGGTTGCGCTGTTTCAGCAGCAGTCCGCCGCTGCGCGGGCCTCGCAGCGGGATCAGCCACAGGTCGCCGTCGCGGACGACGGCGGCCACCGCGTCGGAAGGGAATCGACTGGCCGCCAACGCGGCATCCAGCCGCAGGTAGCCGTCGGCGGTGAATTCGACGGTGGTCTCCGAAGCGGCGGCCGGCCTCAACGCGGCCAGGTGGTCAGCCTCGATCCGGTCGATGACCAGCTCCAGAGCGGCCAGTACCGGCGCGGACAGGTCGGCACCCAACTCCACGCCCTCGACCTCGATCAGGTAGACGGTGATATCGGTCGGGCAGTCGTCGCCGAGCGCCCAGCGGGCGAACGCGATGGCGTGGTCCCAGCGAAATGAATGGGTATGCAGGCCCTGCAACGGCGGCAGGTCCGCCAATTCCGCGCCCGGCACCTTGAAAATGGTGCCCGGCGCGGAGCTGGTGGCCGCCGCGTCGACGATGACCACCCGCTGCGCGCCGCGCATCTGGAACGCCACGTCCATGCCCGCGGTTCCGCCGTCGACCAGCCGGGCCCCCTCGGGCACGCCGCGTTCCCAGAGGTGGCGGACCAGGACGGGCCCCACTCCGTCGTCGCCGCGCAGAAGGTTGCCGCAGCCGACTACCAGGACCGCGCACCCGCGGGGTTCGAGGTCGTCGGGGGCTTTGGCGGATCCCAAGCCGCAATCGTACGCGGTCAGGGTCAGACCATCCCGTTGATGACGAACTGGGACAACTCTTTACCCGTCTTGCCGTCGTACGCGTGCACGGTGCACACCAGACAGGAATCGAAACTGCGCGCCACGTGACCGAGCTCCACCGGGTCTTCGGGGTCGACAATCGGAGAACCGACCAGGGCGCTCTCGATCGGGCCGAGCACCTGCCCGCTGTCGCGTGGGCCGATGTTCCAGGCGGTGGGAGTCACCACCTGGTAGTTCTTGATCTTGTTGTCCTCGATCACAATCCAGTCCGAGAGCGCACCACGGGCGGCCTCGGTCGAACCGAAGCCCATGCCCTCGGCGTGTTCGATCGGCTTGGAGTAGAAGCTTTCCTTGAGGTTGAGCTGGTCGAGCCAGTCCCGGGTCCACTTGTAGTACTTGGGGGCCTCGTGCATGCGGGCAAGCTGGCGGACCATGACACTGGGCCCGATCTTGTTCATGACGTCTACGAACAGCGGGTCGTTGTCCTGGTGTGGGGCGGCGTTGGGGCCGGCGGCCGCCATGCGGCGGGCCAGGGGGCCGGCTTCCAGCGGGATGTTGCCCAGGTCGCCCACGGCGTACCGGGGCGACTTGGCCCAGCTGTACTTGCCCTGCTTGCGGCCCTGCTCGGGGTCGATCGGAATGGTTTCGCCGTCGAAGGGATGCAGCGGACGGCTGCCCTCGTAGAACGAGTGCGTGACGTCCTCGCGGACGTTGGCCTGATCGAACTCGTACCACTGGCCCTTGGCGTACACGCCGGAACGGCCGATGAGCGCGGCATTGCGCCCGGCGATGGTCGGGTTCTCATACAGCGACGGGTCGAAGTAGGTGCCGGTGGAGATGTAGTTGCCCACGCCGGCGCCGTACTTGTCCAGGCCGACGTCCAGGCAGTAGCGGATGAAGAAGCCGCAGTCGCTGTTGTATTGGGATTCGTTCTCGTCCACCCAGGCGAGCACGTCCTCCCAGGTCTTGTTCTCCAGCCAGCGGTCGATGGTGCAGCCGAGCCAGCGGGCCTCCAGCCAGTTGTCCTTCCAGTGCTCCAGAATCGCGATCGAGCGGGTGACGTCGGACAGCGTCGGCGCGCACATCACTCCGCCGGGCACCATGAAACTCGAGTGCGGCCACTGGCCACCGAAGATGGCATACACCTCGACGGGCTTGTTCGAAAGGACCACGCCCGGTTGGTAACTCGTGCCGACATAGGGAGCGAACCGGCGCACCGCCTCGTCGTAGAGCGTGGACTTGGCGTAGTTCTTGTTGGTCAGGTCGATCGCGAACAGCGCGTAGAAGTAGCGCGGGATGGATTGCAACGTCTCGCACGCCTGGCAGATGTTGCGCACCAATGTGGCGTTGGGCGGCATGTGTGTTCGCCACGCGGTGTCGAGCGCATACGCCGACTTGTACAGGTGGCTGCCCCCGCAGATGCCGCAAATGCGCGGACACACGATCAGGCCGGCCTGCGGATCCTTGCCACGCAGGATGATTTCGAAGCCACGGAACATCGCGGCCTCGGTCCAGGCCGACGTGACGACGCCGTCCTCGACGGTGACGCGAACGTCGAGGTCTCCCTCGACGCGGCCCAATGGGCTGACATAGAGGTCGAGCGCTGTCATGAATGGTCCTTCCTGGGGCTTGCCGAAACTTGTTGCATTACCGGGGCTATGGCTGTCTAGTGGGTGCCGTCGTCGTCAGACGACGAACATGTCTTCCTTGGACCACTGCGGCGCGGCGATGCGCGCGGCCGCGGCGTGCGCCATGTAAGTGAGGTGGTCCGAGCCCTCCGGGACCTCCCTGGGGATCATGCCGCTGACCTTCTGCGTCTTGAACACGGTCCCGGGCGCGAGATCGAAGTGCGGGAATTCCGGTTCGGTGCAGCCCAGGCACGGCATGCCGGCGCGGGTCTTCGACGACTGGCGATTCCACAGGATCCGGTTGCACGGCGAATGGGTCATGGGTCCGCGGCACCCGAACTCGTAGAACAGGCAGCCGGTGCGAGTGCCCTCGCCGAACGACATCGTCGATTGCTTGTACTCGAAGAACTGCACGCGGGTGCAACCGGTTTGGGTGAACGTCTTGAAGAAGGTCTCGGGCCGGTGCAGTTCGTCCAGCGTGATGTCGCCGGCGCGACCGGTGGCCAACGCGACGATGATCTGGGTGATCCAGTCCGGGTGGGCCGGGCAGCCCGGGATGTTGATCACCGGCAGCCCCATCTTGGAGCGGAAGTCGGGACCCAGGAAGCCGCCCCTGTCCCGCTTGTGAAACTGCAGGCCCGTCGATGCCGACGGGTTGGGCTCCATGGCCGGGATCCCCCCGAAGCACGCGCAGTCACCGATGGCCACCACGATCTGCGCGGCGGCCGCCAGGTCGGTGACCCAGTCCTTCATCGGACGGTCGGCAAACATGTCCATCCGGCCCGTGCCGTTGGGCGCCTCGATGACCGTGCCCTCGAACACGAAGATGTCCAGGGCCCGGTCACCGTTGGCGCAATCCCAGAAAACCTTCTGCGCATTCTTTCCGAGCTCGAGGCCTAATGACGGGTGCCAGAGCAGATCAAGTCCGAAATCGACAATCAAGTCGACAACATTAGGCTCTTCAGCATTGAGAAAAGACATCGTATTTCCACTACATGCGCCACCCTGAAACCATAAGACCGAAGCCATTCGAACTCCTCTCGAAATTGGGCTGAAGATCGTTGCTTATTGCGGGAGGTGTTTCCCGAATGCCCGCGCGACCTGGATCAGGAAGCCGAGACCCCGGCTGACGTCCTTGTCCTTGGTGACTCGCCACAGCCCGAACAGTCCCTTCGGACCACCGGGGTCCGCCGCCGCGGCGGCCTTTCCTTCGATCAACGCCTGACCCAGTCCCGACACGACGTCGACCGACTCGGGGTCGAGCAGCGGTGATCTCAGGACGTTGTTCAACGCCGGTGTCGCCGCCACCAGCACCGATGCCAGCGATGCCACGCTCGCGGCGAGTGCCTGCACATCGATGGACCCCAGCTCGGACTTGACCTGGTCGAACAGGGGCGCGTTGGCAGCCAGGGACGCGCCGCGGAGCTCGTTCACGGCCGATGCCAGCGATTCGGTGATCTCGTCACCGCGGCGCGTGAAGCCGTCAAGGCCGGTGAGCAGGATCGCCAGCAGATCGGCGTGGTCGAGCAGGCTGTTGAGCGACGCGGCGACCGCCGGATCGTCGAGCCGCTCGCGGAGTCGGTCGGCCGGCGACAGTTCGACGACGTGACCGTTTGCCGACATGGGACCTCCTATGCCATCGGGGGGCTGTCCCGACGGGAGCGGGCCACGCTGTGGGCCCGCTCACAAGCTATCGGCAAGTTTGAACTGTGCCTATCGCTTTCGCGCACCAGCTGTCACGATTGCGAAGAGTTAGGCGCGTTGGCGCGCGCTCGGTCAGTGGGAGACTTGCATGATCGCCGCGGATTCTTTAGCAGGCACCTCATCATTCTCATCGTTCGGGGCGCCCCACGCGCGGCCGGGAGCAGGGCATCCGCTGTGTCGCGACTGACTCGGTTGGGCTACATCGACATCCGCCGGACGGCGAATCCGGTGCGGCGCAAGGTGCGCTCGCGTGGCGTCCCGCCGGCGTTGGCGGACAACGAGATTTTCTATACCGAGAACCCGACCGAGGCCATGCGACTGCTCGCCAAGGCCCTGGCACCGTTGTCGTTACAGATCGGGCACGACGACGTCGCGGGGTTTGCTGCCACCATGCACGGCGTCCGGCTGCGGAACGTCAGCATGCTGTACCTCGACCTGCACGTCGCAGCCACCGTCGACGTGCCCATGCTCGGGCAGTACTTCGGCGTGCACATGCCGATGAACGGCCGCGCGTTCGTCAATCACCGTGGCCGCGCCTTCGAAGCCAACACGATCCGGGCGTTGGTGACCAGCCCCGGCGAGGCGTTGCGGGTGGCGTTCGACCACGACTCCCCACACCTACTGATCCGGATCGAACAGCGGGCGATGGCCGCCCACCTGACGCGGTTGCTGGGTCGCAGCCTCAACAAGCCACTGGAGTTCGAGCCCGATTTCGACCTGGCGAGCGAGGCCGCGATGCGGTGGCACACCGCCGTTCAACTGATCCACAGCGAGGTGTTCCACCCCGGATCGCTGATCCAGCGGGGCCAGGGCATCGGCGCGATCGAGGAACTGGTGATGAGCACCCTGTTGCAGCTACAACCGTCCAACTATCACGAGGAGATCCTGCAACCGGCCCAACCCGATCCGCGGCGGGCTGTTGTGCACGACGCCATGGACTACATCGACGACCATCTGGCCGAGCGCATCACGATGGAACGCCTCGCCAAGGCGGTGCACATGAGCGTTCGGTCCATCCAGCAGGGTTTCCGCGAGGAGCTGAACATGACGCCCATGACGTACGTTCGCGAGCGCCGGCTGGAGCGGGTGCACGAGGAACTCATGGACGCGATGCCCGCCGACGGGGTCACCGTCACCGCCGTCGCCGAGCGATGGGGTTTCAACCACCTCGGCAGCTTCGCGGTGGAATACCGAAAACGGTGGGGCGAGTCGCCGTCGGACACGTTGCGGCGTTGACGCCGGCCTACGAGGCGCGGCGCACCGCGCTCACCTGGCGCCAGCCGAGCTCCCGATGCGACACCAGATGCCGGATCAGCAGCTCGGTGGCCATGGGCGGGGTGGGCTGGCTCACCACGTGCCACGGGCGCTTGATCGGCGTCCCCGGCACGGGGAGCGCCACCAGGGTCCCCGTCTCCAGCTCGCGCCGCACCGCCTGCCGCGACACCAGCGTGACGCCCAGGCCCGCCACCGCCGCGGCCACGACCGCGCCATGGGATCCCAGCACCAGTTGCGGCGGTACGACGTCCAGGTCGTCGAGCAGCGTCATCAACGTCGACCGAGTCCCCGAACCAGGTTCCCGCTGCAGCCAGGTCGCCGACGCCGGAATGAAGCCGTCGGCGAGGTCGGGCCGCCCGACCACGATCAGGGTGTTCGGGCTGACCGCGCGGACCCGGACCTTCGTGCGCAAGTCCTCGGGCGGCCGACCCGCGAACACCAGGTCGACCTCGTGTCGCGACAACATCGGCCAGACCGCATTGCGGGCGGCCACCTCAACGTGCAGCACCACCCCGGGATGCTCCTCGCGAAACGACGCCAGCGCCGCCGGGATCAGCAATTCTCCGGCCGAGGTCACCGCCGCGAGCCGGATCGAGCCGTTCTCGGGATCCGCCTCGCCGCGCGCGGCCACGATGGCCTCGTCGTGCAAGCCGAGGATTCGGCGGGCGTACTCGACATACCGCAACCCCGCGGGCGTCAACCGCACTCCCCTGCCGTGCCGGTCCACCAGCGTGATGCCGATGTCGTTGCTGAGCGCCCGCAGCGCCGAGGAGATCGACGATTCACTGACGACCAGGCGTTCCGCGGCGCCGCGCACGGAACCGGTATCGGCCACCTCGACCAGCGCGCGCAGGCGGGCGTTCGTTGTCATGCGCTCTCCCGTGTGTCGAACACCCGACTCGCCAACAGGTCTACCGCCTCGATAGTGGTCAGGGCCGACAGCCCGACGGGCGTGTCGGCCTGCTCCAGCAGTCGCCGCGCGTGCCGAAGGCGCGCACGCTCCAGGGCGTTGCGCACGCTGCGCGCGTTGGCGAACCACGGCTGGTCGCGCCGCCGGTGCAGGTACTGGCGCAGCGCGCCGCGGGCTTCATCGGAAAATCGGTAGCCCAGGGCGGCGATCATCAGCCCGGCGATGTCCTCGAGTTCGCGGGTCGTGTAGTCCGGGAACGAGATGTGGTGGGCGATGCGGCTCTGCATCCCGGGGTTGGCCGAGAAGAACTGGTCCATCTTGTCGGCGTAGCCGGCCAGGATCACCACCAGGTCGTCGCGGTTGTTCTCCATGACCTGCAGCAGGATCTCGATGGCCTCGCCGCCGTAGTCCCGCTCGTTCTCGGCCTTGTAGAGGTAATACGCCTCGTCGATGAAGAGCACGCCCCCCATCGCCCGTTTGATGACGTCCTTGGTCTTGGGGGCGGTGTGGCCCACGTACTCGCCGACCAGGTCGTCGCGGGTGACCGAGACCAGATGGCCGCGCCGCAGGTAGCCAAGCCGGTGCAGCAGATCGGCCATCCGCATCGCGACGGTGGTCTTCCCGGTGCCGGGGTTGCCGGTAAAGCACATGTGCAGGGTGGGTTTCGGCGCCCGCAACCCGAAGCGCGCACGCGCGCGATCCACCAACAGCAGCGCCCCGATCTCGGCCACGCGGGTCTTAACGGGTGCCAAACCGACGAGGTCGTGGTCCAGCGCGGACAACACCTCGTCGACACCCGAATCGGCCCGCGCCGCCCCCAGGTCGACGACCGCTTCGTCGGGAAGGCGCTCACACTCCTTGGCAGTCCCCGACTCGGTTCCCGGGCGGTCGCCGAACGCGGTACGGGTCACGGCGACCCGTACCGCCGGCCGACGGGCCGCTCGGTGGCGTAGGCCGAGGTGGTGTAGCCGATCCGGCGGTCGGCCCGCTCGGCGCGGTCCAGCCGGAAGCCGGGCTCTTCGGCGGGCCGGTTCACGATGAACGACAACGCGGTGGTCTGCCGGCCCAGGCTGGCGTCATACGCGTTAAGCCGCACGTAGCTGTTGGGATTGGCCGCCCGGCAGGCGTTCACCTCCAGCAAGACCCCGGCCGCGTCCTTGAGGTCGAACATCGGCAGGCCCCACATCTCCCAATAGATGTTCCGCGGGTGCGGGTCGTCGGTGAACTCCACCGACAGCGGCCACCCGTGCCCGAGCGCGTAGTCGATCTGCGCGGTGATTTCCTCGTCGGTGAAGTCGGGCAGGTAGGAAAAGGTGCCCTGGGTGATTCGCATGGTGCTCCTCTTGAGAATGTGGCGAGCCGCATCGCCCGCGATCGCCACGCGGACGGCGCGGGTCAAACGCGGGTCGGCGTCGCGACGACGTCGGGGGTGTCGGTGGATTCGTAGTTGAAGGTGATGTCGCCCCAGGTGGCCAGGGCGGTGTCGAGCGCCCGGTTGCGCGATGCCGCCTTCTTGAGGATGTCGGCGCCCTCCTTGAAGTAGTCGCGGCCCTCGTTGCGCGCCTTGATCATGGCCTCCAGCGCGACGCGGTTCGCCTCGGCGCCCGCGGCGATTCCCATCGGGTGACCGATCGTGCCGCCGCCGAACTGAAGCACGACGTCCTCGCCCAGGTAGTGGATGAGTTGATGCATCTGGCCTGCGTGGATGCCGCCGGACGCGACCGGCATGACGCCGGGCATGGACGCCCACTCCTGGTCGAAGTACAGGCCCTTGACCGGGTCGGCGGCGACGCTGTTGAGCCGCAGCGTGTCGTAGAAGCCGGCGGTGGTGTTGGGGTCACCCTCGAGCTTGCCGACCACGGTTCCGGCGTGAATGTGGTCGACGCCGGCGAGCCGCATCCACTTCGAGATGACGCGGAAACTGACGCCATGGGTCTTCTGCCGGGTGTAGGTGCCGTGACCGGCACGGTGCAGGTGCAGGAGGACGCTGTTGTCGCGAGCCCACTTGGCCATCGATTGGATGGCGGTGTAGCCGATCGTCAGATCGATCATCACGACCACCGAACCCAGCTCGGCGGCGAAGTTGGCCCGCTCGTACATTTCCTCCATCGTTCCGGCGGTGACGTTGAGATAGTGGCCCTTGATCTCCCCCGTCGCGGCCTGCGCGCGGTTGACGGCCTCCATGCAGAACAGGAAGCGGTCTCGCCACCGCATGAACGGCTGCGAGTTGATGTTCTCGTCGTCCTTGGTGAAGTCCAGCCCACCGCGCAGTGCCTCGTAGACGACGCGGCCGTAGTTTCGCGCGGAGAGCCCGAGCTTCGGTTTGGTGGTGGCGCCCAGCAGCGGCCGGCCGAACTTGTTGAGATGTTCGCGCTCCATGACGATGCCGTGGGCGGGGCCCTGGAAGGTCTTGGCGTAGTGGGTCGGAATCCGCATGTCCTCCAGGCGGAGCGCCTTGAGCGGTTTGAACCCGAACACGTTGCCGATGATCGAGCTGGTCAGGTTCGCAATCGAGCCCTCTTCGAACAGGTCGAGGTCGTAGGCGATCCAGGCGATCCACTGGCCGGCGGCGTTGGGTACCGCATCGACGCGGTAGCACTTGGCCTGGTAATGCTCGAACGTGGTGAGGCGATCCGTCCACACCACCGTCCAGGTCGCGGTGCTCGACTCGCCGGCGACCGCCGCGCCCGCCTCCTCCGGGGGCACCCCCTGCTGCGGGGTGATCCGGAAGGCGCACAACACGTCGGTGTCCTTGGGGACGTAGTCAGGTTGCCAATAACCCATCTCCGCGTAGGGGATCACTCCCGCGTTCCATCTGTCTGTCATGGCTGGAATCGTGACAGCCGATACTGAAGTTGTCTATCGACAATAAAGCGCGAACTCTGAACCAATTGGTTCAGCATTGCGGTTACCCCGCGGATCCACCTTGCGGGTGAGGCCGACGCGTCCGCGCCGCCCATACCGTGTGCGCACTCGCAAACACGAACCGGAGGGACCCACACGTGCACGCATGCAGAGAGATCGCCGCGGCCATGACCGCGCCCGGCAAAGGCATCTTGGCCGCCGACGAGAGCGTCGCGACCATGTCCGCCCGTCTGAAGAAAGCGGGCGTCACTCCGACCGCGGACGGGCGGCGCACCTACCGCGAAATCCTGGTGACCACGCCCAAGCTGGCCGACGGCGTCTCAGGGATCATCTTCTGCGAGGAGACCCTGGGGCAGGTCTTGAGCGATGGAAGACCGTTCGCCCAGGCCGTACGCGAGTTGGGCATGCTGCCGGGCGTCAAGGTGGACATCGGCGCCAAGCCGTGCCCCGGCCTGCCGGGTGAGACCGTCACGGAGGGGCTGGACGGGCTGCCCTCCCGTTTGGCCCGGTACGTGGAGATGGGCGCGGCCTTCGCCAAGTGGCGGGCGGTGTTCACCGTCACCGGCTCCACGCCGAGCTGGGGTGCGATCGCGTGCAACGCCAACTCGCTGGCCCGCTACGCGGCGGCCTGCCAGGAGGCGGGCATCGTGCCGATCGTCGAACCCGAGGTCCTCATGACCGGCGACCACAGCCTCGCCCGCTGCGCGGAAGTGACCGCCGACGTGCACGCCGCGGTGCGTCAGCAGCTGGGCTTGCTACATGTGGACCTGGCCGGCATCGTGCTCAAACCGAACATGGTGATCGAGGGCGAAGACCACCCGAGCCCGGCGACGGCCGAAGAGGTCGCCAAGGCCACGGTCTCGGTGCTGCGGGCGTGGCCGGCCAACCTCGCCGGCGTCGCCTTTCTCTCGGGCGGGCAATCGCCGGCACGTGCCACCACGAACCTCACGGCACTGCAGGCGCACCGCACACCGTGGCCGTTGACGTTCTCGTTCGGGAGGGCCCTGGTGTCACCCGCGCTGGCGGCGTGGCGCGGCGACGAGACGAACATCGGGGCGGCGCACGAAGCGCTGTCGAGCCACCTGTCGGCCAACGCCGCCGCCGTGCGCCTGCGGCACCAGCTTCAGCCGGCCTGACCCGCACAACCCGGGCCGCCCAACGGGATGGTCACCACGACCGTGGTTCCCGACGCGGGCCCCGACGTCGCCGACCGCACGGTCAGCCGACCGCCCACCAGCTCCGCGCGTTCCGTCATCGAGAGCATTCCGTAGCTGGTGGGCGCCGGGCTCGACGACGCATCGAATCCACGGATGCCGATTCCGTCGTCGGCCACTTCGAGCCGGGCCGTCCCGGCATCGACGGCGAACCGCACGGTCGCCGTCATCGCGCGCGAATGCTTGACAACGTTCTGCAGGCACTCCTGCGCGATGCGGTACAGGGCCACCTCGACGTGCTCGGACAACCGGTCGTCGGCCAACTCCAGGTGCAGGTCCACCTCGGGAATCGTTGCCGCCAGGCTGGCCAGGCCGCCCGCCAGGCCAAGGTCGTCGAGCACGGGCGGCCGCAGGCCACCGATGGCCGAACGGGCCTCCGCCAGGGTGAGGTCGACCAAGTCGCGGGCCTTTTCGAGCTGTTGACCGGCCTCGGCGGAGTCGTCGATGTCAACCGCGCGGGCCGCGGCGTCGAGCCGATAGCTCAGGCTGACCAGCCGCTGGGAGATGCCGTCGTGGATGTCGCCGGCCAGCCGCCTGCGCTCGGATTCCTGCGCGGCGATCACCTGTTCGGCGAAGTTTCCGTGCACCCGCTCCCGGGCCGCCAGTTGCCGGTGCACGCGGGCCTGATCCACCGCGCCCGCCGTCAGCCGCCCGATGGCCAACAACAGCTGAATGTCGCGCTCGGTGAAGTCGCGGCGGGCCACGGTGTGCACGTTGAGCACGCCCACGAGGCGGCCCGACCCGGCCTCCATGGGTACCGACGCCATTGACGTGAAGTCGGAGCCGCGCAACGCCGCGATCGGCAGATAGCGCGGGTCCTCGTCTTTGCCGCTGGTGATGACGACGGGTTCGCGCTGCCGGGCCACCCAGCCCGACACGCCCTCACCAAGTCCCAGGTGCACCTGGCCGATGTATTGATCGAAGGGCGGCGTCGCGCCGGCCAGGGTCAGCGAGGCGCCGGAGTCGTCGAGCACGTGCACGAAACAGACGTCGGATGCCGTCGCCGCAGTGATCAGCCGGGCCACCGCGGCGGCCACCGGCTCGACGGCCGGTCCGCTGCCGGTGGCGGCGATGATGTCGAGCAGCAGCGCGACTTCGCGGTCGGCGTCCACCAGACCCCGCACCGACCCCGTCACCGATAGATTCCCTCGCGCAGCGCCACGGCCACCGCGGCGGTGCGGTCGCTCACGCCCAGTTTGCGGTAAATGGAACGCAAGTGACTCTTGACCGTTTCGTCGCCGATGATGAGTTTGCTCGCGATGCCCCGGTTGGACAGTCCGGCGACCACGAACGAGAGGATTTCGCTCTCGCGTTGGCTCAGCCCCTGCCTGGCGCCCGGCCAGAACTCGTCGCGCTGCAGCCGCGCGGCGGTGTCGACGGCCCGCGCCGCCAGGCCGGCATCGATGGCCGTCGACCCCCCGTGGACGTACTCGAGCTGCCGCACCAGCTCGTCGCTGCTGATGCCTTTCAGCAGATAGCCGGAGGCGCCGACCCGCAGGGCCTGGAACAAGTACTGCTCGTCCTCGTACACCGAAAGCAGGATCACCTTGCTGGTCCGATTGCGTTCGCGGATGGTGCGGCAGAGGTCCAGTCCGCTCGCGCCCTGCATCCGCACGTCGCACAGGACGATGTCCGGCTGGAGGGCCCCGATCACCGTGAGGGCGTTTTCGGCGCCCACCGCCTCACCGACAACCCGCACCCGGTTCTTGAACGACGCAAGCATGGCTTTGAGACCCTCGATGACCATTTCGTGGTCGTCGACCAATACCACTCGAACGGGTCCGGTAATCGGCGCTGCGGTGACCCCAATCATGCGAACACGATAATGGCGATGCCGTACGCAGTCATCTCGTTTCATCGATCATGGGCGTCCCCCCGAATTTCCCCGCGTTGGGGGATCGAAATTCGCTTTAACGCCCCTAACCTGGCGGCCAGGTCCTGAAGGAAGGTGCTCAGCGGTGACCCCACTATTGGTCGCGTCGGTGCTGCCGGCCGACTTCGCCGAACTAGGTCGCGACGTCGCGGAGATCGAGCGGGCCGGCGTCGACCGCATCCAGTGGGATGTCATGGACGGCAAGTTCGTCCCCAACCTCACCTTCGGTCCCGACGTGATCGCGGCCTGCCGCGACCGGGTCGCGATCGGCTTCGAGGCCCACCTGATGGTCGAAGATCCCGACGCCATGTTGCCGCGGTGGGTCGATGCGGGTTGTGAGGTGGTGATCGTGCACGCCGAGGCGTGTCGACACCTACACCGCACCCTGTCGAGCATCCGGGACCTCGGCGCCCGCGCCGGTGTGGCGCTCAACCCGGCTACCCCGCTGGCCGCGGTCCTCGACGTCCTGGACCTCACCGACCTGCTGCTCATCATGACGGTCAACCCGGGATTCGGCGGCCAGCGCTACCTGGCCGGCATGGAACCGAAGATAGCGGCGGCCCGAGCCGAAATCGACCGTCGCGCAATGCCTGTCGAGCTCGAGGTGGACGGCGGCATCGGGCCCGAGACCATCACCGGTGCCGCGGCGGCCGGGGCCGACGTGTTCTGCGCCGGTTCGGCTCTGTTCGCCGGGCCGAGCATGACCGACCGCGCGAACGCACTGCGCGCGGCCGCCCGCGAGACCAACGAAAGGCTGGTGCCACAGTGAGCGTCGCACCCAGAACGACGACCGGCCCCAACGCGGACCTGTCGTCCTCGGCAGGCCCGCCCGCCCGCACCGACGAACTGGACCGGCTCGCCATCAATACATTGCGGTTCCTTGCCGCCGACGGCGTCGAGGCCGCCAACAGCGGACATCCCGGCCTGCCACTGGGCACCAGCGCGATCGCGTGGACGTTGTGGTCGCGCCACCTGCGCCACGACCCGGCGGACCCGCGCTGGCCGGACCGCGACCGCTTCGTGTTGTCCGCCGGCCACGGGTCGATGCTGCTGTATGGGCTGCTTCACCTCTTCGGCTACGACCTACCGCTCGGCCAACTGCGCAGATTCCGCCAACTCGGTTCCCTGACCCCCGGGCACCCCGAGTACGGTCACACGCCGGGCGTCGAAACCACCACCGGCCCTCTGGGGCAAGGGATTGCGAACGCCGTCGGGATGGCCCTGGCCGAGGAGCTGCTCGCCGCCAGGTGCAACACCGACGAACACACCGTGGTCGACCACCGCACCTGGGTGCTCGCCGGCGACGGCGACCTGATGGAGGGCATCAGCCACGAGGCCGCATCGCTCGCCGGGCGGCTGCGGCTGGGCAAGCTGATCGTCGTCTTCGACGACAACGACATCACCATCGACGGGCCCGCCTCACAAAGCTGCGCCGACGACGTCGAGGGCCGGTTCGCTGCCTACGGCTGGCGGGTGCTCAGTGTCGACGACGGCAACGATGTGCCTGCCCTGGACGGGGCGTTCACCGAGGCCGTCAGCGGGGACGGCAGGCCCACCTTCATCAGGGTGAAGACCACCATCGGCTTTGGCGCGCCCGGTGTCGAAGGAACCCCGCGCGCACACGGCAGCCCGCTGGGTGCCGAGGTGCTCGCTGCCATGCGCGCACGCCTGGACTGGCCCGACGAGCAGTTCCACGTGCCACTCGCCGTCCGGGCGACGGCGGCAGTGGTGGCGGCGAGGGGCGCCGTGGCGCACACCCGATGGGCCCGGACGCACGCCGCGTGGCAGGTCGACCATCCGCAGCTGTCGGCTGACTTTCCGCTCGACACCATTCCCGAGTGCGACGACCCGTCGGTGCTGACGCCCCTGGCCGACGGCCTGGCTCCGGGCGGAAAGTCGGCTACCCGCAAGGCATCTGGGTCGGCTCTGACAGCGCTCGCCGCCGTCTATCCGGGGTTGGTGGGCGGGTCGGCCGACCTGGCGGCCTCGACCAACACCACGATTCCGGGCGGCGACGTCGGGCCGGGTGACTTCGGCGGACGGAATATTCACTTCGGAATCCGCGAGCACGCGATGGCGGCCGTCATGAACGGCATCGCCGTGCACGGAGGGTTAAGGCCGTTCGGTAGCACCTTCTTGGTGTTCGCCGATTACCTGCGGCCGGCCCTGCGTCTTTCGGCGCTGATGAGATTGCCCGTGGTGTATGTGTTCACGCACGACTCGGTGCACGTCGGCGAGGATGGCCCCACGCATCAGCCGATCGAACAGCTGGAGTCGTTGCGCCTGATTCCGGGCCTCACCGTGTTGCGCCCGGCCGACGCCGCGGAGACCGCGCTGGCCTGGCAACTGGCCGCCCTCAACACCGACGGGCCGACGGCCTTGGTGCTGAGCCGACAGGACCTGCCGACACTCGGCGGTGCCGGATTGGACGACACCCGCCACTACGGCATGCGGGTCGTGCGGCCGGTCACGGGCGCCGCTCAGGTGGTGCTGGCGGCCAGCGGCTCGGAGGTCGCGCTCGCCCTCGAAGCGGCCGATTTGCTTGAGCAGCATGGGATATCGTCGATCGTGATCTCCGTGATGTGGCGCGAACGCATCGCGGCCGCGCTCGACGCCGACGACACCGAGCTGCCCGACCTGCCGGTCGTGTGGATCGAGGCGGGGGTGACCACCGGCTGGCGGGCAATCGCCAGGCCCTGGGACGCGGTGATCGGCGTCGAGCGTTTCGGTGAGAGCGGGCCGGGCCGCGAGGTGGCCGCGCACCTGGGTCTGACGGCGGCGGCGGTCGCCGCGGCGGCGTTGCGCAGTATCGCGCCGGCATCGAAGGTGATCGACGGCGCCGCGCGCAGTTGACAACCGGCCCGCCCGCCCGACCCGACATCAGCGACGGATCAGCAGATGCGCGGAAGTTGTTCGCCGAGTTGACGTTCGATGACGTGCGCGGTTCCGAACGGTGTCTTTCCGACGACCATGCCGGGATGCTCGGCCACCACTCGACCGATGATCGCGGCATTCGTTCCCTCGGGCCGTGACCGCATCGCGTCGAGCACCGCCTCGCTGCGCCCGGGGTCGACGAATGCCACAATCTTGCCCTCGTTGGCCACCTGGAGCGGATCCAACCCCAGAAACGAGCATGCCGAGGAAACCGTCTCGGGGATAGGAATTCTCGCCTCCTCGAGCTCGACGCCGACCGAGGCGGCGCGCGCGATCTCGGCAACGGATGCGACGAGCCCGCCCCGGGTGGGGTCCCGCAGCGCATGCACCGCGGGGCCGCCGGCGGCGAGCATGGCGCCGACCAGCCGGTGCAGCGGTGCGCTGTCACTGGTGACCACGGTGCCGAAGTCGATGCCCTCGCGCAGACTCATGACCGCCACGCCGTGTTCGCCGAGATTGCCCGACACGACGATGTGGTCGCCCGGCCGTGCGCGCTCCGGGCCGATGTGCACACCGGCGGGTACCACGCCGACCCCGGCGGTGTTGATGAAGAGCTGGTCCGCACCGCCTTTCGCCACGACTTTGGTGTCGCCGGTGACGACGGCGACGCCGGCGTTCGCGGCCGCCTTACCCATGGTCTCGGCGATCGCGCCGAGCACGTCTAATTCGAGCCCCTCTTCGAGGATGAACCCGGCCGTCAGCGCGAGCGGTTGGGCGCCACTGCATGCCAGGTCGTTGATGGTGCCGTTGACCGCCAGGTCGCCGATGTTGCCGCCGGGAAAGAACAACGGCTGCACCACGTAGGAATCGGTGGTCAGTGCGACACGCCCGCCGGTGATGTCGAGCAGTGCCGAATCGCGGGCGGGCCCGGCAGGCGCGCCGAGCGCGGGGAGGAAGAGGTTCTCGATGAGCTCTTCTGACAGGACGCCGCCGCCGCCATGGCCCAGCACGACCCGTTTCGTGTCGCGCAGCGGCAGCGGGCACACCCAGTCGGCCGGGTCGATGCCGCTGGGTCGCTCAGGCACGAGCGGTCGCTTCAAGCCGACGGAACTGGTAGTAGGCCGCGCAGGCGCCCTCGCTGGACACCATGGTCGCGCCCAGCGGGTTGCGGGGCGTGCACGACTTCCCGAACGCCGGACATTCGTTGGGTTTCAGCAGGCCCTGCAGGACCTCGCCGCTGCGGCATTCCGCGGATTCGGAGACCTGCAGGTGGCCGACCCCGAACCTGGATTCGGCGTCGAACTGTGCATAACGGGGCGAGAGCGACCATCCGGATTTCGGGATCATGCCGATGCCGCGCCACTGTCGATCGGTGACCACGAACACCTCGGCGAGCGTCTGCTGCGCGACGGCATTGCCGGCGGCGGTCACCGCGCGGGGATAAGCGTTGCGCAGTTCCGGCGTCCCGGCTTCGAGGAGTTCGACGACCTGCCGGACGCCCTCGAGCAAGTCGAGGGGTTCGAAGCCGGTGACCACGATGGGTATCTGGAATTCGTCGACCAGCGGGCCGTATTCACCGGTGCCCATCACCGTGCACACGTGCCCGGCGGCCAGGAAGCCCTGGACCCGGTTGCTCGGCGAACTCAGAATCGCCGTCATGGCGGGCGGCACCAGAACATGGGAGACCAGCATCGAGAAGTTGGTGAGCCCGAGCCGCTCGGCGTGGATAACGGCCATCGCGTTGGCCGGTGCGGTCGTTTCGAAGCCAACGCCGAAGAACACAACCTCCTTGTCGGGGTTGTCGGCGGCCACCCGGGTGGCATCCAAGGGCGAATAGACGATCCGCACGTCTCCTCCGCGGGCGCGGACGCTGAAGAGGTCATGCTGGCTTCCGGGCACCCGGAGCATGTCGCCGAAGGAACAGAAGATCACGTTGTCGCGAGCCGCGATGTCCAGCGCACGGTCGATCATCTGCAATGGGGTCACACAGACCGGGCATCCGGGGCCGTGGATGAATTCCACCGCGCCGTCCAGCAGTTGGTCGATGCCGTTGCGGATGATCGAATGGGTCTGCCCGCCACAGACTTCCATCACGGTCCACGTCCGGGTTGCGCGCTTCTTGATGTGATCGACCAAGGTGTGCGCGGCCGTCGGGTCACGGAATTCGTCGAGGTACTTCACGCCGGCTCCCTGCTGCCCTGGCCCTCGTCACCGGCCAGTTCCTCGTCCAGCACGCCCAGCTCGTGGAACATCCGCAGGGTTTCGTTCGCCGATGCTTCGTCGAGCCGAGTGATGGCGAATCCCGCGTGGACGATCGTGTACTCCCCGACTTGCATGTCCGGAAGGTAGGCGAGGCATACGGTCTTGGTGGTACCGCCGAAATCGGCGGTGCACATTCGTGTGCCCGCCTCATCCCACGTGTCGACTATCCTGCCGGGAATTCCGAGACACATCCGGCGTCTCCTCTCTCGTGAAGCTTCTGGCGCATCCGCGCCGCGATGACGGCCTGACCGAGCGCCAGGCCGCCGTCGTTGCACGGCAACACTCCATGGGTCAGCACTTCGAAACCGTTGCCGGTCAACTCTTTGCGAAGACCGTCGAGCAGCAGCCGGTTGACGAAGACGCCCCCCGTCAGCCCGATGGTTCCGATGCCAACCGCCGCCTGACGGACCGCCCGCGCCGTGGCTCTC
Source organism: Mycobacterium saskatchewanense (assembly GCF_010729105.1). Taxonomy (NCBI): domain Bacteria; kingdom Bacillati; phylum Actinomycetota; class Actinomycetes; order Mycobacteriales; family Mycobacteriaceae; genus Mycobacterium; species Mycobacterium saskatchewanense. Next base: position 2,472,248 of record NZ_AP022573.1, read on the forward strand.
ACGACGGCGTCGTGGAAGCCCGCCGCCAAATTCTCTTGCGCTGTGCCCGCCCGCAGGCCCCGCACCAGTTCGGTGATCAGCGGCGCCGGATCGAGCACCCCCTGGGCCACCTCGAAGTCCAGCGGCACGGCGCGACCGCGGCGCGCGAGGTGCTCGAGTTCCACGGCCGCCTGCCCCTCGTAGGTGACGGTGTGGCACACGTCGAGCAGGCTGGCGACCGCGTCGAAGAGGCGACCCATGCTGCTGGTGGTGACGCATCCGATGCCGCGCGGTATCTGTTGGGCGAGGACCTGACGCGCCTGCTCGCCGAGGTGGCGGACCGCCGGAATGTCCCCCTCCCATTCGAGGCCGGCCCGGTGCAGCAGGTCGAGCGCGATCCGGCCGGGGTGGCGCACCGCACCCTCGCCGCCGGGCAGAGCGAACGGTTTCAGATGCCCGGCCCTGGTGAACGCCGCGGGGTCGGTCACCAGCAATAGCTCGCCGCCCCAGATGGTGCCGTCGGTGCCGTAGCCCGTGCCATCGAAGGCGACCGCAAGCATCGGGGTGCCGAGCCGTCCGTGTTCGGCCAGGAGCGACACCGCGTGCGCGTGATGGTGCTGCACCCGCATCACGGGCTGGCCGCGTCGGCGGGCCCAGCCGCTGGTGGCGTACGAAGGATGCAGGTCACACGCGACGGCGGCGGCATGGCGGTCGGTCATGAAAGCCAGGTGGTGCAGGGCGGATTCGAAGCTGGTCTGGGTGCGCGGGTCGGCCATATCACCCAGGTGCGCGGACAGGTGGGCGTGGCCGTCGGTGCCCATCAGGCAAAACGTGGTCTTGAGGTCACCGCCGGTGGCCAGGATCACCTCACCGTCGCCGGTGTCGACCGATACCGGCAGGGGTGCGTAGCCCCGAGACCGTCGAATCGGCACCACGGCACCGTCGCGGTCGACGGTGACCACCGAATCTTCACAGGGCACATGGATGGGCCGGTCGTGGGTGAGCACCGCGTCAGCCAGGCCGTCGACCCAGGTCAGATCGGCATCGCGAAAGACGATGGGGGATCCGCCGCTGTTGGCGGAAGTCATGACCAGCGGCGTCGCGCCGAGTCTGTCGAACAGAAGATGGTGCGCGGGCGAATACGCCAGCATCACCCCGAACTCGGACAGACCGGGCGCCACGCCAGGCAGCGCCGCGTCGTCACGAGCGGGCACCAGGACGATCGGCGCAGCCGGTGACCGCAGTAGGTCTGCCGCAGCGGCATCGATGCGACCAATGCTCCGCGCCGCGGCAAGATCGGCAACCATCAACGCGAAAGGCTTGGCGGGGCGACACTTTCGGTCGCGAAGGGCTGCCACCGCCGTGGGGTTGTCGGCCCGGCAGGCCAGGTGGAACCCTCCGATGCCCTTCACCGCGACGATGAGACCGTCATCGAGGGCCCGAGCGGCGGCCGCGATCGGGTCGGCCCCGTCCCCGGGACCGTGCCAAGTCAACCTTGGCCCGCAGTCGGGGCAGGCGATGGTCTGCGCGTGGAACCGCCGATCGGTGGGATCGGCGTATTCGGCCGCGCACGATGCGCACATCGGGAAGTGCGCCATGGTGGTCGATGGCCGGTCGTAGGGCAGGTCGGTGATCACCGTGTAGCGCGGGCCGCAGTTGGTGCAGGTGATGAAGGGATGGCCGTGCCGGCGATCGGCGGGATCACGGAGTTCGCGCAGACAGTCGGCGCAGACGGCGATGTCCGGCGGCACCAGGGTGCGACGGGCGTCGCCCGCCCGGCTGTCGACGATCCGGAACCCGGGCTCCCCGCTGGGCGGTAGCGGAATGGCCGCGATGGAGTCGATGCGGGCCATCGGCGGCCGGTCGGCGCTGATCGCGGATATCGCGGCTTCGACCGCGTCCGGCGCACCCTCGAGTTCGCAATGCACCGACCCGGAGTCGTTGTAGACGCAGCCGGCCAGGCCGTGACGTGCGGCGATACGGGCGACTGCCGGACGAAATCCGACGCCTTGGACCACGCCCGCGATGTCGAGGCGCAGCCGCACGGTCGTCACCGCGTCATGCCGACTGCCCACCGCGAACCTCCTGAGCAGCGATCGACCCTCACGCCTATGGGCCGGGCGGCGCGGGCGGTCTCGCTCAGGCTAGACCGCCCGCGATGCGGCGACAATCACAATTTCGCACACATATTCTGCGCTTTTCCACGCTCACGTTTCGTGACGCCGAAGTCGTTGGCGGTGCAGCATGGTGGGGTGCACGAGTTGTCGCTGTGCCATGCCATTGCTGGTGTGGTGAAGCCCCATGCGGCCGGCCGTCACGTCGACGTCATCCATGTCCAGGTGGGCGCTCTGCGCCAGGTGGTGCCCGAGTCCCTGGAATTTTGCTGGGGGCTGGTCTGTCAGCACCTGGACGACAACATGACCGACACCAAGCTGGAACTCGATCTGGTACCCGCCGAGGTGATGTGCCGCGCCTGCGCCCGGCAGGCGCGGATCGAGTCCCGGTGGTCGGTGTGCTGCCCGGGATGCGACAGCGCGGACGTCCACGTGGTGCGCGGCAACGAGTTCCTAGTCACCTCGGTCGAGGTGTCGTGACTTCTCCGCAGTCCGCGAAAGGTCGAGTTTGATGGGCAGATTCCACCGCCACGACGACGGCACGGTACACGAGCACGATCTCGACGACGAGGGCCACGGCCACGGGCACGGTGACCACAGCGGGTACACCACGGGTCCACAGCGCGTCGAGGTGCTGGAGTCGATTTTCGCCGAGAACGACCTGCGCGCGGGCATCAACCGGCTTGCGTTCGAAAGCAACGGCATCCGCGCCCTGAACCTGATGAGCTCGCCGGGATCCGGCAAAACGACGATCCTGGCCGCCACCCTGGACGAGCTTGCGGGCGAACTGGCGATCGGAGTCGTCGAAGGCGACATCGCCACCGATCTCGATGCGGTCAAGCTGCACGGCCGGGGCGCGCAGGTGGCACTGTTGAACACCGGCAACGGGTTCGGCGGCGAGTGCCACCTGGACGCCCCGATGGTCAATCGGGCGCTACAGGACCTCGAGCTGCCGGAACTGGACATGGTGATCATCGAGAACGTCGGGAACCTGGTATGCCCCGCCGAGTTCGACGTCGGGGAGCACGCCAAGGTAATGGTGTATTCGGTCACCGAGGGTGAAGACAAACCGCTGAAATACCCGGTGATGTTCCGCTCGGTCGACCTCGTGCTGCTCAACAAGGTCGACCTGGTCCCCTACCTCGATGCCGACGTCGACCGATACATCGAGCAGGTCCGCAAGATCAATCCGGCCGCGACGGTGTTCCCCGTCAGCGCCCGCACCGGCGACGGCATGTCCGACTGGTTCGACTGGTTGCGACAGTTCGCCGGTTCGGGCTCCGGCGCCGCGCCCCTCGTCCGCGACACCTCCGGGTAAATCGGCCCCCGGAGACGAGCCCACGAGCCGCTAACCGAAATGCGTTTGCGGTCGCGGCAGTGCGACACCGTCGACGGTGATGTCGACCTTTTCGTTGTAAAACGCCACCAGGCCGGCGATCTGGCCGACCGCCGGCAGCGGATAGTGATAGGTCCACGCCAGATCCGGCTGCACGGTCGCGCCCGTCCGCACCGACCAGTATCCCGACGTGACCCCCTTGTACGGGCACAGCGTCTGCGTCGGGCTGGGCTCCAGGTGCTCGAAAGCGACGTCGGTCGGGTCGATGTAATACCTTGTCGGCAAGCCCGTTTCGAATAGCAAAACGGGAGATCCGGTGTCGGCCAAGGTGACACCGTCGAGCTCTACCCGGATGTGCCGGTGCGAACGCAGGGCGTCGACCCGCGAATACGGGTTGCGCGGGTGGCCGTAGACCGGCTCGTCTTCCTCGAACCACCGCAACGGCTCCCAGTCGAACCGCACGGTGCCGGCCAGCGGGCCGCCGCCGTCGGCGTCGAACACCCGCGCCGCGGATTCGTAGGTTCCGGCCGCGCCCACCAGGGAGTGCAGCCGCGACGGACCGAATTGGACTTTCTGCGGGTGGTTCTCGTCGCGCAGAAACTCCCGCCGGACGTCGGCCAGCGGAACGTAGTACTGCGGGTAGTAGGGCACCTCCCACACGTAGCGGGCCGCGACGGTGTCGAAGACGAGCGCGTCACCGAGATAGCCGCGTACCCGCCGGGGCGCGGGCTCGATCCGGCCGCGGGCGGCGGCCGCCTGGGGGTAGTCGGCGGTCATCGCGAACCCCCTACTGGTCCCTGGACGCCAGCCCGGCCGGCGCATGGCCGATGGCGTTGCGGATGGCGTCGGCCAGCGCGAGGGCGCTTTCCTCGGTGAGTTCGAGAGCCACCCGCGCCGACGGGCCGAGCTGCGGGTTGATCACGTCGATGTTCACGGTGTGGGCGTAGGGGGCGTGGACGGGATGGTCGACGTACACCGTCGCGCGGCTGGCCCCGAACCAGCCCGTCGCGCCTTTGCCGCTGCCCTCGATGTCGACGTGCTCGCTCAGATGGGTGCACATGGGCGATGCCTAGCCTTTCAGGTGGGTGGCGAAGAACTCGTCGATGCGGCGCCAGCCGTCCACCGCCGCCTCGACGCGGTACACCGGCCGGTCGACGGAGAAGAACGCGTGGCCCGCGCCGTCGTACGAGTGGAACTCGTGCGGCTTGCCCAGCTTGGTCAATTCCGCGTCCAGCGTCGCCACCGCGTCGGGAGCGGGGAACTTGTCCTCGACGCCGAACAGGCCCAGCAGCGGGCAGCTGAGCTTGGGCGCGAGGTGCAGGATCGGCTTGATGGCGCGAGGCACCTGCTCGGGCGGCTGCTCGACGACAAAGCCGCCGTAGCAGTCCACCGCGGCGTCCATCGGCAGCGAGCACGCCGCCAGGAACGCGTGCCGGCCGCCGGAGCAGTGGCCGATCACCCCGACCTTCCCGTTCGCCCCGGGCAGCGAACGCAGCTGCTCGACGGCGCCCGCGACGTCCCCGACCAGCCGCTCGTCGGGCACCCCGCCGGCCGCGCGCGCCGCCGCGGCGGCGTCGTCGGGCGAGGCGCCCGGGGCCTCGCGGGAATACAGGTTCGGGGCGACCACGTGGTAGCCGCTGTCGGCAAGCCGCCGGACGAACTCCTTGGTCTCGCGGTCGTAGCCGGGCATGTGGTGGATCCAGACGATCCCGCCGCGGGATCCGTTCGCCAGTGGTGTCGCCTGATATGCCTCGATGTCGTCGCCGCCGTAGCCGGTCATGCTGACCGTCTCGGCTCGGATGGCGTCCGGGCTGACTGCGTTCACTCCTGCTCCTTGATCTGGCCGCGACGGAGGCGGAGCGCGTGCGGCCCCTCCAGGACTCGCCCCCCCGAAACCAACGTATCCGTCAGCGCCGCTTATCGCGGACTTTGTAGGTGGAGGGCCAGGACTTGCGGGACTCGTCGCCGGTCAGGGGGGTCCCCATGCCCCCGACCTTGACGTTGTACGCCTCCTTGCCCGGGCCCACCTCGCGGTTGGCGTGTTCCTGCGCCAGGTAATACAGCTCGTCGATGGTGGCCTCGTCGTAGGCGACGAACGATGTTTCGCGCGCCACGTCGTCGATTCCGGCAAGCATCCGGTCGGGCAGCAATCGCGATGCGAGAGCCGCCAGCCCGAACAGGACGAACGGGATCACCCAGTAGCAGACGAACGACACCGGGGTCTTCGTGTCGAGCAGGCTGGCCTCCGTGAGACTCGAACGGAGTGCGATCGGCGGGATTACCGACGCCACCGTCATGCCGGCGAACGTCGCGACCCAGAGCCAGCCCAGCACCGTGACGAGCCGGCCGAAGAGTTCGGTCTTGAGGACGTCGGCGGGCTGCCCGGCGGCCGCGAACGCGCGCACGAACGGCCGCCCGGTGAGCGCGCCGGCGAGCGCCACCAGCAAAAGCCCGGCGTTGCCGAGCGGCAGGATCCACTGCCGAAGGAAGGACCCGCCGAGGCTGAAAGTCAGCACGGTTAGCACGAAAAGAATTGCCAGCGAACCGAGTTCGAACGTTCGCTCCGGCTTCTCGCCGCCGCCCTTCGACGCGTCGTCGCCCATGGCGAGGGCGGCGACGGCGATCGCCAGCGCGACCAGCGCGGCGACGCGGAGGGGAACGTTTCCGACCAGCACCCAATAGACGATCCACGGCGCGAGACCAGCCAGCATGCCCACGATTGGCCAGTGTAGGAGTGCCGCCGCCGCGCGTCTGCGGCGGCAGGCCCGAGCGCGGAAACTTTGGTGTAATGCGCACGCGTTCAAGGGGTTTCGTAAGAGTCGGCCCGCGGGCCGCCCGGCGCGCGACGAAGGGCACCCGAGCCGGGGGCTTAAGGCCCTTGGCGTCGCGCCCCGGGCGAGGCGAGTGTTGAAGGCCATACACCCGGGATGAGCGGACGAGCGGGAGGCTGGGCAGGGCATGGGTCCTACGGCAACGCCCGCTGACGGGGTCGTCGCGATCGGCGCATCCGCCGGCGGTATCGAGGCGCTGTCCGACCTGGCGGCGAGCATGCCGGCCGGGTTCCCGTTCGCGGTCATGGTCGTGACCCACATGGGCCGTAATGCGCCGTCCGTCTTGGCGCGGATCATCGATCGCAGCGGCACGTTGCCGGCCACCACGGCGGTCGACGGGGCCGTCCTGGAGCGCGGCCGGATCTACGCCGCGGTGCCCGACCATCACCTGCTCGCGCGAGGCCACCGGGTGGTCCTGTCGGACGGGCCGTGGGAAAGCGGTCACAGGCCCTCGATCGATGTCCTCTTCCGTTCCGTCGCACTGGATTACGGGCCACGGGCGATCGGTGTCCTGATGTCGGGGATGCTGGACGACGGGGTGGCCGGGTTACAGGCGATCAAGTCCAAGGGAGGAGTGACCGTGGTCCAGGAACCCACCGACGCGCTGTTCCCCGACCTGCCGCGAAACGCCCTGCGGGCCGGCGTGGCCGACCACGCCGTCGCCGCCAGGGAGATCGGCGGCCTCCTCGGGCAGCTGGTCGAGCGGGGTGTCGAAGCGCCCGAGGCCGACCCGGACGGCCGGCTCGAGTTGGAGAACCGGATCGCGATGGGCAGCCAGTTCGCAGCCTCCGTCGGCGCCGACGAGCTGGGCCGCCCGACGGGCTATACGTGCCCGAACTGCCACAGTCCGCTCATAGCCGTCTCCGACAACAGCTACCGCTGCCAGGTCGGTCACGGCTGGACGGCCGAGGCGTTGTTGTCCGCGCTCGACGACGAGGTTGAAGACGCCGTCTGGATGGTGATCCGGATTCTCAAGGAGAAGGCGAGACTGTCCCTCCAGCTGGCCGAAAGGCCAGGCGCCGCAGGCGACAGTGAGCGCTACACGGCCTCGGCCCGGCAAGCCCGGCAGACAATTGTGGCGCTGGGCGAGGGCCTGACCGGCCGCGGTCGGCGGGCACCCGGAAGGAGTTGACGATGGACACTGACCGCTACCTCGACGCCATCAAGCGGCTGCTCAGCGCCGAGACCTATTTCCGCAGGCACGAGCGCAGGCACGAGGAGGTCGAGGCGGAAGAAACGGAGCGACCGGGGCCCGAGGCGGCGCCGAACACGAAGTGAGCTAACCGGTGACGCTCCCCCTGAGCGCCACCGCCAGGAAGTCCAGGCGCCATAGCTCCCGGAACAGCTTGCGCGCGAATTCCACCGGTTCGGTGCGGCTGTCCGGCGCATCGGCAGCTTCGCCTGTCACACATTCAACGATCTCCCGGATGGTCCGGCGGCCGTCGACGTGCCGGACGAAGGGCAGCTGGGCCTGGTTCAGCTTCAGCTTGGCGCCGGGCAGAAAGATCTCGTCGCCCGACAGCAGGCACGCCGTGCGCGTCAGTGGCACGTAATCGAGCGATTCGGCCGTCGAGAAATCGATCGTGTAGCCCGCCTCGGGACGTTCGGGGCGGCAGGCCATGAAGAAGTGCGTGGCGTTGACCGTCTGCAGGCGTTCCATCACCGACCACAGCTTGGAGTCGGGCAGGCGATCCAGCGCGGCGTGCAGCCCGCTCGCGGGCGTGAGCAGGTCGTGGGGGTAGTACGGCGTCTTGTGGAACCAGCCCTGGAAGGCGAGCCCGGCGGAGCTTACGAGGTCCAGACACTCCCCGACGGTGTAGCTGCGTTCGCGTGCGTGCAGGAACGTGTCGACAACCGCGCCGTCGGTCAGCAGGTCGCGCGCCACCTTGAGGTAGCCGCGAACCGGGTGCTCGGCGGGTAGCGCGGCGATCGTGTCTTTGACCACTTGGACCGACGCCTCGTCCTGCGACAGTCCGAGGTCGCGAAACACCGACGCGAGGATTTCCACCCCGATGCGGCCGTACTTGGCGTACAGCATGAGGCCCATCGCGCCGTCCGGCCGCAGGAGGCCGCCGAGCGCCGTGAGGCCGGCCAGGGGGTCGGCCAAGTGGTGGAGGACGCCGCTGGACACGATGAGATCAAAGTCGCTGCCCAGCGCCGCGGCCTCCTCGATCGGCAGCAGGCGCAACTCGAGGTTTCCCAGCCCGTGTTTGTCCTTCAGGTATTGCTGGTGGTCTAGCGCCGTGCGGCTGACGTCGATGGCCACCACCTTGGCGGTGCGGTTCATGAACGCGTACACCGCCGCCTGATACGTGCCGCATCCCGCGATCAGGATGTCCAGGTTCGGTCGATAGTCCCGGTCGGGCCACAGGACCCGATGGGCCCAAAAGGGGTCGAACCAGTCCCAGTGGTTCTTGGTCCACCTCTCGAGGTCGGTCACCGGGGGCGGGTATTGCCACCGGTCGTATTGGCGGGAGACGCCGTCACCGCGCGGATCGTCGGTCACTTCGGCGTCGGCTCCTTCGCGGTGGGCGTGCGCGTGCTGATCGACCAACTTACTGCGCCCCGAGGGTTTGCGGCGGGCTCCGCGACGGGACCGGCGGGCGGGGCCCACGCCCCGTGCCCCCAGTCGGACTCGAACCGACACTTGGCGGATTTTAAGTCCGCTGCCTCTGCCAATTGGGCTATGGGGGCCCGGCGGCGAATGTAGCGCGCGCAGACGGGATTCGGGTCACCGCATCCCGCGTGAAAGGTCCCAAAATTCTGGGGATGCGTCCCGGCTGGCCCTGGCCTAAGATGCGCGCGCCGCAGCCCAGTGGGCCCATTGCCGCCCGATCTCAGATGACAACACTATGTCGGCCGGCAGGAGCTCGTTAAAACTATCGACCGCTTCGTTAAGAAGCCGTAAACGCCCGTCACCCTAGCCTTTTCCGTCGGGAATGTGGAGCCGTGGCTCATTAGCCTTACCGCCAACGCACAGGGCCCGTTACGCCAACGCACAGGGTCGATCCACCGCAGGTGGACCGGCATTTTCCGAACACTAGGAGCAGTAGATGTCATTTCTGACAGCCATCCCTGCAGAGTTGCTCGCCGCAGCGCAGCAACTGGAGGCAATCGGCACTTCGCTGACCGCGCAGAATGCGGGCATCGCCGCGCCGACAACGGGTGTTGCCCCCGCTGCCGCCGACTCGGTCTCGGCCCTGCAGGCGGCGCTCTTCTCGGGCTACGGCAGCATGTACCAGCAGATCGCCGCCGAAGCGCAGGCCATCCAGCAGCAGTTCGTCACCACCCTGGGATTGAGCTCCGGCACCTACACGGACACGGAGGCCGCCAACGTCGTCGCGGCCACCCCGGTCGACGTGATCAACCAGCTCGGCACGCTCTTCGGCGGCCCGCTCACCAGCACCAACGGCTTGGCGACCAGCCTGTCCAGCAACACGGCCAACCTGTTCAACATCGGCGGTGGCAACTGGACCTCGGCGGCCTCCGACCTGCTCGGCATGGCCGGTGGCGGTCTGCTGCCCGCCGACTCCGGCGATGCCGCCGCGGCCGCGGGTGACGTCGCCGGCGCCGCCGGCGCCGCGGACGCCGTGGGCTACACGGCGCCCGCCGGCGGCATGGGCGCGATGCCGGTCGCCGGCATGGGCCAGGCGACCATGGTCGGCAAGTTGTCCGCCCCGCCGAGCTGGGCCGGCACCCTCACCTCGAGCGTCAGCCCCGCCACCGCGGCGCAGACGGTCGGTTGGACGGCCGCCGCCCCGCAGGCCGGCCCGGGCACCATCGTGCCCGGCATGCCCGGAATGGGTGCCGCTGCGCGCAACAGCGCCGGCTTCGGTGCGCCGCGCTACGGCGTCAAGCCCATCGTCATGCCGAAGGTCAAGGCCGTCTAGGCGGCCGGCGCGCGCAGGTACAGCAAACAGCGGATTCGGACGAAAAGGACTGATACCAATGGTTTTAGATTTTGCAGGTCTGCCCCCCGAGATCAACTCCGGACTGATGTACGCCGGTGCCGGCTCGGGCCCGCTGATGGCGGCGGCGACGGCCTGGAACAACCTGGCCGCGGAGCTGAGCACCACGGCGACCTCCTGGGACTCGATCATCGGCACGCTGACCGGTGAGCAGTGGACCGGCGCGGGGTCGACCGCGGCGGCCGCCGCGGCCCAGCCCTACGTGAGCTGGCTGACCACCACCGCCGCGGCGGCCGAGCAGGCGGGCGCCCAGGCCTCGGCGTCGGCGGCCGCTTACGAGGCGGCGTTCACGGCGACGGTGCCGCCGCCGGTCATCGCTGCGAACCGGGCGCTGCTGTCGGCGCTGGTCGCGACCAACTTCCTGGGCATCAACACGCCCGCGATCGCGGCCACCGAGGCGCAGTACGCGGAGATGTGGGTCCAGGACGCGATCACGATGTACACCTACGCGGCTGCGTCGACGGCCTCGGGGGTGCTGCAGCCGTTGCTGCCGGCGGCGCCGACCGCCAGCCCGGCCGCGGCCGCCACCCAGGGCGGTGCGGTCTCCGCGGCGTTCACCAACGCCGCGGCCACGCCGGCGGCGTCGGTCCTGGACGGGCTGATCAGCAACCTGACCTCGGTGCTGAACGGTGGGTACATCGGCCAGGGCATTCAAACCGTGATCGACACGCTCGGCCTGACGCCTCTCGAGACCAGCATCGACGGCCTGCTCGGCACGCCGATGTTGTTCAACGGCATCAACGGCGCCGTCAACACCGCGGCCTGGTTCGTCATGAACGCCATCCCGACCTCGGTATCGCTGGGCCACACGCTCGCCGCGGCCGCACCGGCCGCCGCCGCCGCCGACTCCGTCACCCCGTTGGCCGGTGGCGCGATCATCGGCGAAGGGGCGCTGGTGAACTCGGTCAGTGGAGCTGGGGTCGCGGGAACGCTGGGCGAGGCCTCCGCGGTCGGTGGCCTCTCGGTGCCGGCCGGCTGGTCTGCGGCCGCCCCGGCAACCCTCGCCTCCTCGACCGCCCCGCTGGAGGGCTCGGGCTGGACGGTCGCCTCCGAGGCCGGCGAGCCCGTCGCGGCGATGCCCGGCATGCCGGGAATGGCGGGGGCCGCCAAGGGCGCCGCGGGCGCCTACGCGGGACCGCGGTACGGGTTCAAGCCGACCGTCATGCCCAAGCAGGTTGTCGTCTGACAACGGGAAACAAGCGGGATATGTCATCCATTTGAGGCGAGCAATTAACCGGTAGGCCGTAATCTATTCCGTGTTGCGGCCATCACCGCACCAAAATCCACCTGAATAAGACTTTCGACAGCCTGTCGAGCGTCGACACAAACAAGAAAAAGGAGAAAGGCAACATGGCTACACGTTTTATGACTGACCCGCACGAAATGCGGGCGATGGCGGGACGTTTCGAGGTCCACGCGCAGACCGTTGAGGACGAGGCCCGCAAGATGTGGGCGTCGTCGATGAACATCGCCGGTGCCGGCTGGAGCGGCCAGGCCCAGGCGACCTCCTACGACACCATGGGCCAGGTCAACCAGGCCTTCCGCAACATCGTGAACATGCTGCACGGGGTTCGCGACGGACTGATCCGCGACGCGAACAACTACGAGCAGCAAGAGCAGGCTTCGCAGCAGATCCTCGGCAGCTAGTACCGGCTACCGTCCACTACTTGAAAAGGAGCTAGACATGACCATTAACTACCAGTTCGGCGATGTGGACTCCCACGGCGCCCTGATCCGCGCGCAGGCCGCCTCGCTGGAGGCCGAGCACCAGGCCATCGTTCGCGATGTGCTGGCCGCCGGTGACTTCTGGGGCGGCGCCGGTTCGGTCGCCTGCCAGGAGTTCATCACCCAGTTGGGTCGTAACTTCCAGGTGATCTACGAGCAGGCCAACTCCCACGGCCAGAAGGTGCAGACCGCCGGCAGCAACATGGCGAGCACCGACAGCGCCGTCGGGTCCAGCTGGGCCTGACGCACCGCTTTCTCGAACCCGGGGCCGCACACCGATCGGTGTGCGGCCCCGGCGTTTTTGCTCATCCCGGCACCAACCCGCGTGAACGCCGCGAGCGCGCGTGTCTGTACAACGACACGCCGCCGAGCGCGTACATTTGCGGACCCTCGCGACACGAAAGGTGATCAGCCGGCGACCGGCGAGCGGGGAATCAGCGAGGAGCGGAACCCGATCCGCTGGACCGAGCCCTCGGACTCCCGGCCGACCATGCCGCCCAGCGGCAACTTGGAAACACCCGCCGTGCTGGGCGCCGACGGCGCAGCACCCCACCCGCCCGGCATGGTGTTCGCGTCCATAGCCGGCAGCGGCGTCACCGACGAGACCGCCTCGGCCCACGTCGGCGGCACCGACAACGTTCCCAACGAGGCCGCCTGGCCCACGCCCGCCGACGCGCCCTCCCCCAGGCCCGCGGGCCCGAGGGCTCCCAGGCCACCCAGGTCTCCGAGGTGCGGGAGGCCTTCGGCCCCAGCGGCCCCCGTGATCGTGTCCACCCCGGCGAAATCCAGCGACAGGCCGTACCCGTCGAAACCCAGTCCGGCGCCGTCGGCGCCCAAGCCCGCACCGTCGGCGCCCAAGCCGGCCACGTCGGAGCCCAACCCGAATGTGTCAAGCAGGGTCCCGGCAGCGTTTCCGCTCAACAGAGCGCCAAGACTCGAGCTCAGGCCCGACAGTGCCCCAGCCCCCGCGCTGGCACTCTTGGTGGCGGTCTTGGACGTCCCGGTCACGCTCGACAGGGCACTGAGCGGAGCCGAGATGCCCGACGAGCCCAGTGAGGCGGCGGCACCGCCCACCGCCGTAGGCGAGGCCGCGGATACCGACGTCGATCCGGGAGTCGCCAGGCTCTGCAGGGCTTGCGGCACAGAGGACATCAATTGCGTCGACGTCGATTGGACATTGCCGCCGGTCGCCTGCGCGGCCGCGCCGGCCTGACCAGTGACCCCGCCGGGATTGGTCGTCTGCGGCGGCGCGGAGAAGGTGCTGAACGTCGACGCCGACGCCGAATTGGCCGCGTAGGTGTACATCGCCGTGGCGTCCTGCGCCCACATCTCGCTGTACTCGGCCTCGGTCGCCATGATGGCCGGCGTGTTCTGTCCGAACAGGTTCGTCGCGACCAACGCCATCAACCGAGCCCGGTTGACCGCGATGAGCGGCGGGGGCACCGTCATGGCGTACGCCACTTCGTAAGCGCCCGCCGCGGCGGTGGCCTGCTGGGCCGCCTGCTCGCACTGCTCGGCGGTCACGCGCATCCACACCACGTACGGCGCCACCGCGGCGGCCATCGACATCGAGGTCGGGCCCTGCCACTCCTGGGTCAACTCCGTGATCGCCGACTGGTAGCCGCCGGCGGCGGTGCTCAATTCGGCGGCCAGTGACTCCCACCCGGCGGACGCGGCCAACATCGTCGCCGGCCCCGGACCCATGTACATCCGACCGGAATTGACCTCCGGCGGCAACGCACCAAAATCCATTGTCTTCCTTCTTCGTGAATGTTTGCTGACACCGCGATAACCGGCGAGCCGGAGCGGCCGGACAACGACGAGCCGGTGAATGCGGCCGGCGATCCCCGGCACGGCGCGGGGCACCGGCGGCCGAGCCAAGGGAACCCGATGGGCGCCGGAGCGGGACTTATTCGGGGGCGGCGCCCACGGGTCCCGGCCGGCGGCCGACCCGAGCCGACGCGAGTGTCGGCATTCGCGTGAACGACCGTGCTGGGGGCGCGTTCGCCGCCGCGCGAGGCGGCCGGTGCGGGCGACGAACCGCCCCGCGGCACGCGACCGAACGGCGCCACTGATAGTGCCACCAGGCACATTTCAAGACACCGACATTCGTAACATCACGTAACTTGCCGTCGACCGGCTCTGGGACGCCGTTGTCCCCCCGCCGCCGTGCGTACGTGTCCAGCCCCGACGGCATCCGCCGATGTGCCGCGGCCCTCCGATAACGAAAATTGTTTTCAGGCCGTCGATTTGGATTGCCTAACCTCTTTTAAGTCAGCTCGTCCAGTGCAAGACGGCTGCAGTCCAGTATTTTTCGCAATTCAACGCACATCAACTTCACTCATCAAAATCATATAAGACGCATATATGTGCAGCCCCGATTGTGAGGAAAAAAACAACCAAACATTTGAGGTGTCTATGAGCTTCGTGACAACTCCATGTGGGCTTGAGAGAATGTAGGAACATGACTGCAATGTCGGGATACGCGGGAAACCAGCGGCCACGCCAAGCCATCCTGGGGCAGCTGCCCCGCATCTATCGCGCCGATGGATCGCCGATCCGGGTTTTGCTGGTCGATGACGAACCGGCGCTCACCAACCTGGTCAAGATGGCGCTGCACTACGAGGGCTGGGTCGTCGACATCGCGCACAACGGACGCGAGGCCCTCGCAAAGTTCGAAAAGGTCTGCCCCGACGTCCTCGTCCTCGACATCATGCTTCCCGACGTGGACGGCCTGCGGATCCTGGAGCGGGTCCGCGGCTCGGACTCCTACACGCCCACGCTGTTCCTGACCGCGCGCGACTCGGTCATGGACCGGGTGACCGGGCTCACCGCGGGGGCCGACGACTACATGACGAAGCCGTTCAGCCTCGAGGAGCTGGTCGCCCGGCTGCGGGGATTGCTGCGCCGCTCCGGCCAGCAGACGCCACCGGCCGCCGCCGAGACGCTCAAGGTCGGCGACTTGCGGGTCGACACGGCCAGCCGGGAGGTGAACCGTGGCGGCACGCCGATATCGCTGTCCTCGACCGAGTTCGAGCTGCTCCGCTTCCTCATGCGGAACCCCCGCCGCGCGCTGAGCCGCACGGAGATCCTCGACCGGGTGTGGAACTACGACTTCGCGGGGCGGACCAGCATCGTCGACCTCTACATCTCCTACCTGAGGAAGAAGATCGACTCGGGCCGAGAGCCGATGATCCACACCGTTCGCGGTGTCGGGTACATGCTGCGGCCGCCGGAATGACCGGCGAGACCCCTTCCGCCTCAAAGGACCGCCCGCGCTGGCTTCCCCATTCGTTGCGACGCCAGCTGCTGCTGGGCGTGCTGGCCGTCGTCAGCGTCGTGCTGGTGACGGTGGGGTTCGTCTCGGTGCTCAGCCTGCGCGGCTACGTCACCGCGATGAGCGACGTCGACGTCGCCCAATCGCTTGACGCGCTGAGCAATTCGTACACGCGATATCGCAACGGTGAGCACAAGTCGGCGGATCGCGGCACCACGCCGCCGATCGCCCAGGCGATGCTGGAGTTCACCGAACAGACGCCGGGCAACCTCATCGCCGTGCTGCACGACGGCGCGGTGATCGGTTCGGCGGTGTTCTCGGAGGATCAACCGAAACCCGCCCCGGCCGACGTCGTCCGCGCCATCCAGGACCAGCGCTGGGGCGACGGCCCTCCGCGAACCGAACGCCTCGGCAGCCTGGGTTCTTACCGCGTGCAGAGCCGCGCCGCCGGAAGCGATCTGCTGGTCGTCGGGGTCTCGCTGAACCTCGCCGACCAGATCATCGTCCGTAAGCAGATCACCACCACGGTGCTCATCGCGGCGGCCCTGACCGTCACGGCCGCGCTCACCGTGTGGGTCGTCGGGTACACCCTGCGGCCGTTACGCCGGCTCGCCGCGACCGCCGCCGAAGTGGCCGCGATGCCGCTGACCGACGGTGACCAGCGAATCAGTGTCCGGGTCCGGCCGCCGGACACCGACCCCGACAACGAGGTCGGGATCGTCGGACACACGCTGAACCGGCTGCTGAACAACGTGGACAGCGCGCTGGCGCATCGTGCCGAATCCGACCTGCGCATGCGCCAATTCATCACCGACGCCAGTCACGAGCTGCGTACCCCGCTGGCAGCGATCCAGGGTTATGCCGAATTGACCCGCCAGGACAGCGAAGCGCTGCCACCGACCACCGAATACGCCCTGGCCCGAATCGAATCCGAGGCACGTCGGATGACGTTGCTGGTCGACGAACTCTTGCTGCTGTCGCGCCTGGGCGAGGGACAGGATCTGGAAACCGAGGACGTCGACCTGACCGACGTCGTCGACAACGCGGTGAACGACGCTGCGGTCGCGGCGCCGACACACCACTGGTTGAAGAAGCTGCCGGACACACCCGTGTGGGTCCGCGGTGACCATGCCCGGCTGCACCAGCTCGTCAGCAATCTGCTCAGCAATGCCCGCCTGCACACCCCGCCCGGGGTGACCGTGACCACCGGGATCACCTGCCACCGCGCCGGGCCCGAAGCGCCCTGCGCGGAGCTGACGGTCGCCGACGACGGGCCCGGGATCGATGCCGCCCTCCTCCCCCGGTTGTTCGAACGGTTCGTCCGGGCAGACGCGTCGCGCTCCAACGGTTCGGGCATTGGGTTGGGTCTGGCCATCGTGAGCTCGATCGTCAAGGCGCACGAGGGTTCCGTCACTGCCGAATCGATTCCTGGCAGAACGACTTTCCGAGTGCGGTTACCAATGATCGACGGACCGGCGGACGCAGGCTAGCCCTTGGTCGTATTCGCGCGCTTGCCGGAAGCCGGCCGCTTGCCTGGTTGGCGTTCTTATTCCGACGAGCCCGCTTCGTCTCCGCTCGTTTCGACATCGAGTGCGGCTTTTCCTCGATCATTTGCAGCGCCGACCCGACGAGTTGAGTTTTTGCAGTCAGCCACGAGCGCGCGGGTTCTCGACCAGAGCGGCGCGCCGCTTTGGTACGGGTCGTCGTGACGATCGGAGCGGGATTGCGTCGTATCGCCAGGCTTACGACACCGAGATCCGCCGGGTCATCTGCTCAACGAATTCCATTGAGTCACTCACCGCCCGCTACCGACGAGCGATTAAGCCCGCGGGCATTTCCCCTCCGAGCAGGCCCCGATGCAATGCCTGTATCTGGTCACCCGGTCCCTGGACCCGACCGGACGAGGTAAGCCACGATGGGCAATGAGGTGGAAGCCTGCCCTGAATGCGTTCGCGATCACCTTCAACGGCCGGATCACCCCGACCGGCAACTAACCAATGCCAAGGTCGGATCCACCGTTAATCAGACAGCCCCCTTGCATAGCCGGGGTGACAAAACGGAGCAATGAAATGCAAAAGAGTTGGCGGGTAAGAAGATTCGCCACCACTATTGGTGACGATTGATGCAGCGATACCGGTCGGATGCTACCGCAGGGGCTAGTGGCAGGGTCGAGTGTGACTTCGGTCCCTACTTTTTGCTGATCTGAAGTGATCGGATCGGACGAGTAAGAGCAGAGTCGGCGGCGATCACGAAAAGGCTGGGCCGTGGGGCTTCTAGTCATCATGTGAAGGATCAGGTATGTCGAGCCATGCGTGTGAATCTTTGGTGCAGCGCCGAATCGTGCAGTTGTATGGCGCCGACGAGCAGTTCGCTGCTGCCCGTCGCGATGACGCCATCACCGAGGCGATTGATACGCCTGGGTTGCGGCTGCCGCAGCTCGTGCAGACCGTGATGGAGGGCTACGCCGACCGGCCGGCGTTGGGGCAACGTGCCGTTGAGTTCGTGCGTGATGCGCAGACCGGGCGCACCTCGGCGCAATTGCTGCCTAAATTCCAGACCATCACTTACGCCCAGTTGTGGGACCGCGCCATCCTGGTTGCTAGCGCCTTGGCGGGCGACCCCGTGTGCCCTGGTGATCGGGTGTGCGTCCTGGGTTTTGCCAGTGCCGACTTCATCACCGTCGATCTGGCGTTGATCCGCCTGGGTGCGGTAGCGGTTCCGTTACAGGCCGGCGCTCCGGTGGCCCAGCTTCGACCGATTGTCGCCGAAACCGAGCCGGCGGTGATCGCCTCGAGTGTGGAAAACTTAACGGAGGCCGTCGAATTGGTGTTGACGGGACACGCGCCGACGAGGCTGGTGGTATTTGACTACCAGCCGCAGGTCGACGACCAGCGCGAGGCGTTTGACACCGCGAAGGGGGCCTTGGCGCGGGCAGGCACGGCGGTGAACGTGGAGACAATGGCCGACGTGCTTGAACGCGGGCGGTTGCTGCCAGTCGCGCCGGCGTTCATCTCCGCTCAGGACGACCCCTTGATGCTGCTCGTCTACACTTCCGGCAGCACCGGCGCCCCGAAGGGAGCCATGCATCCCGAACGTTTGGTGGCCAACTCGTGGCGCAGGTCAACGAGGGCCAGGTGGGGCCAGCACAGCGCCGGCCCGTCGATCATCCTGAGCTTCGCGCCGATGAGCCATGCGATGGGCCGCGGTAGCGTGTATGGAGCGTTGGGCAACGGTGGCACGGTCTATTTCGTGGCCCGCGCTGACCTGTCAACCTTCCTGGACGACTTGGCGTTGGTGCGGCCCACCGAGTTGAACTTCGTGCCGCGGATCTGGGAGATGCTGTTTCAGGAGTTTCGCAGCCGACTGGACGGACGGGCCTCAGAGAATATCGACCGGGCGGCGCTGGAAGCGCAGGTTATGGCCGAGCTGCGCCAGAATGTGCTTGGTGGGCGGTTCATTTCGGCGACGACGGGCGCCGCGCCGATGTCGGATGAGATGAAGGCCTGGGTGGAGTCCCTTGTCGGGATGCATTTAGTCGACGGCTACGGCTCGACCGAGGCTGGCTCGCTGTTCGTCGATGGCCAGGTGCAGCGGCCGCCGGTGATCGACTACAAACTCGCCGACGTCCCCGAGCTGGGCTACTTTCACACCGACCGGCCGCATCCGAGGGGGGAGCTACTGGTCAAGTCCGCCGATATTTTTGCCGGGTACTACAAACGCCCCGAGGTCACCGCCGAGGTGTTCGACCCCGATGGCTACTACCGCACCGGAGACATTGTGGCCGAGCTCGGCCCGGATCGGCTCGCCTATCTGGACCGGCGCAATTTCGTGCTCAAGCTCTCCCAAGGTGAATTCGTCACTGTCTCCAAATTGGAGACGGTATTCGTTCAAAGCCCGCTGATCCAACAGATCTACATCTACGGCAATAGCCAACGCTCCTACCTGTTGGCGGTCGTCGTGCCCACCGAAGACGCGTTGTCGCGCAGCCTCGGCGGTGAGGCGATGAAGACGCTGATCGGCCAATCGCTGCGAAACGTCGCCAAAGCCGCGGGTCTACAGTCCTATGAGATCCCGCGCGACTTCATCGTCGAAACGAAGCCGTTCACTCCCGAGAACGGCCTACTCACCGACGTCGGCAAGCTGGCCCGCCCAAAACTCAAGGCGCACTACGGCCAACGTCTTGAGCAGCTCTACACGGGGCTGGCCGAAAACCAGGCCAACCAGCTACGCATGCTGCGCCAGACCGGTGCCCAACGCCCAGTGCTGGAGACGATCGGCCGGGCCGCCGGTGCGATCTTGGGTGCACCCACTACCGATCTGAGGCCCGAGGCGCATTTCACGGCCCTGGGCGGAGACTCGCTGTCGGCGTTGACGTTTGCCAACCTGCTGCGCGACATCTTCGACATCGACGTGCCCGTCGGGGTCATCATTAGTCCGGCGACCGACCTGCAGGGCCTCACCGACTACATCGAAACCGCCCGAAGGGCGACGACCAAACGGCCAACATTCGAATCGGTGCACGGCGGCCCTCACAATGGCGAAGTCATCGAGGTATCCGCCAGCGACCTGACACTAGAGAAGCTCATCGACGAGAAGACCCTGGCCGCGGCGTCCACGCTACCCCGCCCCAGCGCTGACGCACGCACGGTGTTGTTGACCGGCGCGACCGGCTTCCTGGGCCGATTTTTGGCCCTGGAATGGCTCGACCGACTGGGCCGCGCGAACGGCAGACTGATCTGCCTGGTACGAGCCAAATCCAACGAGGACGCGCGGCGAAGGCTCGACAACACCTTCGACAGCGGAGATCCGCAGCTCCTGGCCCACTACCAGCAGCTGGCCAGCACTCATCTCGAAGTCCTGATCGGCGATAAGGACAAGGCCAACCTCGGGCTCGATCAACGCACCTGGCAACGCCTAGCCGACACCGTCGACCTGATCGTTGACCCCGCAGCCCTGGTCAACCACGTCCTTCCCTACCGCCAGCTCTTCAGCCCCAACGTAGCCGGCACCGCCGAGCTGATCCGCATCGCCCTCACTACCAAGCTCAAGCCCTACAACTACGTCTCGACCATCGGGGTGGGCACCCAGATCGACCCGGCGGCATTCATCGAGGACGCCGACATCCGCCGGATCAGCCCAACCCGCAAACTCGATGACAGCTACGCCAACGGCTACTCCACCAGCAAATGGGCCAGCGAAGTGCTACTGCGCGAGGCCAACGACTTGTGCGGGCTGCCCGTGGCGGTCTTCCGCTGCAGCATGATCCTGGCCGACACGCGCTACACCGGTCAGCTCAACGTCCCCGACATGTTTACCCGGTTAATGCTCAGCCTAGTCGCCACGGGCATCGCGCCCGCCTCGTTCTACCAACTCGGCGCCGACGGCAAGCCCCAGCGCGCCCACTACGACGGCCTGCCCGTCGATTTCATCGCCGAATCGATCGCGACCCTCGGCGCACGAGTAATCGACCGCAACTACGAAACCTTCCACACGATGAACCCCCACGACGATGGGATCGGCCTCGACCAGTACGTCGACTGGATAGTCGACGCCGGCTACCCGATCCAGCGGATCCCCGACTATCAAACCTGGCTGCAACGCTTCGAGACCGCACTGCGTGCCCTGCCGGATCGTCAACGTCAGCATTCGCTTCTGCCGCTGCTACACAACTACCGGCGCCCCGAACAGCCGTTGTGCGGATCTCTAGCACCCACCGAACGATTCCGCGCCGCCGTACGCGACGCGAAAATCGGCCCCGACAAAGACATCCCGCACATCACAGCAGCGATCATCATCAAATACATCACCAACCTGCACCGACTTGGACTGCTATGAATAGATTTCGGACGGTCCGACCGAAGACCTCACTCGACTTGAGCCGCCGTCAACCCCGCTGTCGGGACTATCTCGCTAACGGTGTTTCCGGCGGTTTCCATCAGTAGGTTTCGGCTGCCGGGAATCGGTCGGCGAAGGTGATCGCGAACGCGTTTAGGGCAGGCTTCCACCTCATTGCCCATCGTGGCTTACCTCGTCCGGTCGGGTCCAGGGACCGGGTGACCAGATACAGGCATTGCATCGGGGCCTGTTCAGTCGGGAAGTGCCCGCGGGCGCGGCGGTAGCGGGCATTGATCGACTCCACGGCATTGTGCTGCAGATGACGCGCCGTATCTCGACGTCGTAGGAACAAATGTTCAGCAGAATCGCTGCCGTGCTGCGCGCCCGCCGAATCTGGAAAAGCCCTTCAGCCGCGCGCGATCCTCCCGAGACGGTCGTACGCCTCCCACCAGACGGCCTCACGTTCGACCAACGAAATCGCACCATTGCTAAGAGCACGGTCGGCTTGGGTCAGCATGCTGACTACGAGCGTCCATTCGGCGTATTTGCGTCGCTCGCCGGCGTCGGCGCTGCCGGGCAAGAGGATGGCCGACAAGGATCTGACGTGCACGCGGGGTGGCCCGGCCCGCAGGAAGAGCAGCGCCCCAATCGAGATGTAGGTGAGCACGGCATACCTCAGCACCGTATCGGGAGGGGCCGCGGCGCCGCCAAGGAGCAGGATCGCCAGCAATCCCAGCGCGGCGCCGGTTGCCGGCCATCCCCGCCACATCCGCGCCAGCCGCCGATCGGCGGTCGTGGTTCCCGGGGGATAAACGATCAACCGGTAGTGCCGAACATCGTATCTGCCAACCGTGGCATCGAAGGATCCCCACTGATAGGCGCCGTCGAGCAGCCGCGACCACCACCGGGGGAGCGCCGGTAGGGTCTTGGTGGGCTGTCGGACAACCGGTTCACGGTGTCGCGGCACAATTATTCGCACAAATCTGGGTCTACGCCCGATTCACGACGCACGGAACTAATCCAAACAACATCTATACGCTCCACGGCCGACCATTTACGTCACCTTGTCGACACGGCGGCCATGAGCGGGGCGTCCCAGCTGACCCGATCAGCAGAAACAGTCGTGCTAATCAGTGCCGATCAGTCGGATATCCCATGGGGCCACCCGAGGCCCGTCGCCCGGGCTCCAAAACCGGTTAGTTGCAGTTCATTAGACATCAGACGCCGGTCCGCGTCGCCACCCAGGCCCACGCGGTGATCCCGCCTGCCACCGCCGCCGAGCGGGTAGCCAACTATCTGGCCGCCGCCCAGGCGACCGGACCGCACCGCATCCTGACACAGGACGTGGCCTTCGAGACCAACTCGTCGAGATCACCATTCTGGTGCCGTCGCCGGCCGACAACGACACCTTCACCGCGCTAACGTGCATCGACTGGCTCGGCGACTGCCTTCGCAAAATGGCGCCCGGTCTGGACGCCCACCCAGTCCATCGCGACCATCGCGGCATAACCGGCGTCAGCTCCGACCAAGTCAGCCATGACCGGCTGGTTCAGCGAGCTTGCGAAAAGGTTCGCCAAGCCAGCAGTGGTGTGCCGGCGATGATGATCCGTCAGCCCGAAGCCTCGACGACCAGCATGGAACAGACGACGGATCCCCAACGCGGGCGGGTTCCGATCCATCAAGCGGCCATGAACCACCGGGCGAATGTTGAATCGGTTCCCGAGCACTCGGATCGCGCCGACGTCGATCGTCGGCACACCGCGTTGCGTGCCCTCTACGAACGACTCAACCGGCCGGCCGCGGGACCGGCGACTAAGGCGTAAAGGAAGCGTAAATGCACACGTCGCCGCCGTTAGGAAACTGTCAACCAATGGCCCTATCCGACAAACCGTGTCTAGTTTCAAGCTGACCTTGCCTCCGAGTACGGCACTGTGGCCTGACTCGACGAGGCCTTTTCGTATACCGCCACTTGCACGGAACGGAGACAAGATGGGCGTGTTGGTGTACATCGTGCTCACGATCGCGGTGTTCGCCGTGCTCGGGCTGGCTCAGAAGTTGGTCGAGCGGCTGTGAGCTACGAAAACATTGTCGGCTTGGCGCTTTCCATCGTTCTCGCGCTGTACCTGGCGGGCGCCCTGCTGTTCCCGGAGAGGTTCTAGTGAGCACAACCACAGCGGGGATCGTCTTCCTCGCCGCTCTCGTCTTGGCGCTGGCCGCGGTCCATGTGCCCCTCGGCGATTACATGTACCGCGTCTACACGTCGGAGAAGGACTCCTATGTCGAGCGGACGATCTACCGACTGATCGGTGTCGATGCGCGCTCCGAGCAGACGTGGGGCGCCTACGCCCGAAGCGTCCTGGCGTTCTCATCGATCAGCATCCTGTTCCTGTTCGGCTTGCAGCTGGTACAGGGCAAGTTGCCGTTGCATCTGCACGATCCGGCTACGCAGATGACGCCCGGGCTGGCGTGGAACACCGCGGTCAGCTTCGTCACCAACACCAACTGGCAGGCGTACTCCGGTGAATCGACGGAGGGCCACCTCGTGCAGATGGCCGGCCTGGCGGTGCAGAACTTCGTTTCGGCGGCCGTCGGCATCGCCGTGGCCATCGCACTGGTGCGCGGGTTTGTCAGGAAGCGCACCGGCGACCTGGGCAACTTCTGGGTCGACCTGGTCCGCGGCACTTTCCGGATCCTGCTGCCGATTGCAGTCATCGGCGCGATCGTTCTGGTCGCCGGTGGCGCCATTCAGAACTTCCATCTGCACGACCAGGTCGTCACGACCCTGGGGGGTTCCCAACAGACGATCACCGGCGGTCCGGTAGCCAGCCAGGAGGTCATCAAGGAGCTCGGCACCAACGGTGGCGGGTTCTACAACGCGAACTCGGCGCATCCGTTCGAGAACCCGACGAGATGGACCAACTGGCTGGAAATCTTCCTGCTTTTGGTGATCAGCTTCTCGCTGCCGCGGACGTTCGGGCGCATGGTCGGCAACACCAAGCAGGGCTACGCAATCGCGTCGGTCATGGCGACGCTTTATGCGATCAGCGTGACGTGCATGCTTTGGTTCCAGCTGCAACACCACGGCACGGTGCCCACGTCGATCGGCTCGGCGATGGAGGGAGTCGAGCAGCGGTTCGGCATCGCGGACTCCGCGGTGTTCGCCGACTCCACGACGCTCACGTCCACCGGGGCCGTCGACTCGTTCCACGACTCGTACACCAGCCTCGGCGGGATGATGGCGTTGTTCAACATGCAACTCGGCGAGGTCGCCCCCGGCGGTACCGGTTCCGGCCTCTACGGCATGCTGATCCTCGCTGTAATAACCGTTTTCGTCGCCGGACTGATGGTCGGGCGCACGCCCGAATACCTCGGCAAGAAGATCAATCCCCGCGAAATCAAGCTTGCCGGCAGTTATTTCCTGGTCACGCCGCTCATCGTGTTGACCGGCACCGCGATAGCGATGGCGCTGCCCGGCGAGCGAGCGGGGATGCTGAACACCGGTCCGCACGGACTGTCGGAGGTGCTGTACGCGTTCACCTCCGCGGCCAACAACAACGGTTCCGCCTTCGCGGGGATCAGCGTGAACACCAACTGGTACAACACCGCCCTCGGGCTGGCCATGGTCTTCGGCCGGTTCCTGCCGATCGTCCTCGCGCTGGCCCTGGCCGGTTCACTCGCCAAGCAAGGGCACACGCCGGAATCTGCGGGCACCCTGCCCACCCATCGGCCGCAGTTCGTGGGCATGGTCGCCGGCGTCACGGTGATTCTTGTTGCCCTGACGTTCCTGCCCATGCTCGCGCTGGGGCCTCTCGCTGAAGGAATCCACTCATGACCGCAACCACCATCGATCCGGCTGAGCAGACGCTGCAGCCGGAAGCCGCTTCCAGCGCCAAACGCGTGCAGGGCGGCTTGCTCGACCCGAAGATGCTGTGGAAGTCGACGCCGGACGCGCTGCGCAAACTCGATCCGCGCACCCTGTGGCGCAACCCGGTCATGTTCATCGTCGAGATCGGCGCCGCCTGGAGCACCGCGTTGGCGATCATCAACGAAACATGGTTCGCGTGGCTGATCGTCGTGTGGTTGTGGCTGACGGTGCTCTTCGCGAACCTCGCGGAGGCGGTGGCCGAAGGGCGCGGCAAAGCCCAGGCGGAAACGCTGCGTAGAGCCAAGACTCAAACCCTGGCTCGGCGGCTCAAGGACTGGAAACCGGGCGGCCCGGTCGTCGAGGACGAGGTAGCGGCGCCGCTGCTGCAACAGGGCGACGTCGTCGTGGTCGAGGCCGGCCAAGTGATCCCGGGCGACGGTGACGTGGTGGAAGGCATTGCCTCCGTGGACGAGTCGGCCATCACCGGGGAGTCGGCGCCGGTGATCCGCGAGTCCGGCGGCGACCGTTCGGCGGTCACCGGTGGCACCACCGTGCTCAGCGACCGGATCGTCGTGAAGATCACGCAGAAGCCTGGAGAAAGCTTCATCGACCGGATGATCGCGTTGGTCGAGGGCGCCAACCGGCAGAAGACCCCCAACGAGATCGCGCTGAACATCCTGCTGGCCGCGTTGACCATCATCTTCGTGTTCGCCGTCGCGACCCTGCAGCCGTTGGCGATCTACTCCAAGCTCAACAACCCCGGCGTCCCGGACACCCAGGCGCTCAACGCAAATGGGGTCACCGGGATCGTCATGGTCTCCCTTCTCGTCTGCCTCATACCCACCACCATCGGGGCGCTCTTGTCGGCCATCGGCATCGCCGGCATGGATCGGCTGGTGCAGCGCAACGTGCTCGCGATGTCGGGGCGCGCGGTGGAGGCCGCCGGCGACGTGAACACGTTGCTGCTCGACAAGACGGGCACCATCACCCTGGGCAACCGGCAGGCTGCCGCCTTCATCCCTCTCGACGGCGTCTCCCCCGAGCAGCTCGCCGACGCCGCTCAGCTGTCAAGCCTCGCCGACGAAACACCGGAAGGGCGATCGGTGGTCGTCTTCGCCAAGCAACATTTCGGGCTGCGCGCCCGCACGCCGGGCGAACTCGCGCATGCCCATTGGGTGGAATTCTCCGCCACGACCCGGATGTCTGGTGTCGACCTCGACGGCCACCTGCTGCGCAAAGGCGCGGCCAGTTCGGTCGCCGAATGGGTACGCGGGCAAGGCAGTGACGTCCCCATGCAATTGGGCGAGATCGTCGACGGCATCTCCGCGGGCGGGGGCACCCCACTCGTCGTGGGCGAGACCCGCGGCGGCAAGGCGGCCGTGCTCGGCGTCATCCACCTCAAGGACGTCGTCAAGCAGGGCATGCGGGAGCGCTTCGACGAGATGCGGAAGATGGGCATCCGGACCGTGATGATCACCGGCGACAACCCCTTGACCGCCAAGGCGATCGCCGACGAGGCCGGAGTCGACGACTTCCTCGCCGAGGCCACACCCGAGGACAAGCTGGCGCTGATCAAGCGCGAGCAGGAGGGCGGCAAGCTGGTCGCGATGACCGGAGACGGGACCAACGACGCCCCGGCCCTGGCCCAGGCCGACGTCGGCGTGGCGATGAACACCGGCACGTCGGCCGCCAAGGAGGCCGGCAACATGGTCGACCTCGACTCCGACCCCACCAAGCTCATCGAGATCGTCGAGATCGGCAAGCAGTTGCTGATCACCCGCGGTGCGCTGACCACGTTTTCGATCGCCAACGACATCGCGAAATACTTCGCGATCATCCCGGCGATGTTCGTCGCGCTGTTCCCCGGGCTGGACATGATCAACATCATGCGGTTGCACAGCCCGCAGTCGGCGATCCTGTCGGCGGTGATTTTCAACGCCATCATCATCGTCCTGTTGATCCCGCTGTCGCTGCGCGGCGTACGCTACACCCCGAGCAGCGCGTCAAAACTGTTGAGCCGCAACCTCTACATCTACGGTCTGGGCGGCATCGTCGCCCCGTTCGTGGGCATCAAGCTCATTGACCTCATCGTCCAATTCGTCCCCGGGATGTCCTGACATGAAGTATTCCAATTTCATTCGCCTGCACTGGGCGGCGTTGCGCGCCCTGCTGGTGCTGACCGTGGTCACCGGGCTTGGCTACCCGCTGGTGATCTGGCTGGTCGCGCAGCTGCCGGGCCTGCATGACAAGGCCGAGGGATCGATGCTGACGGCCAACGGTAAGCCGGTAGGCAGCCGGCTGATCGGCCAGCTGTTCACCGACTCCAGCGGCAACCCGCTGCCGCAGTACTTCCAGAGCCGTCCGTCGGCCGCCGGCACCGGCTATGACCCGCTGTCCTCGAGCGCGAGCAACCTGGGTCCGGAGAACATCGTCGACACCGCCGCCGACCCGGCGCAATTGGCCGCCGGCAAGTCCGCGTCGGACGCGGGCTTCAAGCCGAGCCTGCTGACGCAGGTGTGCACGCGCAGCGCGGCCGTGGGACAACTCGAGGGCGTCAGCGGGTCACGGCCGTTCTGCACCGGTGGCGGCGTGGGCGCGGTGCTGTCGGTGATCGGCACCCGCGACTCCCGCGGCAACGTCGTCGCCCCCACCCGCGTTGTGAGCGTCAACGAGCCGTGCCAGTCGACACAAACGCCGTTCCTGGCGATCTACGAGGGAGTGCGGGTCGAGTGCGCCAAGTACGGCGACGACTACTCGATCGGCCAAATCGTACCGATCCGCGGCGCCGCACCGGCCAACCCGGCCGTGCCCGCCGACGCGGTCACCACCAGCGGCAGCGGCCTGGATCCGAACATCTCACCGGCCTATGCCGACATCCAGGTCGCCCGCGTCGCCAAGGCCCGGCACGTCAGCCCCGATCAGATCCGGGCGGTCGTGGCTCAGTACCGCACCGGCCGCGCGCTGGGATTCTTGGGCGAGCCGACGGTCAACGTGCTGCAGCTCAACCTGCAACTCGACCATCAGTATCCGGTTACCGGCTGACGCGAGGGTGGATGATGGTTGACGTGAGCCCCATCGACCACCATCCCAAGCGCGGCGAGCTGCGCATCTACCTCGGTGCGGCTCCGGGTGTCGGCAAGACGTACGCGATGCTGGGCGAGGCGCACCGACGGCTGGAGCGCGGCACCGACCTGGTGGCGGGCGTCATCGAAACCCACGGGCGGACGAAAACCGCTGAGCTGCTTGAGGGTATCGAGATCATCCCGCCGCGTTTCATCGATTATCGGGGCAGCACCTTCCGCGAACTCGACGTGCCGGCCGTGCTGGCGCGCCACCCCCAGGTCGTCCTGGTCGACGAGCTGGCCCACACGAACACCCCCGGAAGCAAGAACGCCAAGCGCTGGCAGGATGTCGAGGAGCTGCTCGACGCCGGCATCACGGTCATCTCCACCGTCAATGTCCAGCATCTGGAAAGCCTCAACGACGTCGTCGCGCAGATCACCGGCATCGAGCAGAAGGAGACGATCCCCGACTCGATCGTCCGCCAGGCGGCCCAGGTCGAGCTCATCGACATCACGCCCGAGGCGTTGCGCCGCAGGCTATCTCACGGCAACGTTTATGCTCCCGAGCGCATCGATGCGGCCCTGTCGAACTACTTCCGTCGCGGGAACCTCACCGCGCTGCGGGAATTGGCGCTGCTGTGGCTGGCCGACCAGGTCGATACCGCGCTGTCGAAGTATCGCGCGGAGAACAAGATCACCGACGTCTGGGAGGCTCGCGAACGCGTCGTGGTCGCCGTCACCGGCGGGCCTGAGTCGGAAACGTTGGTGCGGCGCGCTTCTCGCATCGCGTCGAAGTCCAGCGCCGAACTGATGGTGGTGCACGTGGTCCGCGGCGACGGCCTGGCGGGGCTGTCCGAACGCAGGATGAGCAAGATCCGCGAGCTGGCCAATAGCCTCGACGCTTCACTGCACACCGTCGTCGGCGACGACGTGCCCGCCGCCCTGCTGGATTTCGCGCGTGAGAACAACGCGACCCAGCTGGTGATCGGCACCTCCCGCCGGCCCCGGTGGGCGCGCATCTTCGAGGAGGGCATCGGCCAGACCATCGTCGAGCGGTCGGGGAAGATCGACGTGCACATGGTCACCCACGAGGAATCCAAGCGCGGGTTCAGGGCGGCGGCGCCGTCCCCCCATGAGCGGCGGGTGGTTTCGTGGGTGGCGGCCGTCGTCGTGCCGTCCGCGATCTGCGCCGTCGCGGTGACCCTGCTGGATCCGTATCTGCAAACGGCCGGCGAGAGCGCATTGTTCTTTGTCGGAGTGCTGCTCGTGGGGCTCCTGGGAGGCGTTGCGCCGGCGATCCTTTCGGCGGTGCTGTCCAGCCTGCTGTTGAACTACTTCCTGACCGCCCCGAGATACACCTTCACGATCGCCGAACCCGACGCCGCCGTGACCGAAGTCGTCCTGCTGCTCATCGCGGTCGCGGTCGCCGTCCTGGTCGACGGCGCATCCAAACGCACGCGGGAGGCCCGCCGTGCCTCGCAGGAGGCCGAACTGCTAACGCTGTTCGCGGGGTCCGTGCTGCGCGGCGCCGACCTCGAGACGCTTCTCGAGCGGGTGCGGGAGACGTACTCGCAGCGGGCCGTTTCCATGCTGCGCGAGCCCAGCGAGGAGGAGCGGGCCAACGGGCAGAAGAGCTACGTCGTCGCCTGCGTGGGCAACGATCCGTGCGACACCGTCGATTCGGCCGACACCGCGATCGAGGTCGGGGACGACGAGTTCTGGATGCTGTTGGCCGGCCGGAAGCTGTTCGCGCGTGACCGGCGGGTGCTCAGCGCGGTCGCCAAGCAGGCGGCGGGTCTGATCAGGCAGGAGGAACTCGCCAAGGAAGCCAGTCGCTCTCAGGCGATCGTGCAGGCCGACGAGCTGCGGCGCTCCCTGCTGTCGGCGGTGAGCCACGACCTTCGGACGCCGCTGGCGGCGGCCAAGGTCGCAGTATCCAGCCTGCGGGCCGAGGACGTCGCCTTCTCCGCCGAGGACACCGCGGAGCTGCTGGCCACCATCGAGGAATCGATCGACCAGCTGACGGCGCTGGTCGGCAACCTGCTCGACTCCTCACGCCTGGCGGCCGGCGTCGTGCAGCCGGAGCTGCGGCGGGTTTACCTCGAGGAGGCCGTGCAGCGCGCGTTGGTCAGCATCGGCAAGGGCGCCACCGGCTTCTACCGGTCCGCCATCGACCGCGTCAAGGTCGACGTCGGCGACGCCGTGGCGCTGGCCGATCCCGGCCTGCTCGAACGAGTCTTCGCCAACCTGATCGACAACGCGCTGCGCTACGCCCCCAATTGCGTTGTGCGGGTGAACGCCGGGCGGGTGGGCGATCGCGTGCTCATCAACGTCATCGACGAGGGCCCCGGAATCCCGCACGGCACCGAGGACCAGATCTTCGAGGCGTTCCAGCGGCTGGGCGATCACGACAACACGACCGGCGTCGGGCTGGGCATGTCGGTTGCGCGGGGCTTTGTCGAAGCGATGGGCGGCACGATCGCGGCCGGTGACACCCCGGGCGGTGGGCTGACCGTGGTGGTGGAACTGGCCGCGCCGCAGGGGACGCCATGACCCGCGTACTGGTGATCGATGACGAGCCGCACATCCTGCGTGCGCTGCGCATCAACCTGTCCGTCCGGGGGTACGAGGTCGTCACCGCCGCGACCGGGGCGGGGGCGTTGCGGGCCGCGGCCGAACACAAGCCGGACGTGGTGATCCTCGACCTCGGGCTGCCCGACATTTCGGGCATCGAAGTGCTGGCGGGCCTGCGTGGTTGGCTCAGCGCACCGGTGATCGTGTTGTCGGCGCGCTCCGACTCTTCGGACAAAGTCGAGGCCCTCGACGCCGGCGCCGACGACTATGTCACCAAACCCTTTGGGATGGACGAGTTTCTGGCCAGGCTGCGCGCCGCGGTGCGGCGCAACGCGGCCGCGTCGGACACGGACGAACCGGTCGTGGAAACCGACGCGTTCACCGTCGACCTGGCCGCCAAGAAGGTCACCAAGGACGGTGTGGAGGTGCACCTCACCCCGACCGAGTGGGGCATGCTCGAGGTGTTGGTCCGCAATCGCGGCAAGCTGGTCGGCCGCGAGGAGCTGCTCAAAGAGGTGTGGGGCCCGGCGTACGCGACCGAAACCCATTACCTGCGAGTTTATTTGGCCCAGCTGCGGCGCAAACTCGAGGACGACCCGTCGCATCCCCAGCATCTGCTGACCGAGTCCGGCATGGGATATCGCTTCGAAGCGTGAGGTGAACCCGCCGAATGTCGAGTGGTTGCGGCAAGACGTGGCTAGTCGGCGCAACTACTCGGCGCTGGACGCCACGGGGTATGCCGGGGCTTGAGCAGTTAATCGCAGATAGACAGCACGATGCCGTCCAGGATGTCGTGTTCGCTGACGGTCAGCTCGTCGATGCCGGCGCGGTCGCGTAACTCGCGCGCCAATTCCTCGACCACGATCGCTCCCCCGGCGATGACGTCGGCCCGCCCCTCGTGCATCGGTCCCAGAGCGGCACGCTGGGCCCGCGTCATGCCGATCAGCCGCTCGCACACCGCCAGCAAGTCACCGCCGGGCACACGCGAAAGGTGAATCGCCGCAGAGTCGTAAGTCGCCATGTTGTGGGCCAGCGCCGACAGCGTGGTCATCGTCCCGGCCACTCCCACCCAGGTGCGTGCTCGTTCGACGGGCACCACCCGCAGCGCGACGTCGAGACGCTCGCGCACCACCGCGCGTGCGGCCGCCACCTCGTCCGACGTCGGCGGGTCGGAGTGCAGGCAGCGTTCGGTCAACCGGACGCAGCCGATGTCGGCCGAGTAGCTCGCCACCACGGCATCGCCACCGACCACGATCTCGGTCGAGCCGCCGCCCAGGTCGACCACCACGAAAGGTGCGGCCGCACCGCTCAATTCGCCGACGGCCCCGCGGAACGAAAGCGAGGCCTCCTCGGCACCGGTGATCACCTCCGCCACCGTCCCGGGCAGCACCGCACCCAGCACGTCCGCGGTCATCGCGAAGAACTCGTCCCGGTTGGCGACGTCACGCGCGGCGGACGTGGCCACCATGCGCGCCCGTTCGACGCTGTGCACCCGGAGCAGACCGGCGTAGTCGGCCAACGCCACGCGGGTCCGCTCAATCGCCTCGGGCGCGAACTGACCGGTCGCATCGACACCCTGACCGAGCCGCACGATCCGCGTCTCGCGATGCACATCGGTCAGCCGCCCGTCGCTGGCGTCGGCGATCAGCAACCGAATCGAGTTGGTGCCGCAATCGATTCCGGCGAGCCTGGTCACGCTCGCCATTGCCCCGGCACCAGAATCCCGTCCATCGCCGGGTCAAGGGCCAGCACTGCCAGCACCTCGTCGCCGAGCGGGTTGCACCCCGGGCCCCTGGCCAGGGAATGGGCGATCAGCACGTGCAGACACTTGACCCGGTCCGGCATGCCGCCGCCCGAGAACGTGGTACCCAGCGGTTCGATCGTGTCGCGCTCAGCCAGGTAAGACTCGTGGGCGCGCCGATACGCGGCCGCCAAATCGGCGTCCCGGCCCAGCCTTTCGGTCATCTCCCGCATCAGTCCCGTCGTCTCCAGGCGGCTCGCGGCCGCCGTCAACACCGGATGCGTCAAGTAGTACAGCGTGGGGAACGGCGTCCCGTCGGGTAGTCTCGGCGCGGTCTTCACCACGGCGGGTTCGCCATTGGGGCAGCGGTAGGCGATGTCGAGGACACCGCGCGGCTCGCGCCCCAGCTGGCGCGCCACCGCCTCCAGGTCGGCACGGTCAACCACCGGGACCCGCAGGCGCGGGGGCGGCGGGCGGCGCGGAACCGGGCGTGCCCGGTTCGGCCGGCGCGGGTGGGACCCCGGGAGGGGCCGGCGGCAGGTGCGGCGCGTCGGCGACCGTGTGCCACAGGGCGGTGTACCACGGGTCGTTCTTCGTGGGTTTGCCCGGCTCCGAACCGGGTTGGGCCGGCACGGCCGCGGTCGGGGGCAGCTGGACCTGAAATGGAATGTCCCCGGGCATCACGAAACCCAGCCGCTCGCGGGCCTGGGCCGCGATATAAGCCGGATCGCCGAGTTTGCCCTTCTTCTGTTCGAGTTCGGAGATCTGACGGCGCAGCGACGCTTCGCTGGCGGACAGCTGCTGCATCTCGGTGCGCTGCGCGAAGTACGTGCGCACCGGGCCCGCGATGGTCAGCGTCAGCACACAGACCACCGCCGCCAGCACCGCCGCGCGCCGGGCGGTGAAGCCCAGCCGTTGGTCGGACCGCTGCTCCAC
This sequence comes from Mycobacterium saskatchewanense, assembly GCF_010729105.1. Lineage (NCBI taxonomy): Bacteria > Bacillati > Actinomycetota > Actinomycetes > Mycobacteriales > Mycobacteriaceae > Mycobacterium > Mycobacterium saskatchewanense. Next base: position 2,505,491 of record NZ_AP022573.1, read on the forward strand.
CGACTCGGCGACCTGACGCTTGATGGGCTCGACGACATGCTCCTGCAGCGAGCGCGTCGGAGCGCGACCGCCCGTCTGCGAGGGCTTCGACGACGACGGCTTGGCCGAACGCGGGCGCCGAACCGAGTCGCCGCCCTTCCCCGGACGCGATGCGGGGGAGCGCCGCTTTGGATCGGGCTTGGCCGCCAAGCTATTTCAACCCTATTTCGCGTCCACAGCGAAGCGCGGAAAGGCGAGGTCGCCGGCGTAGCGGGCGGCGTCGCCGAGCGCTTCCTCGATGCGCAGCAGCTGATTGTATTTGGCGACGCGCTCGCTGCGGGCGGGCGCGCCGGTCTTGATCTGTCCGCTGCCGACCGCCACGGCGAGGTCGGCGATCGTGGTGTCTTCGGTCTCGCCGCTGCGGTGGCTCATCATCGTGCGGTATCCACTGTGGTGGGCCAGCGCCACGGCGTCGAGCGTCTCGGTCAGCGTACCGATCTGATTGACCTTGACCAGCAACGCGTTTGCCACGCCCTTCTCGATGCCTTCCTCGAGACGCTCGGGGTTGGTGACGAAGATGTCGTCACCGACGATCTGCACGCGGTCACCCACCGATGCCGTGAGCGCCACCCAGCCGTCCCAATCGTCCTCGGACAGCGGATCTTCGATGGAGACCAACGGGTAGGAACCGAGCAGGCCGGCGTAGAACTCGGCCATCTGCTCGGCGCTGCGGGTCGAGCCCTCGAACTTGTATCCGGTGCCATCGGTGTAGAACTCGGTGGCCGCCGCGTCGAGCGCCAGCGCAACGTCGGTGCCCAGCCTCAGACCCGTCGATTCGATGGCCTTACCGATCAGGTCCAGCGCCGCGGTCGTGCCGGCGACGTCGGGGGCGAAACCGCCCTCGTCGCCCAGACCGGTGCTCAGACCCTGCTTCTTCAACACCGACTTGAGCGCGTGATACACCTCGGCGCCCCAGCGCAGCGCCTCGGCGAAGCTGGGCGCCCCGATCGGGGCCACCATGAACTCCTGGATGTCCACCGCCGTGTCGGCGTGCGCCCCACCGTTGAGGATGTTCATCATCGGCACGGGCAGGATGTGGGCGTTCGGCCCGCCCAGGTAGCGGAAGAGCGGCAGTTCGGCGGAGTCGGCGGCCGCCCTGGCGACGGCCAGCGAGACACCCAGGATCGCGTTGCCACCGAGCCGAGACTTGTCGGGGGTGCCGTCGAGGTCCACCAGGGCCTGGTCGACGAGCCGCTGATCGTCGGCGTTGAGGCCGATGACGGCCGGACCGATCTCGTCGAGCACCGCCTGGACCGCCTTGCGGACGCCCTTGCCGCCGTACCGGTCGCCGCCGTCGCGCAACTCCACGGCCTCGTGCTCGCCCGTCGACGCGCCGGAGGGAACCGCCGCGCGGGCAAACGTCCCGTCGATCAGGGCTATCTCCACCTCGACCGTCGGGTTACCGCGGGAATCCAGGATTTCGCGGGCTCCCACCTGCTCGATAATCGGCACTGGGTTCTCCTTGCCTAAGTTGCCTGGTAGCTGGGTCCCGGCCTCGAGGCCGCCCTTAGCGTAAAGCCTGGTACATCCTGCTACAGCGGGTGACCCGCCGCATAGGCGGTCGCCCAGTCGCGAACCGCGCGCGCGTAGACACCGGAGTTGTTGTAGGCCCGCAGCGCGGTTATCCATCCCCTAGCGGTCCCGAGATCCTTTCCGCGCCAACACAGGTAACCGGCTGCCGCGAGCGCCGCGTCGTCGATGTTGTCCGGGCTGACCCGGCCGTCGTTGTGGGCGTCGACGCCGTACAACCGCCAGGTCTCCGGAATGAATTGCATCGGGCCCATGGCGCGCGTCACACCGTCGGTGTCGGTGACTTCTTGCTCGCTGTCGACGATGCGTAGCGTTCCGCCGCTGCCGTCCAGGCGTACGCCCCGGATGGGCGGGCTCACGTCTCCGTTCGGCGACAACTTCGCGCCCCGGTAGGTGCCGTGGTGGCTCTCGACCTGCCCGATGCCGGCCAGCGTGGTCCAGGCGATGTGGCATTTCGGGTTCTCCACCTCGGCCACCCGGGCAGCGTACGCGTAGGCCTCCAGCGCGATGACCGGAATCTCGAGCGCCGTCGACCGCTGCTGAGCCCAGCCAAGCAGCTGGTCCGCGGGCCGGCCGCTGGCGTGCGTGTCCACGGCCGGCACAGGATCCCCGGCCGGCGGGGGAACCCCTTCCGGGATGAACAGGCTGAGCTGCCAGGTGCAACTGGAGGCCAGCAGCATCGCGGTAGCGCCGACCACGGCGGCCGCCCGCAACCAACGCCTCGGCGACACCATGCTTGTCTGAAGCTCCCCTAAACTGCCCCTACACCAACTACGCCATCGTCCCACGAGATTTGGGCCTGCCCGGCGCCTTCGGGGTCCTGAGGCGTCGGTGGAACCCCGCCCCGCGCCGCTCGCCGATTAGCTGCCAGCAACCTTGGCTAGCAAACCAAACCGGTCTCTACCGCTTGGATTTCCGACTTCGCCGGCGATATTACCCGTCGACGTGCCATAAACGCGGCAAACATTCCGCTGATCGCTGCCACACCGTTACGCGGGCCGTCAATTTAATCCGCTTCCTCGCCCGGGGCAGCGCCGTCCTCATCCGCTGCGTCGACCGGACGCTGGTTCTCGATCGGCCAGTGCGCGCGCCACTCCTCCTCACTCACCGCGCCGCGCGGCGCCAGGTCGAACTCCTCGGGCACGCCGCCGCCGCGGCGCTCGGCGGCGATCGCCCGCTCCGCGTTGCGGACCGTGTCGACGAACTCCAGAACGGCTGTGCGCAGCGCGCTTTCCGCGTCCACGTCGGCGGACACCGAGATCGACGTCATGTCGGCGGGAATGAGGTCGGCGGGTATGCCGGCTTTTTCGGCGCGCGCAATCACCTTCTGCGCCAGCGCCAGTGCCGGCTGACCGGTGTGGACGTCGTCCATGGCCGAGTTTCGGGGCTTTTCGGCCGCCTTGCGCTCCTCCCACTGCGCCAACTGTTCCTCGAGCGAAATGGTCTGACCGGCAAGGACTCCCGGCACCCGGTTGCCCAGCTTGCGCATCAGCGCGGCGGCGACGTCGTCGATGGTGAACGGGTGCTGGGGCGCCTCCTCGGCGATGCGGGCGTGGAATAGCACCTGCAGCAACACATCTCCGAGTTCCTCCCGCAGTTGGTCGGCGTCACCACTGCGGACCGCGTCCAGGAGCTCATACGTTTCCTCCAGGAGGAAGCGGCGCAACGAGTCGTGAGTTTGCTCACTTTCCCAGGGGCCGGCGGTGCGAAGCTTGTCCATCATCGCGACGGCGTCGACCAGCTTGTCGCCGCGCGGCGTGTCCGGCGCCGAGATGAGCCGCGCGCCCGCGGCCAGCCGGGCGGTGACCGCGGGGTGTTCGGGATCCGAGGACAGCAGCACCGGCGCCGGGGACCCGGGGTCCCCGGAGTGCACCAGGCGTGCCGCCGGCAGCGACCACGGCACCGCGACCGGCATCTCCTCGGTGTACTCCACCTCGCCGCCGAGGTGCTCGACGGCTTCGACGGGGACCAGCGACGGGCGGCGGGGGTCGAACAGGACGACAATCATCGGCGCCGCTCCACCTCATCGCTCCGTTCTGCCTCGTCGCCCCCGCGGATCATGGCGCTCGCCGCCCCTCGCTGCCCGCCGCCGCGGTTGCCGTACTAGTTATGCCGATGTCCTTCTGCGGTTCACCTTGCAATGCTGTCACCAAATTGGCCACCATCTGCACCAACTCGACGTCGCGAATGCGCGGCGCGCCGACACCCCCGTCCCGGGGAATGGGGACCTGCACCGTGGCCGTCGTGGCGCGGTACCGCGCGGCCGGGTACATCCGCTTCAACCGCACCTGGGCGGAATCGGGCAGCGTCATCGGCGAGAGCTTCACCGTCGACTCCGACGCGGACGACACCTCGGTGATGCCGGCGGCGCGGCACAGCAGCCGCAGCCGCGCCACCGCCACCAGCCGCAGGGCCGGTTCGGGCAGCGGACCGTAGCGGTCGATGAGTTCTTCGATGACGGCGTCGACCGCCGCGTCGTCCGCGGCCGCGGCCAGTCGCCGGTACGCCTCGAGCCGCAACCGGTCGCTGGCGATGTAGTCCGGCGGCAGGTGTGCGTCGACCGGCAGGTCGATCCGCACGTCCTTGGGCTCCTCGGCCGTGGTGACCGTCTGGCCGTCCGCCGCGGCCCGGTAGGCCTCCACGGCCTCGCCCACCAACCGGACGTACAGGTCGAAACCGACCCCCGCGACGTGCCCCGACTGCTCGACGCCCAGCACGTTGCCGGCCCCGCGGATCTCCAGGTCCTTCAGCGCGACCGCCATGCCCGCGCCCAGCTCGTTGTTCTGCGCGATCGTGGCCAGCCGGTCGTAGGCCGTCTCGGTCAGCGGCGCGTCCGGCGGATACAGGAAGTAGGCGTAACCACGTTCGCGGCTGCGCCCGACCCGGCCCCGCAGCTGGTGCAGCTGCGAGAGCCCGAAGGTGTCGGCGCGCTCGACGATGAGCGTGTTGGCATTGGAGATGTCCAGGCCGGTCTCCACGATCGTGGTGCACACCAGGATGTCGTACTCGCGATTCCAGAACCCCTGCACGGTGCGTTCCAGCCGTTCCTCGGGCATCTGCCCGTGCGCGACGACCACCCGCGCCTCCGGAACCAGCTCGCGGACGTGCGCCGCCGCCCGGTCGATCGAGCTGACCCGGTTATGCACGTAGAAGACCTGCCCGTCACGCAGCAGCTCGCGCCGCAAGGCGGCTGCAACCTGCTTGTCGTCGTGCGGACCGACGTAGGTCAGCACGGGGTACCGCTCCTCGGGCGGCGTCAGGATCGTCGACATCTCGCGGATCCCGGCCAGGCTCATCTCGAGCGTGCGCGGGATGGGGGTGGCGCTCATGGTGAGCACGTCGACGTGGGTGCGCAGCGACTTGATGTGCTCCTTGTGCTCGACGCCGAAGCGCTGCTCCTCGTCGACGATGACCAGGCCGAGGTCCTTCCAGCGCACACCGGTCTGCAACAGCCGGTGGGTGCCGATCACGATGTCCACCGAGCCGTCGGCCATGCCCTCGAGCACGGCGCGCGACTCGGCGGGGTCGGTGAACCGGGACAGGCCCTTGACCGTCACCGGGAACCCGGCCATCCGGTCGGTGAACGTCTGCAGGTGCTGGTCGGCGAGCAGCGTGGTGGGCACCAGGACGGCGACCTGCTTGCCGTCCTGCACCGCCTTGAACGCCGCCCGGACCGCGATCTCGGTCTTGCCGTAGCCGACGTCGCCGCAGATCACCCGGTCCATCGGGATCGGCTTCTCCATGTCGGCCTTGACCTCGGTGATGGCGGTGAGCTGGTCGACGGTCTCGGTGAACCCGAACGCGTCCTCCATCTCGGCCTGCCACGGGGTGTCCGGCGCGAACGCGTGGCCGGGGCTGGCCTGCCGCTTGGCGTACAGCGCCACCAGCTCGCCGGCGATCTCGCGCACCGCGCGGCGGGCCTTGGTCTTGGTGTTGGCCCAGTCGCTGCCGCCGAGCTTGGACAGCGCCGGCGCCTGCCCGCCGACATACCGCGACAGCTGGTCCAGCGAATCCATCGGGACGTACAGCTTGTCGGAACCACCGCCCCTTTTGCTGGACGCGTACTCCAGCACCAGGTACTCGCGCCGCGCGCCGCCGACGGTGCGCTCGACCATCTCCACGAACCGCCCGATGCCGTGCTGGTCGTGCACCACCAGGTCGCCGGCGGTCAGCGCCAGGGGGTCGACAGTGTTGCGGCGCTTGGCCGCCAGCCGCTTGCCCTCGACGGCGGTGGCCCGGCTGCCGGTGAGGTCGGTCTCGGTGATGACGACCAGGTTGGCGCCGGGGATCACGACGCCGTCGTGCAATGGGCCCTTGAGCACGCCGACGATGCCCGGGCGGGGCGCCGCGGCACATTCGAGCATGGCCGCGGGTGTCTCGAATTCGGCGAGCCGCTCGACGACGCGGTGCGCGGTTCCGGTGCCCGGCGCGACGACGGCCGCGTAGCCGCCGGTCGTGACGTGCGCGCGCAGCATCGCGAAGATGCCGTCGATGTCTTGCTGGTGTCCCCGGGCCGACGGCGACGGCCGGATGTCGAGCTCGGTCGCCGACTCGTCGGACAGCTGGCTCAGCGTCCACCACGGGTGACCGGCGCCGGCCGCGGCCGCGCGCACGTCGTCCAGCTCGGCGAACCCGGATCCCCCGAACTGCGCCACGTCGACGGGCGCGTCGGTGCCCAACGCCGCCACGGACCACGACGCCTCCAAGAACTCGCTGCCCGTCTTGATCAGGTCGGCGGCCCGGGTGCGCACCTTTTCGGGATCGCACAGCAGCACCGGCGTGCCCTCGGCCAGCTGGTCGGTCAGCAGCACGTGCTCGCCCGGCCGCAGCACGGGAAGCAGCGCCTCCATGCCGTCGACCGCGATGCCCTCGCCCAGCTTGGCCAGCATGTCGCTGACGCTCCCGGTGATGGCGGGCTCGGCGCCGGAGTGCCGGGCGGCCAGCGCGGCCGCCCGCTCCCGCACGTCGTCGGTTATCAGCAGTTCGCGGCAGGCCACCGCGATGACCGTGTCGACGTGGATCTCCGGTATCGACCGCTGGTCGGCGACGGCGAACATCCGCATCTCGCTGACCTCGTCGCCCCAGAACTCGATGCGCACCGGGTGTTCGGCGGTCGGCGGGAAGACGTCGAGAATGCCGCCGCGGACGGCGAATTCGCCGCGGCGGCCGACCATGTCGACGCGGCTGTAGGCCAGCTCGACCAGCCGGGCGATCACGTCGGAGAAGGCGACCTCCTGGCCGACCGTCAGCGTGACCGGCTCGACCAGGCCCAGCTCCGGCGTCATCGGCTGCAGCAGCGAGCGCACCGCGGTCACCACGACCTTCAGAGGCGGACCCAGCCGGGCGTCGTCGGGGTGGGCCAGCCGGCGCAGCACGGTCAGCCGGGTGCCGACGGTGTCTATGCCCGGCGAAAGTCGCTCGTGCGGCAGCGTCTCCCACGAGGGGAAGGCGGCCACGGCGTCACCGAAGACGCCCCGCAGCTCGGCGGTCAGGTCGTCGGCTTCGCGCCCGGTCGCGGTCACGACGAGCAAAGGGCCCAACCGCGCCAGCGCGCTGGCGACGAACAGCCGCGCGCTGGCTGGACCGACCAGGTGCAGCTCGGGGGGCCGGGCCGCCGCCGCATCGATGAGCTGCTGGAAGGTCGGCGCGGTGAGCGCCAGGTCGACGAGACCCGCGATCGGGGTTTCTGGATGAGCAGTCCCCGGTGCGGTCATGATGAATCCATTCTAGGTGCGCCGAAGGACGTCAATATCGGGCCCGGCGCCGTCAAAGGTTCGTCAAGGGGGGCGGCACCCGGTCCTCCTCGGGCGCACGGTGTAACCATGACATTGCTGGATTTCGTGCGGCCCCTGGGTCGGGCGGTGCCCCGGCGGTTCGATCCTGCGGTCTGGCCGGTCACCACCCACTCCGACGACGAGGGCCGCCTCTGCGTCGGCGGTGTACCCCTGGTCGATATCGCGAACGAGTTCGGAACGCCCGCCTACGTCCTGGACGAGACCGACTTTCGGCGGCGCGCCCGCCATTACCGCAAGGCGCTGCGCGGCATCGACGTGGTCTACGCCGGAAAGGCGCTGCTGACGACCGCGGTGGCGCGCTGGGCCCGCGAGGAGTGCCTCGGGGTCGACGTCTGCTCGAGTGGTGAGCTGGCCGTCGCCGTGGCCGGCGGGGTGGACCCGGCGCGCATCGTCATGCACGGCAATGCGAAATCGCCCGACGAGTTGCGCGACGCGGTGCGCGCCGGCGTCGGGCGGATCGTGGTGGACTCGTGGATCGAGATCGCCTACCTCGCGGGGGCGGCGCGCCGGCGCCAGCCGGTGCTCGTCCGGGTGACGCCCGACGTCGACATCCACGGCCATCGCGCGGTCACGACCGGCATCGCCGACCAGAAATTCGGGTTCTCACTGGCTGCCGGCCACGCCGCCGAGGCCGTGAACCGCGTGCTGGCGCATCCCAGCCTCGATCTGGCGGGCCTGCACTGCCATCTCGGTTCGCAGGTCAGCGACGCCGCGCCCTACGGCGAGGCGATTCGCCGGGTGGTCGCCGCCATGGCCGACATCCGCGCCCGGCACGGCGTCATCCTCACCGAGCTGAACATCGGCGGCGGGCACGCCATCCCCTACATGCCCGGGGATCCGGAGCTCGACCTCGACGAGCTGGGACGCGTCATCGAGGACGCGCTGGACGAGGCCTGCGCGGCCGAGCACTTCCCGCGGCCGACGGTCGTGGTGGAGCCCGGCCGCGCGATCGGCGGCCGGGCCGGGGTGACGCTGTATCGGGTGTGCTCGGTGAGGACGCAGCCGGGTGACCGCAGTTTCGTGGCCGTCGACGGCGGCATGAGCGACAACCCCCGCGTAGCGATATACGGCTCCCGGTACACCGTCGCGCTGGCGAACCGGCATTCCCGGGCGGCCCGCCAGCGCGTCACCGTGGCCGGCCGGCACTGCGAGGCGGGCGACGAGATCGCCCGCGACATCGAGCTGCCTGCCGACGTGAATCCCGGCGACGTGCTGGCGGTGGCCTGCACCGGCGCCTATCACCACAGCATGGCGTCGAACTACAACCTGGTCGGCCGGCCGCCCGTGGTGGCGGTCAGGGACGGGCGGGCCCGCGAGCTGGTCCGCCGCGAAACGATCGCGGACCTGCTGGCCCGCGACCTCGGTTAGCGCCCGTCATTCGTCCTGCAGCCGGGGGTCGGCCTCGAGGTGGGCCAGGCCATTCCACATCAGGTTGACCAGGTGGGCTGCGACCACTTCTTTCTTGGGTTCGCGCGTGTCCAGCCACCACTGGGCCGTCATCGACACCGAGCCGACCAGCGCCTGCGCGTAGAGCGGCGCCAGCTCCGGGTCCAGGCCGCGACGGGCGAAGTCGCCGGCGAGGATGGAACTGACCTGGCTGACGGCGTCGTTGAGCAGGCTGGAGTAGGTGCCGGAGCTGATCGCGGCCGGCGAGTCGCGGATCATGATCCGGAACCCGTCGGTGCGTTCCTCGACGTAGGTGAGCAGCGCCAGCGCAACCAGCTCGACCCGCACGCGGGAGCGGTTGTTGGTCAGCGACGAGGTGATGCCGTCGAGCAGCGCCGACATCTCGCGGTCGACGACGACGGCGTAGAGACCCTCCTTGCCGCCGAAGTGCTCGTAGACGACGGGCTTGGAGACGTTGGCGCGCTGCGCGATCTCCTCGATCGAGGTGCCCTCGTACCCGCGCTCGGCGAACAGCGAGCGCGCGATGCCGATGAGTTGCTGCCGGCGTTCGGTCCCGGTCATCCGGGCGCGGGGGGCCCGCGCCTCCTTGTCCGGCTCCTTGTCCAGCGCAGCCACGTCCATCAGGGTATCCGCTCGGGCGGGCTTTCCCTGACGCCGCCGACGGCCCGCGCACCGTCTAAAGTCTTGTTGGCGCAATCCGTCGTGGTGTAATCGGCAGCACATCAGATTTTGGTTCTGAGAGTTCAGGTTCGAGTCCTGGCGACGGAGCGTCCGAACGGCACCGCCCTTTGCCGCGAGCGTGCGTGAAATGACACGCTTAACGGCGTGTCGGCGTACCGACACGCACGTACGCCCCCGAGGGCAATAGGAGAGTTGAATGTCGTTTCGTGGTGATACCGCGGTCCTGGTGCTCGCGGCCGGACCCGGCACCCGAATGCGGTCCGACACCCCGAAGGTGCTGCATACCATCGCCGGCCGCAGCATGCTGTCGCACTCGCTGCACGCCATCGCCAAAGTCGCCCCCCAGCACCTGATCGTCGTCCTCGGCCACGACCACCAACGCATCGCGCCGCTGGTCGCCGAGCTCGCCGACACCCTCGGGCGCGGGATCGACGTCGCGTTGCAGGATCGGCCGATGGGCACCGGCCACGCGGTCCGCTGCGGGCTGTCCGCGCTGCCCGACGACTATGCCGGCACCGTCGTGGTCGCCTCGGGTGACACGCCGCTGCTGGACGCCGACACCCTGGCGGCCCTGGTCGCCAGCCACACCGCCGCCGGGCCGGCGGCCACCGTGCTGACCACCACGCTCGACGATCCCGCGGGTTACGGGCGCATCCTGCGCACGCAGGACGACGAAGTCACGGCGATCGTCGAACACACCGACGCGACGCCCTCGCAGCGCGAGATCCGGGAGGTCAACGCCGGTGTCTACGCCTTCGACGTCGCCGCGCTGCGCTCGGCGCTGAGCCGGCTGAGCTCCGACAACGCCCAGCAGGAGCTCTACCTCACCGACGTCATCGCGATCCTGCGCGGCGACGGCCTCACGGTCCACGCGCGGCACGTCGACGACAGCGCGCTGGTGGCCGGGGTCAACAACCGCCTGCAACTGGCCCAGCTGGGCGCAGAGCTCAACCGGCGGATCGTCGCCGCCCACCAGCTATCCGGCGTCACCGTCGTCGATCCCGCCACCACCTGGATCGACGTCGACGTGACGATCGGCCGCGACACCGTGATCCGGCCGGGAACCCAGCTGCTGGGACGCACCCGCATCGGCGGACGCTGCGACGTCGGGCCGGACACGACGCTCACCGACGTCGCGGTCGGTGACGGCGCGTCCGTCGTCCGCACCCACGCCACCTCGTCGTCGATCGGGGCCGGCGCCACGGTCGGCCCGTTCGCCTACCTGCGGCCCGGCACCGAGCTGGGCGCCGACGGCAAGCTGGGCGCGTTCGTCGAGACCAAGAACGCCACCATCGGCGCCGGCACCAAGGTTCCGCATCTGACCTACGTCGGCGATGCGGACATCGGCGAGCACAGCAACATCGGGGCGTCGAGCGTGTTCGTCAACTACGACGGCGAATCCAAACGACGCACCACCATCGGCTCGCACGTGCGGACCGGCTCGGACACCATGTTCGTGGCCCCCGTCACCGTCGGCGACGGGGCCTACACCGGCGCCGGCACCGTCGTGCGCGAGGACGTTCCCCCGGGCGCGCTCGCCGTGTCGGCGGGCCCGCAACGCAACATCGAGGGCTGGGTGCAGCGCAAGCGGCCGGGCAGCGCGGCCGCCCAGGCGGCCCAGCAGGCCTCCGAGCGATCCGGCGATCCGGCGCCGTGACCGTCGGCGCGCGAGCACATCAAGGCCGGTCGCGTACCATGAGGCGTCCATTTCGATCCGATACGGCGAGGGCAGTGCGTTGAGCCACGACTGGACCGACAACCGCAAAAACCTGATGCTGTTCAGCGGCCGGGCGCATCCCGAGCTCGCCGAGCAGGTGGCGAAAGAGCTCGACGTCCACGTCACCGCGCAGACGGCGCGCGATTTCGCCAACGGCGAGATCTTCGTGCGCTTCCAAGAGTCGGTGCGCGGGTGCGACGCGTTCGTGCTGCAGTCGGCCCCGGCGCCGGTCAACCAGTGGCTGATGGAACAGCTCATCATGATCGACGCGCTCAAGCGGGGCAGCGCCAAGCGGATCACCGCCGTCATGCCCTTCTATCCCTACGCGCGGCAGGACAAGAAGCACCGCGGCCGCGAACCGATCTCCGCGCGGCTGGTCGCCGACCTGCTCAAGACCGCCGGCGCCGACCGGATCGTCACCGTCGACCTGCACACCGATCAGATCCAGGGCTTCTTCGACGGGCCGGTCGACCACATGCGCGGCCAGAACCTGCTGACCGGCTACATCCGCGACAACTACCCCGACGGCAACATGGTCGTGGTCTCGCCCGACTCCGGCCGGGTGCGCGTCGCCGAGAAATGGGCCGACGCCCTGGATGGCGTCCCGCTGGCGTTCATCCACAAGACGCGCGACCCGCGGGTGCCCAACCAGGTGGTCTCCAACCGCGTCGTCGGCGAAGTCGCGGGCCGGACGTGTGTGCTGATCGACGACATGATCGACACCGGCGGCACCATCGCCGGCGCGGTGAAGCTGCTGCACGACGCCGGCGCCAAGGACGTGATCATCGCCGCGACGCACGGCGTGCTCTCGGACCCGGCCGCCGAGCGGCTGGCGGCGTGCGGCGCCCGGGAAGTGATCGTCACGAACACGCTCCCGATCGGCGAGGAGAAGCGCTTCCCCCAGCTGACCGTCCTGTCGATCGCGCCGCTGCTGGCCAGCACCATCCGGGCCGTCTTCGAAAACGGCTCCGTCACGGGACTGTTCGACGGGGACGCCTAGATGGCTGTTGGCTCGGTCATCTACCACAACCCGAAATGCAGCACCTCGCGCAAGACCCTGGAATTGTTGCGGGACAACGGGATCCAGCCCAAGGTTGTCCAGTACCTCAAGACCCCGCCGTCGCGTGACGAGTTGGCCCGGCTGATCCGCGACGCCGGCATCGACGTGCGTGCCGCGGTGCGCAAGCATGAGCCGCTGTATGCCGAACTCGGGCTCGCCGACGCGACCGATGACCAACTGCTCGATGCCATGGCCGAGCACCCGATCCTGATCGAGCGGCCGTTCGTCATCACCCCGAAGGGCACCCGGCTGGCGCGGCCGGTCGATGCGGTCCGCGAAATTCTGTGAGACGGGCGTGGGCGGCCGTTGCCGCTGCAGCCGCGCTCTCGGCCGCCGGCTGCGGCCCGAAGGCGCCTGACTACCAGTCGATTTGGTCGAAGACCTCGACCACCAGCGCGACCCCCACGACCACCGCGAAGCCCGTCCCGCTATCGCAGTACCTGCGCGACCTCGGCGTCACCGGCCAGCAGGTGGCGCCGTCCGCCCTGCCTGACCTCACGGTGTCGATGCCGACGCCACCGGGCTGGTCGGTGGCGAGCAACCCGAACATCAAACCGGAGACGGTGATGATCTCGAAGGGCGGCAAATACCCGACCGCGCGGCTGGTCGTGTTCAAGCTGCAGGGCGATTTCGACCCGGCGCAGGTCATCAAGCACGGCAACGACGACGCCCAATTGTTCGAGAATTTCCGGCAATTGGATGCCTCGACGGCGGACTACAACGGTTTCCCGTCGTCGGAGATCCAGGGCAGCTACGACCTCGACGGCACCCGGCTGCACAGCTGGAACCGGATGGTCATCCCCACCGGGTCGCCGCCCGCCAACCAGCGGTACCTGGTTCAGTTGACCATCACCGGCCTGGCCGACCAGGCCGTCGCGCAGTCCTCCGACATCGAGGCGATCATCAAGGGATTCGTCGTCGCGAGGAAGTGATGGGCGACGGTCAGGTGGAACCCCGGGATTGCGACGTCGTCAGGCGGCCCGGGACGTGAGGCGTCTCGGCGAGATTGCCACCATGGTCGTGACGGGCGCCTTGCCCAAACTCACCGATCGGGGAAGCTCACCGACGCGGTGGTGTCGGCCGCGACCCGGGTGATGGCCACGGACGCCGACTACGGCGCCCGGCAAACCCTGTACGCGGCGTCGCAGGACCTGCCGGGTGACACGTTCGTCGGGCCGCGGTTCGGATACGTCGGGCGCACACAGCCGATCGGGCGCAGCCGGCGGGCCCAGGACGAGGCGACGGCCGCGACGCTGTGGGACCTGTCCGAGCACCTGACCGGCGTCAAGTTTCCGCTCTGAGTCGGCCAGGCCGCTCGAGTGTGCGGCTTGGGCGTTCGTTGTGCGTCCAGGGCGGGATTTTCGCGGATCCGCCGCCGTGTGTGCACACCCGACGCCCGGAATGCACACTCGACGACCGATTTCTCCCGCAAGGCGCCCATGCGTTACCCTGACCGGGCGTCACGGCGAGGGTGGCCAGCATGCTGGCAACCGTTATCGACGGAGACCGACTTCTCGTCGCGACCTCACCGTGCCCCCCGAATCGAGCACACAGGAGCGACAAATGGCCAAGTCAGCAGTCAACCAATTGCAGGCGTCGGTGCGTACCGAAACCGGCAAGGGCGCCTCGCGGCGCGCCCGCCGCGAGGGCAAGATTCCCGCCGTCCTCTACGGCCACGGCTCCGAGCCGCAGCACCTCGAGTTGCCGGGCCACGACTTCGCGGCCGTCCTCCGGCACGCGGGCACCAACGCGGTGCTGACCCTGGACATCGACGGCAAGGAACAGCTGGCCCTGACCAAGGCGCTCGACATCCACCCGATCCGCCGCACCATCCAGCACGCCGACCTGCTGGTCGTGCGCCGCGGCGAGAAGGTGGTCGTCGAGGTCAGCGTCGTCGTCGAGGGCGACGCGGCACCCGGCACCATGGTCACCCAGGAGACGAACGCCATCGAGATCGAGGCCGAGGCCCTGTCGATTCCCGAGCAGCTGACGGTATCGGTCGAGGGCGCCCCGGAAGGCACCCAGATCACCGCGGGCCAGATCGAGCTGCCGCGGGGTGTCAACCTCATCTCCGACCCCGAGACGCTGGTGGTGAACGTCGTGACCTCGCCGACCGCGGAAGACCTGGAAGGCGAGGCGGCGACGGAGGAAGCCGAGACCGCGGAGGCGGAAGAGGCCGGCGCACCCGAAGAGTCCGAGTAGGCGGCTCGCGACATGGCCGAGCCGTTGCTGGTGGTCGGCCTGGGCAACCCCGGGGACAACTACGCCCGCACCCGGCACAACGTCGGCTTCATGGTGGCCGACCTGCTCGCCGCGCGGCTGGGCTCGAAATTCAAGGCGCACAAGAAGTCCGGTGCCGAGATCGTCGGCGGCCGACTGGCCGGGCGAGCCGTGGTGCTGGCCAAACCGCGCTGCTACATGAACGAGTCCGGCCGCCAGGTCGGGCCGCTGGCGAAGTTCTATTCGGTGGCGCCGGGCGACCTCATCGTCCTGCACGACGACCTGGACCTCGACTTCGGCCGCATCCGGCTCAAGATCGGCGGCGGCGAGGGCGGCCACAACGGGCTGCGGTCGATAGCCGCGGCGTTGGGTAGCAAGGACTTCCAACGCGTCCGCATCGGGATCGGCCGTCCGCCCGGACGCAAGGACCCCGCGGCGTTCGTGCTGGAGAACTTCACCGCGGCCGAGCGCACCGAGGTTCCGGCCATCTGCGAGCAGGCCGCCGACGCGACCGAACTGCTCATCGAGCTGGGGCTGGAGCCGGCGCAGAACCGCGTCCACGCCTGGTAAAGCCCCGGCGAGCGACCGTGTCTGTACGGGGACACGCCGCGGAATGCGGCAGTTTGCGGACGCTCGCGCCGACGGACCCTAGCTGACCAGCGTGATCGAATTCGACCGGCGCAGCTTGCCCGACGGCGTCTTGGGGATCGTCCCGGGCCCCAGCACCACGACGTTGCGCGGCCGCACGTCGACCTCGGCCACCACCTCGTGGGCGACCTGGTGCTCGATGCGCCGCACCTCGGCGGGGTCCTGCCAGGCGTTGGACTCGACGGCGACGGCGAACGTCTCGCGGGAGTGTCCGGCGTCCAGGCGCACCGCGACGGCGCAGCCCGGCCGCACCCCCTCCACGCGACCGGCCGCCCGCTCGATGTCGGTGGGGTAGATATTGCGCCCGGCCATGATGATGACGTCCTTGACGCGGCCGCACACCACCACGTGGCCATCCTCGGTGAGGTAGCCGAGGTCACCCGTGTCGTACCAGCCGTGCTCGTCCTGCGCCGGGATGAAGCCGCCCATGGTGAGGTAGCCGGGAGTCAGCGACTCGCCGCGCAATTCGATGACGCCGACGCCGCGGGGCGGCATCACGTTGCCGTTCTCGTCGATGATGCGGGCCTCGAGGTCCTTGAGCAGCGGACCGAGCGTCGCCAGCCGGCGGGTGTTGCCCTTGGTGGCCGGCACCGCACGCCGCAGCGCGGCCAGCAGGTCGGCGTCGACCTCGTCGACGACCAGGCCGGCGTTGCACTCGGAGAACGACACGGCCAGCGTCGTCTCGGCCATGCCATAGGCCGGCAGGATCGCCGAGGGCTTCAACCCGAACGGCCTGCCCGCGTCCAGCAGGTCCTCGACGTCGGCGGGCTCGACGGGCTCGGCGCCGGACAGCGCGAAGCGCAGCGTCGACAGGTCGAAGTCACCCGGCTTGGCGTTGCGACGCAACCGCTTGGCCAGCAGCGCGTACGCGAAGTTGGGCGCCGCGGTCATGGTGCCCTTGTACTTGTCGATGAGCTTGGCCCACAGCAGCGTGTCGCGCAGGAAGTCCATCGGCGTGACCTTGACCAGCTCGGCGCCGAAGTACATCGGGATGGTCAGGAAGCCGACCATGCCCATGTCGTGGAAGCACGGCAGCCAGCTGACCATGACGTCGCTCTCGACGTCGTATTGTGCGCCGATGAACATCGCCTCGGCGTTGGAGTAGATGTTGCGGTGGGTGATCTGGACCGCCTTGGGCGACCCGGTGGAACCGGACGTCAGCTGCATCAGTGCCAGGTCGTCCTCGCCGACCTCGACGGGGTCGATCGGCTCCGCCGCCAGCAGGTCGCCGACGGTGAGGACCTTGATGCCCTTCTCCTCGAGCACGGGGATCGCCACCAGGAACGGTTCGGAGACGATGACGGCCTTGGCCTCGATCATGCCGATGACGGTCATGGTGTCCTCGGCCCAGACGACGAGGTCGGTGCGGGGCGTCGGCTGGTGCAGCATCGTCAGGCTGGCGCCGCGCATCCACAGACCCTGCGCCGTCGGCGCGATCTCCACCGGCAGGCCGGCGAGCACGCCGACCGCGTCACCGAGGCCGATGCCCGCGGCGGCGAGACCGCCCGCGATGCGTCGCGCGCGCTCGTGGACCTCGCCCCACGTGTGCCGGACGGGGTTGTGGGGTTCACCGGTGACCATGCCCGCCGTCGTGTTGCGGGCATTTCGGTACATCTTCTCGGTAAACCTGCTCACAAAAACCTCCTCGGTTTCGGCGCTGTCCCAAGGCCCGTAAGTCTCATGTTCCGCTCGCCGGCTGCCACGTGGTAGCAGGCGCGCGAGCACAGTTGGGCGGCGGTTAGATCTCGAATCGGCGGCCCGTCGGCGACCGCGGGCTCAGCGAAAACCGTGGTCGACCGCCCACGAAACAGCCGCCCCCCGGCACTCCCGGCGGACGAAGTCGGGTGGTCCCGCTTTTCGCTATTCGTCACCGCGAGCCATCTTAAACTCCTCTTAAGTAACCGCCAAACTTTCGCGGCGCCGAGTTCGAATTTTCACACCTCGGTGGGGGCCGACACGACGCGCGCGCCGGCCACCGGTCCGGTGGCGACCCGCACAGTACGGCAGACTCCCGCACCCGACAACTCGGTGCCGACATCCACCGCCGCGGCGGCCGAGGAACACAGGAAGGCACAGGTCGGGCCGGACCCGGACACGATGCCCGCCAGTGCGCCGGCGTCGACTCCCGCGCGCAGCGCGCGCCGCAGCGATGGCTGCAGGCTGACCGCGGCGGCCTGCAGCTCATTGCCCAGCAGCGATGCCAACTGCTGGGCGTCGCCCGCGGCCAGGGCCGCCAGCACCGGGCCGGGCCCGCCGAGCCGTGGCGGGTCCCCCGCCTCCCGCAACCGGTCCAGCTCGGCGAAGACCTTGGGCGTGAGCAGCTCGCCGTCGGCGAACGCCAGCACCCAGTGGAAGGTGTTGCGCGACAATACGGTCGCCAGCTCCTCGCCCCGCCCGGTGCCCAGCGCGGTACCGCCGTGCAACGCGAACGGCACGTCGCTGCCCAGCCGCGCCGCGAGCATGCGCAGGTCGCGCCGCGGCACGTTGAGCTCCCAGAGCGAATTCATCGCCACCAGCACGGCCGCGGCGTCGGCGCTGCCGCCGGCCATGCCGCCGGCCACCGGGATGGACTTGTCGATGAAGATCGAGACGTCGGGCGCCCGGCCGACGTGGTCGGCCATCAGTTCGGCGGCCCGCCAGGCGAGGTTGCGTTCGTCGGTGGGCAGCTTGTCGGCGCCCTCGCCGACGAGTTCCAGCGACAGCACGTCGGCGTTGCGGACCGTCACCTCGTCCAGGAGCGAGACGGCCTGGAACACCGTCGTCAGGTCGTGATAGCCGTCCTGGCGGCGGTCATCGACGGCCAGGTAGAGGTTGACCTTGCCGGGCACCCGCACGGTGACCGACCCGGTGGGCACCCACTGCGCGGCGGTGTTGCCGTCAGTCACGATCGGCCCCTGTCAGCCCTGTCAGCCACCGCAGCAGACTATCGCCGCGCCAACCGGACCACATGCAACGGCGCCCGACGACACGTCAGCCCGCGGACGCCTGCGAACGCGAACCGTCCGGGCCGTCGGTACCCGCGGTGGACCGCTGCAGGAGCCGCACGAAGTCGTCGACGGACAGCGTCTCGCCGCGCCGGGCGGGGTCGATGCTGGCGGCCAGCAACCGATTCGCCGACGCGTTCCCCGAACCCGCCCATTCGGCGAACGCGTTGCGACAGGTCTTGCGCCGCTGCGCGAACGCGATGTCCACCAGCGCGAACACCCGCCGGCGGAAGTCGTCGTCGGTTGGCCACGGCGAGGTCTCGTACCGATCGATGCGCACCAGTCCCGAGTAGACGCGCGGGATCGGCCAGAAGACGGTGGGCGACACCATGCCGCAGCGACGCACCCTTCCGAAGAAGCGGACCTTGACGCTCGGCACCCCGTACTCCTTGCCGCCCGGCTCCGCCGCGAGACGCTCGGCGACCTCGGCCTGCACCATGACCGTCACGACCCGGATCGACGGGAATTCGGCCAGCAGGTGCAGCAGCGCGGGCACGGCGACGTTGTAGGGCAGGTTCGCGACCAGGGCAGTCGGCTCGGCGGGGAGTTCGTCGCGGCGCAGGGTCAGCACGTCGCGATTGACCACCCCCAGCCGGTTGCCCTCGCTGTTCGAGTGCTCGGCAATAGTCTGCGGCAGCCGTCCGGCGAGCACCGGGTCGATCTCGATGGCCGTGACAGTGGCGCCGCGGTCGAGCAGCGCCAACGTGAGCGACCCGAGTCCGGGGCCGACCTCCAGGACGTGGTCGGACCGGCTCACCCCTGAGGTGGTGACGATCCGCCGAACGGTGTTGGCGTCGTGGACGAAGTTCTGTCCGAGCGACTTGCGTGGCCGGAAATCGAGCTCCTTGGCCAGCTGCCTGATCTCGGTGCGACCGAGCAGCCGGATGGTCAGCTCGCCCCGGCCCTTCCGCTGCACACCGGCCAGGCGCCCCAGCCCTGGCGCTCCCGGGTCACCTCGGCGACGGTGATCTGCTCTTCGCGGGTGGCGAGGTCTGCGCGCGGGGCGAACCGCAGCCCACCGTTGCGCTCCCACGTGCCCTGGTCGAACTGCACACCGCCGTAATACCCGTTGCCGGTGTTGACCGCCCAGTTCCCACCGGCCTCGCAGCCGGCGATCGCGTCCCAGATCGACCCGTTGGTCACCGGGGGCACGTCGGTGCCCGGCTTGGTGCCCACGCGTACCACGGCATCACGGGCCGGCGCGATCACGGTGTTGGCGATCGGCAGCCGTCCGGTCTCGATGCCGTTGACGGTCGCCACCGCGAAGGTCACGTCCTGCGTCCCCGGGCTGCCCGCGTCCTCGACGACCTGACGGCTCATGTTCATGTCCGGATCCTCGACGCGCCGGGAGTTCGGTGGCAGCGGAATGCGCTCGGTCACCTGCTGGATCCGGTTGCGCGTCACCTGGATCTGCATGCCGTCCACGATGGGCGCCGTCGCGCTGGGGACCGCCTGATCGCTCTCCTGCAGCGGCGCGCCGACCGCGCTCAGCAGCGCGCCGACATTCGGCGCCGGCATGTGCACCGTCCGCACGGCGCCGCCGTCGTTGATCTGGACCGTCTTGGCGCTGACGACCGGCAGCGCCATCCCCGCCAGCGGCACGCGGCTGCCGCGTGAGGCCGCGGCCGGCGCGGTGTCGGTCATGGCGAGCTGCGCCAGCGCCTCGTCCACGGTCGACGCCGTCGTCCATACCTGCTTGGAGCCGTGGCCGTCCAGCGAGATCTGCAGGGGCCGGCTGCGCCGCAGCACGATATTGGCGGCGTCGCGGACCTGGACGTCGGCGGCCGGGTACAGGTCGTCGCGCTCGTCGATGGTGAAGCCGTTTTCCTGGACGATGTCGATCACCCGCGACTTCATCGTGGTCACCCGCATCGCGATGCCGTCGACGGTCAAAGTCACCGTCTTGCTAACCGACACGGCGAACCCACCGGCGAAGGCCAGCACCAACAGCAGCCCTCCGACGACGAGCCGCAACGATGCAGATGGGGTCTGATGAAGTTTTGTCAATACATTCAAAGCGCGTCTACCCCGACCTCAGCAACCACGTCAACGAATCATTCGGTAGCAAAAAGACAAATGGGCCCGGGGGCCCGCAGTACGATCACAAGACGGTAACGAACCGGCCAATGTTGAGCAACTCCGGCGCGGTGGTGTTAAGGAAATCACGGGTCCGCCGGCGGCAGCCCATAGACCCTGCGCGCATTGCTGGTGGTGATCGCGGCCAATTCCTCCGCACGACGATCGACCAGTTCAGCGACCGCCCGCACGGTGTAGGGCAGGCAATATGGCTCGTTCGCTGCGCCGCGGTAGGGATGCGGCGTCAGAAAAGGTGCGTCGGTCTCGACCAGCAGCAGCTCGGCCGGGATCAGCGGGATGGCTTCGCGCAGGGCGCGGGCGTTGCGGAAGCTCGCCGTCCCGGACAGGCTGAGCAACCAGCCCGCGTCGACGCAGCGGCGGGCCATCGCGGCGTCCGACGAGAAGCAGTGGAAGATCACGGCCTCCGGCGGGCCCTCGGCCGCGAGCACGTCCAGCACTTCGGCGTCGGCCTCCCGGTTGTGGATCATCAGCGGTTTGCGGCAGCGCTTGGCCAGGTCGATGTGCCACGCGAACGCCTCACGTTGCACGCCTGGCTCGGCGCAGCCGTCCAGGCGCCCCGGCCAATAGAGGTCCAGGCCGGTTTCACCAACAGCGACCACCCGCGGTTCGGCGACGAGCCGCTCGATCTCGGCGCGGGCGGCCTCGTCCAGCGCGTTGGCCCGGGTCGGGTGTAGCGCGACCGCGGCGTACACGCGCGGATCCCAGTCGGTCGCGGCCGCCGCCCAGCGCGCCGATTCCAGGTCGTCGGCGATGGTGACCACCGCTTCGACGCCGACCGCCTCGGCGCGGTCCACGATGGCCCTGACCCCGTCGGCGTCCCGTGCGCCGCACGCGTCGAGGTGCGTGTGGGCGTCGATCAGCGGCACCAGCGGCTCGGGGGCCGGAGGCATCCCGCGTTCACCACGTCGGTCAGAGCTCACCCGGACACAATAGGGTGGACTCCGACATGAAGCCCTATTACGTCACCACCGCGATCGCGTATCCGAACGCCGCGCCGCACGTGGGCCACGCGTACGAATACATCGCCACCGATGCGATCGCCCGGTTCAAGCGGCTGGACGGCTTCGACGTGCGCTTCCTGACCGGGACGGACGAGCACGGCCTCAAGGTCGCGCAGGCCGCCGCGGTGGCGGGCGTCCCGACGGCCCAGCTGGCCAGGCGCAACTCCGACGTGTTCCAGCGCGTCCAGGAGGCGCTCAACATCTCCTTCGACCGCTTCATCCGCACCACCGATCCCGACCATTACGAGGCGTCCAAGGAGATCTGGCGGCGGATGGCGGCGGCCGGCGACATCTACCTCGACAATTACTCCGGGTGGTACTCGGTGCGCGACGAGCGGTTCTTCTTCGAGTCGGAGACCCAGCTCCTCGACGACGGCTCGCGGGTGGCGACCGAGACCGGCGCCGCGGTGACCTGGACCGAGGAGCAGTCCTACTTCTTCCGGCTATCGGCCTATGCGGACAGGCTGCTCGCGCACTACGACGCCAACCCCGGCTTCATCGCCCCGGAGGTGCGGCGCAACGAGGTGATCAGCTTCGTCTCGGGCGGGCTGGCCGACATCTCGATCTCGCGGACCTCGTTCGACTGGGGCGTCCCCGTGCCCGACGACCCCGCGCACGTCATGTACGTCTGGGTGGACGCGCTGACCAATTACCTGACCGGGGCCGGCTTCCCGGACACGGACTCGGAGCTGTACCGCCGCTTCTGGCCGGCCGACCTGCACATGATCGGCAAGGACATCATTCGGTTCCACGCCGTCTACTGGCCGGCGTTTCTGATGTCGGCCGGCATCGAGCTGCCCCGCCGGGTGTTCGCGCACGGGTTCCTGCATCACCGGGGCGAGAAGATGAGCAAGTCGCTGGGTAACGTGGTCGACCCCGTGGCGCTTGCCGAGACGTTGGGGGTCGACCAGGTCCGCTACTTCCTGCTGCGCGAGGTCCCCTTCGGCCAGGACGGCAATTACTCCGAGGAAGCCATCGTCACCCGGATCAACACCGACCTGGCCAACGAACTGGGCAACCTGGCGCAGCGGTCGCTGTCCATGGTTGCCAAGAACCTCGGCGGGGTGGTGCCCGAGCCGGGCGAGCTCACCGACGCCGACGCCGACCTGCTCGCGACGGCCGACGGGCTGCTGGAGCGGGTACGCGCCAGCTTCGACGAGCAGGCGCTGCACCTGGCCCTCGAAGCCGTCTGGCTGATGCTGGGCGACGCGAACAAATACTTCTCGGCGCAGCAGCCGTGGGTGCTGCGCAAGAGCGAGTCCGAACGGGACCGGGCGCGGTTCCGGACGGTCCTCTACACGACATGCGAGGCGGTGCGCATCGCGGCGCTGCTGGTTCAGCCGGTCATGCCGGAGTCGGCGGGCAAGCTGCTCGACCTGCTCGGCCAGGCCGCGGACCAACGCGCTTTCTCCGCCATCGGCACGCGGCTGGTCGCCGGCACCGCGCTGCCCACGCCGACGGGCGTGTTCCCCCGCTACCAGCCGGCCGAGCCTCAGGCGGGGTGAGACAAGCGAAGCGCCCCAAAGAACTTCGACGGGTCTGTTAATAAGAAGGCGCACGGTACCGCCCTCGCAATAGGCGATAATCGGGCCGTGGACCGTCGACGAACCCCGCCTGCTCAATCGCCGATGACGGCGTTGCAGGAGCTTCCCGCCCTGGTCGTATTGGAGCGGATTCCGGTCCCCGTGCTCGCCATCGGTCACGACGGCAGCATCCTGTTCACCAACTCGGCCTTCGCCGAGATGGTCGGGTGCGAACCGGACGAGGTGCTGGCGCTGCGGTTCGAGCAGATTTTCCACGAGGCGCCCGAGTCGGAATCGCTGCTGTCGGTCGTCAACGCCCTCGCGAACATGGTCGTCGAGTTGCTGCACAAAGACGGTTCGGTCGTCCGGGCGCTGATGAGCAGGTCGGCGGTGCGGCGGGCGGACGACCAATTCGCCCTGGCGGTGTTCCAGGACCTGACCGAGCAGCTGTGGCAAGAGGGGCGTTAGCGAAGTCCGAGAAGGGCGAGGCCTCGAACGAAATACTTTCGGTGCATCAACCAAACAGTATGCATTCCATCGGTACGCCGGGCGAATACTAGGCACGTGTTGAATGCGCGCGCCGCCGGCTCCGAAACCGAGGCTCCAGCGGAGCCGGGCGGCTCGGCCCGCGGCCCCGGGAGCTTGACCGGGCCCTAGCCGATTCCCGGCTGAGTCCCGTTATCTTCTCGCGGAACCGCGCTGTGAGAATGGCGCATCGCCTCGCGCCGCAGGAATTGTTGGAAATAAGGCAGCGACGTTTCGCAAACGATGCCGGGAAGCATGAGTTCCCATATTTCGCTTAATCGCCCGGCGATATCGACGCCGCCACTTATGCCATCTGAAGAGAGCGCGTTGGAGAGCAATTGGATTCCGAGAATTCCCGCAACGATAGACTCGCTCAGCACTTCGGCGTCTATGCCTTCCCGGAGGTCTCCTTCAGCCGTTGCTCGCCGCGCTTCGGCAGCCAGCACTTCCACCAAGCCGGTGCAGAAACGGGCGGCCGCGTCATTGAATCCACCCAACGTGTGGGTCAACTGCTCGGCCGCGCGAGAGAATCTCTCCGAATTCAGGACTTTCGCGATCGTGAATGTGCCGTGCACGATATTCTCCAGCGCCGGCGACGATGATTTGCACACATTGCGGACGGCGTCGAGGATCGTGTCGGATCCCTCCTGGATGATGGCAGACGCCAGAGATTCCTTCGAGTCGAAGTGGTGGTAGAGGGCACCCTTGGTCATGCCGGTCCGCTCGATGATCGTGCCCCATCCGGCGGCCGCATATCCGACCTCGCCGAACACGTCGATCGCGGCGTCGAGAATCTTGCGCCGGGTTGCTTCAGATCGGACTTGGCGCGCCACTGCCCCACCTCCGCGGACCTCGTCTGACACGCAGCTTCCTCGGTACCGAGTCACCTTGCGCAACAGGGCTTTCAACAGTAACAGGCCGCTCGACCGAACCCTCGACCGGCCGAACAGGTCCGGCGTGCGTCACCGCGGCGGCGAACCGGTCGAGCCGGCGTTGATGGCGAGTGCCGCACGTCGCCTGAGGAACTGCCTGAAGTAATCCGACCGCTCGGGTTGCAGGATGCCGTTGAGGATGAGCGTCCAGCAGTTCTCCAAGTCGAGGAGGAAACGTTCCGGATCGTCCAGGCTGCTCGTCTGACGCAGCCCCATATGGAGCGACACCATCAAGCGCCCCACATCCCGTGGGTCGCACCGCTGATCGACGTCACCCTCCGCGATCGCCTGCCCGACGACCTCGCCCAGGCCCTTGGCCCACCTGTCTAAGAGCCTCTCCTGCAGCCCTTCTGAGCGACCGACGGAACCAAGCAGGTTCAATCCCGCCCGGACACCATCCGTGGTGATGTCCTGAACGGCGATCAGATACGAGAAGTCCATGAGGGTCTCGAGACCCGACAAACCGCGAGTGACCAGTTCCTGAACGGCGGCGGTGCCGGCCGAGATTTGCTTGTCAATAATCGCCACCGCGAGCGCGTGCTTCGACCTGAAATGAAAATACATCGCACCTTTGGTCAGCTCCGCGTCGGCAAGGATATCGTCGAGACCGACGTCGTGGTAAGGCCGCCGGGCGAACTGATGACACGCGGCGCGCAAAATTTGACGCCGCGTCGCGTCCGCCCGTCCATCTGTGGATTGTGGCGTCATCGGAATTGTGAACAGCGCTTCGGTGAAAGAAGACGATCCTCTCCGGTCGAGGTCCCGGAATTCGGCACAACACCGGGGCGCTCCGTTTCAGCCGCGGCAAAGCGGTGGGCCGTTCCGGACGACACGCGATGCGTCCATTCGATCGCCTTCACGTCAACAATGTCTTTCTTTAAGCGTGGCACAAACATTGCGACCGATCAGCCATTTCAGGGAGAGCCCCTCGGACGTTCCCCGGCAGGCAAATAGTCCGCGTACAAGGTTATCAGCACCCACATGCCACTCGGCGTGACTTAACCCGGCCCGTTGCCGATACCTGTTGTGCGCGTTCTGCCTTGGACTCAAACTAACAGTTTGCGTACTGCGGGGATTAGCTCCTGGCAGTTTGCCAGTAAACCCCCGGTCGGAGCTCCGGGAAGACCGAAGCAGTCAGGAGAGCCATAGCGTTTCATCCGCCGGCGGGGCCACCGCGCGCTGGATGGCAACCGTCGAACCATGCGCAGGGTGGGTCCTACTCCCCTCGTTGGCGCTGCGATCGGGCCCCGTAGTGGCTCATTGGTTTTGGCCCGAATCACTCGGAATATCCAGGGTGGCAATGGGATACGAGCCCGATCCGTCGCGGCCGTCACGGGCCAGCGCCATGGGCGCGTAATTCACCACGCGTGAGGCGCCGGGCTTGTGCTGTTGCCAGTCCACGGCCGCCCGCAGCGTGTAGTGCCCGGGCGCCAGCCCGGTGATGTCGACGTGCACGGACTCCGTCGTCGACTCCGGAACCGCCTCGTCGCGCGATTGGCTGGAGTCGTCGTGGACCAGCGTCCGGAGATTGACCGAGGCGGGCACGCTCCGGACCACGGCGCCCGAGAAATCCACCAGCCGGTAGCCGGGCGCCCAGTGCTCGGTCGCCGCCGCCGAGCCGTAGTTGGTCCACACGACGGAGATCGCCGCGGTCGAGCCCTGGATCGATTGCGACCCCGGTTTCGCCTCCGCCGAGTAGCGATAGCCGGCGAAGATATTGGCGTGGGACCACAGCGAATACAGCTTCGGATCCATCGCCGAACCCGCATCGCGGTCCGGGAAGCCGGTGCTCGACGTCATCGAGACGTGATACCGGATGACGTCGTGTAGGCCCTTTTCGTAGTAGACCCGGGGATCGGTTCCGTCGGGCGGCCGGCACCATGCAGTGATCACCGGCGCCGACGACAATCGCTGTTTGATCGCGTTGACGACGGGATCGTTGAACCGCACGAAGTGCGAGTCCGCGGATTCCGCCCATGTGGGCAGCGGCGCCTGGACCCCCAGGCAGTCCGCGCGGATTCCCACCGGGGCGGACAGCCGGGTGGTCACATCGTCGGCGAGCAACTCACGCACGATCTCCGGATTCTGCGGCGTGACCACCAACTGCGTATGGGGAAAAGCGCCCACGTTGGCCGCGACGAGCTGACGGATGGAAGCGATGGTGATGCTCTGGTCGCGGAACTGGCTGTAGTAGCCGAGCTTGGCGACGCTGTCGTCGGGTGCGGCGCCCGGCGCGCCCAACACGTCGCGGAGGTACTCGATCTGGTTTTCGCTCGAATCGCCGTAACCGGAGAACTCGAACACGCTGAGCCGCTCGTCGCCGTCGTAGCGGCGGCCGAGCGCGGCCAGCAGCTGGCCGAAACCGTTGAGATAGGCGGAGTCATTCCAATTCGGAACGACCTGCGTGACGGCCGGGGCGCGGCCGTTGGGCGGCGCGGGATAGGCGGAGGTGGCCGGCCGCATCCAGTCGGGGACCGCGATGTTCGTGTCGTCGGAGCGGGAGTCACGGGAGCTGTAGGCGTATACGCGAAGCGTCAGCCGCATGTTGCGGTCCGCCAGCTTCGTCAGCGCGTCGTCGATCACACCGAAGTCGAACCTGCGATCGTCCGGGGCGTCCGGGGGCAGCGTGCGGGGGTCGGTCGGCTGCAGCTGCCGCCACGAGACGCGGAGGCTGGCATCGTCGGACGCGGGCCAAGCCGGGTACCGCTGCTGCGCCGCGTTACCTTGCGGGAAAAGTGGATCCAGCGAGTCCTCGTACTGGCCGCGCAGCGGATTGGGTATTTCCTGCGCCGTGGGCGGGATGGCCGGGAAGACCATCGCCGACAGCGGCCCGGGATTCGCGTGGCCGCCGCATCCGCTCAACACCACAGCCTGCAGCAAGGCAGCCAGCAGCGCGGTTTTCCTCAATAGGCGGGGCATCGTCACCGGGACTAGATCGCACCTGACGGCAACGCCTCGCGGTCAGCGAGGAACGGCATCGGCATCCAACGCGCGGCGAGCAGAGCTTCCATGGCGTCGCCGGGCACGGGCCGGGACAACAGGAATCCTTGCGCCCGGTGACACCCGTGTTGCATCAAAGTCATTGCGGCGGAGGGGGTTTCGACCCCTTCTGCGACCAGTTGCAGGCCGAACGCCTCGGCGAGGCCGATGATCGCCCGGACGATGGCCAAATCACTGGCGTTGTTCCCCAGGTCGCGCACGAAGCCGGAGTCGATCTTCAGCGTGTCGACCGGCAGCGACTTCAGATGCGACAGGACCGCATACCCGGTGCCGAAGTCGTCGATGGCGAGCTGGACCCCGACGTCCTTGAGCTCTCCCAACGTCTTCCGTGTGGTATCGATGTCGTGTACCACGGCGCGCTCGGTGATCTCCAGGCAGACCGACCCGGCGTCGATGCCGAACTCGTCGATGGTGGCGGCGACGCTGTGGACGAAGCCCCGGGTGATGAGCTGCACGGGTGACACGTTGATCCGCAGGGTGGCACCTAGACCCACGCCGTTGGATCGCCAGCGGCTGAACTCGGCGCAGGCGCTGCGCATCACCCACCGGCCCAGCTCCCCGGCGAGGTTGGTCGACTCGGCCACCCCGATGAACGAATCCGGCAGCAGCAGCCCCCAGATCGGGTGCCGCCAACGGACGAGCGCTTCGGCCGCCACCACCGCGCCGGTCCACAGGTCCACCTCGGGCAGATAGTGCAGCAGCAGCGCCTCACTGTCGATGTCGCCCTGCAGATGCAGCTCGATGTCGTTGCGGAAGGCACTCTTGAGCGACATGTCGTCGGTGGACGTCGCGACCTGGTTGCCGCCGGCGCGCTTGGCGGTCAGGACTGCCTCGTCGGCCCGGCGCAACACGTCGGTGCTGTTGTCTCGCCCCGGCATGCCGACCGTCAGCCCGATGCTCACGGTGCGCGTGATCATATGGCCGCCGATGGCCAGCCGCTCGCGCAGCATCGTCCCCAGCCGCCGGGCGAACGACTCCGCCGTCGCGGTCGACATGGACTGGTCCGGGACCACGACGAACTCGTCACCGCCCAGCCGGGCGATCATGCTCTCGCTCCCGGCGCACGTCCGAATGCGTTGCGCGAACACCCGGATGAACCAGTCGCCGGCGGTGTGACCGAGGTAATCGTTGATCGGCTTGAGCCGATCCAGGTCCAGGTAGAGGACGGCGACCGGTCCGGGATTGCCCGGGGCGAGCCGCTCGGTCAGGTGCGCCACCAGCGCCCGCCTGTTGTGCAGGCCGGTCAGGTCGTCATGCTCGGCCAGGTAGCGCAGCTTTTCCTCGGCCGCGATGCGCGCCTGCAGCTGGGCGAACAAGGCGGCGACGACTTCGAGCGTGTTGATCTCTTCCTGCTTCCACCTCCGCGCGCCGGTCTTGACGAAGCCCAGCACGCCCGTGGTCACCTCACCGGAGACCAGCGGTGCGGCCGCGACCGAGCGAGGGGTCACCCCCCTGCCCTTGCCCATCCAGCGCAGGAGGGGCCGGTGCGGCTGATCGGACCGGATGATCACCGGTTTTCTTCCGTGCTCACACTCGGCGAGCACCGGGTCGGCGCTGGTGAAGTGGACTACGGCCAACGGGTCCGGATCGGGGAGGTCCTCGCGCGGCGGCCACTCGGCGACGAGGACCGACGCCCGGATGTCGTGGTCATGGTGGCGCAGAAAACTCGCGTCCAGATCGAATTGCTCGACCAGTTGCGCCAGGACCCGTTCACTCACCCGCGTGGCGGTCGCTCCGGTGGCTTCCATGAGCTGGGTGGCCACGGAGGTGACGACGAGATCCAGGCTGCGCGGCACGGGCTCCTCCCAGGTGGGCCACATGTCCCGGCTGGGCGCCCGGCCCAATCAGGCGGATGGTCGTCTTCTCGGTCTTTCGCGAATGTCCGGCGGGCAGTCCTCGCCGGGGACACGCCCCCGAACCGGTGTAGCGCAGCGTAGCATCCACCGTCCCGCGCGGTGGACTGCAAGAGGATCACCCCGAACCCGCACGGCGCAGTGAGACGGATCACAGTCGCCTCCGCTGTTGTCACGCTCGCGGGGCGCGCGGTGTCTCAAGGGCACACACCCCAAGAGAGTAGGAGAGAGCTATGACCGAGGTGGCCCCGAGAACTCACGTCATCGTCGTCGGCGGGGGATACGCCGGAACCCTGGCCGCCAACCGGCTGCGGCAGAATCCGGACATCGACATCACGCTGGTGAACCCTCGGCCAGTGTTCGTCGAGCGAATTCGCCTGCACCAGTTGGCCTCCGACACCGGTGCCGCTACGGCCGACTTCGGCTCGCTGCTCGGCGACGGGATCCGGCTGGTGGTCGACACGGTCGCCCGCGTCGCGGCCGGCGACCGGCGGATCGTGCTCGGCTCGGGCACCGAGCTGCATTACGACTACCTCATCTACGCCGTCGGCAGCACCGGCGTCGTGCCGCCGGCGGTCCCCGGTGCGGCCGAATTCGCCTATTCCGTGGCGGATCTCGAGAGCGCGCAGCGGCTGCGCAGCGCCCTGACGGACCTGCCGTCAAGCACGCCCGTCGCCGTGGTCGGCGGCGGGCTGACCGGCATCGAAACGGCCGCCGAGCTGGCCGATCGGGGCCGCCTGGTGACCCTGGTTTGCGGGGATACCCTCGGCCCGTCCTTGAGCGACCGGGGCCGGCGCTCGGTGGCCAAGCGTCTGCGCCGGCTCGGCGTTAACGTCCTCGAGTCCGTCAGCGCTGGCGAAGTCCGCTGGGACGCGGTCGTGCTCGGCGACGGGTCCGTGCTGCCCGCCGCGGTCACCGTGTGGACGGCCGGGTTCGCGGTGCCCGACCTGGCCGCCCGCAGCGGGCTGCGGACCGACGCCATCGGTCGGCTGCTCACCGACGAGACGCTCACCTGCATCGACGACGATCGGATCGTCGCCGCGGGTGACGCGGCCGCGCCGTCGGGCCGACCGCTCCGGATGAGCTGCCAGGCCGCCGGGCCGCTGGGCGCCCAGGCCGCCAACACCGTGCTCAGCCGCATCGCCGGAGGGACGCCGGCGCCCCTGAACCAGGCGTTCGTCGGCCAGTGCATCAGCCTGGGCAGATCGGACGCCGCTTACCAACTGGCCCACACCGACGACACCCCGATGAACCTTGTTCTGGGCGGACGCGTCGCGGCCTCGCTCAAAGAGACGATCTGCAAGGGCACCGTCTGGTCCATTCGGCGGGAGGCGGCCAAACCGGGCTCGTACTTCTGGCTCAAAGGAGGCAACCGGCCCGCGCCCGAGCCGGCCGACCGGCGGGTCGCCCTCCGATGAAGCCGGCCGGCGACGAACACGCCCAACGGTTCACCGTATTGCGGCCGCTGCTGTTCACCATCGCCTACGAAATCCTGGGCTCGGCGACCGAGGCCGACGACGTGCTGCAGGACAGTTACCTGCGCTGGTCGGCCGTCGAGCTGGCGTCGGTGCGCGACACCAAGTCCTACCTGGCCCAGCTCGTCACCCGTCAGGCGCTCAACGCGCTGCGGGCCGATGCCCGCCGCCGCGAGGAGTACGTCGGGCCATGGCTGCCCGAGCCACTGCTCCTCGACGAGCAGGACCTGTCGGCCGATGTCGTTCTCGCGGAATCGGTATCGATGGCGATGCTCGTCCTGCTGGAGACGCTCAGCCCCGACGAACGGGCGGTGTTCGTCCTGCGCGAGGTGTTCGGCTTCGATTACGGCGAGATCGCAGACGCGGTTGGCAAGCCGGCACCGACCGTGCGGCAGGTCGCGCACCGGGCCCGCGAGCATGTGCGGGCCCGGCGCAAGAGATTCGACGCGACGGACCCGCAACGCAATGCCGAAATCACCGCGCGTTTCCTACGTACCGCCGCGGACGGTGACGTGGAGGCGTTGATGGCGATGCTCGCCCCGGACGCCACCTGGACGGCCGACAGCGGCGGCAAGGTCAGCGCCGCCCGCAGGCCCGTCGTCGGCGCCGCACGGGTGGCCGCCGCCGTCACCGGGCTGCTGCGCAAGGCCGGGTCGAACCTGCGCCTGAAGACGGTGACCTGCAACAGCGCACCGGCGGTCCTGTTCATCCTCGACGGGCGCCTCGAGGGGGTGGTCACGGTCGAGGTCGTCGACGACAAGATCACCAACTTCTATGTGACGCGCAACCCGGACAAGCTGACCAACCTGGTGGCGGCGCGCGAGATCAGCCGCCGCTGAAGTCGGCCGCCCAGCGTGCGGAAATCCCGTGCTCTGTCAAGCTGGGGCAGTGCGAATCGACCGGCTTGGTGACCTCGGCGCCGCTCCCGCGGTGCTGCGAGCCGTCGGCGATGCGACCGGCCGGCTCGGACTCCCGCCGCCGGCCGCGCTGACCGGCGAGTGGTTCGGCGCGCTGGCGGTGATCGCCCCGAGCCTTGCGGTGCGGCCGGTGGGCGTCGACGACGTTTTCGCCGTCGCGCCGGGCCCGGCTGAGATGACCTCGCGCCACGCCGGCGCCGTGGGGGGCGGCTGGCTGGGCTACCTCTCCTACCCGGATCCGGGCGCGGACGGGCGGTCCGCCCGGATTCCCGAAGCCGCCGGCGGTTGGAGCGACTGCGTACTGCGCCGCGACGCGGCCGGGGACTGGTGGTACGAAAGCCTGTCCGGTGCGCCGATGCCGGGCTGGCTCAGCTCCGCGCTCGCGGCCGGGCCGGCGCCGGGGCGCGAATGCCGGATCGACTGGGGCGCCGCCGATCGCGCGGCCCACCGCGCCGGAGTCCTCGCGTGCCTCGAGGCGATCGGGGCCGGCGAGGTCTATCAGACCTGCGTGTGCACCCAACTCACCGGGACCGCCACCGGGGACCCGCTCGATTTCTTCGCCGATGGTGTCGCGCGGACCTCCCCTTCCCGGGCCGCCTACCTGGCCGGATCCTGGGGCGCCGTGGCGTCACTGTCCCCGGAACTCTTCCTGCGGCGCCGCGGCGAGGTCGTGACCTCCAGCCCGATCAAGGGCACGTTGCCGCTGGACGCCTGGCCGTCGGCGCTGCGGGCCTCGGCGAAGGACGTCGCGGAAAACATCATGATCGTGGACCTGGTACGCAACGACCTGGGACGGGTCGCGATCACCGGCACGGTCACCGTGCCCGAGCTGTTGGTGGTGCGGCGGGCGCCCGGCGTCTGGCATCTGGTGTCGACCGTGTCGGCGCACGTTCCTGTCGAGCTGCCGACGTCGGCGCTGCTCAACGCCACTTTCCCGCCGGCGTCGGTCACCGGGACGCCCAAGATGAGGGCGCGCCAACTGATCTCGCAGTGGGAGCCGAATCGGCGCGGGGTCTATTGCGGCACGATCGGTTTGGCGTCCCCGGTGGCAGGATGCGAACTGAACGTCGCTATCCGCACCATCGAGTTCGACACCGCCGGTAAAGCCGTGCTGGGTGTGGGCGGCGGGATCACCGCCGACTCCGATCCCGACGCCGAGTGGGACGAGTGCCTGCACAAGGCGTCCCCGATCGTCGGGGCGAGGTGCATCGCGACCGTGGCCTCACCCGGTTGACGGGATGTTTTCGATCAGATCGCCGCGCGGCAACCTCGGCGTCATTTGAGCTGGCCAGCGACCGGAATAGCGCCGATTCGGACTGCCGGATTCCGGCATAACGGCCGCATCACCGCCAGGTTGCGCTTAAGCTCTGACCATTGACCCGTGCCGATCGCGAGTCAACTGCAAGAGGGGGCCCAGTCATGAGAATCGCTCTCCTTGGCGCCGCGGCATCCGCCCTGGTCGGTGGAACGCTGGCGGTCACGCCGCTGACCTCGGTCAGTACGCCGATCCAGGCCAGCGGAGCGTGCGGTGGTGCAAAGTGCGAGCGGGTGGCTTCCGTCCTCATGCCCGAGACGCCGAAGCCGTCCGGCGACCTGGTGTCGCCGGCGCCGACACCGTTCACCCCGGCGGCCAACGTGACGCCCCCCGAGCCCGCCACGCCCGGTGGCCCCTCGGCCGGCGTTGCCGCCGGCCCCAGCTTCGTCGGCGGTGGGGGCGGCGGGGCGCCCGCCGCGGGCGGACCCACGGACCTGGGCGGCCTGCCGGATCCCGGCCTGCTGGGCCTGCCCGACGCCGGCGCCCTCGGCATGCTCGACCCGAATATGCTCCTGCCCGGCCTGGCCGGCGTCGCCGGCATCCCCACCGGTGCGAACGCGGCATTCTCGATCGTCAACGGCGTCGTCGGCGTGGGCGGCACGCTCATCGGCGTGGCGAGCGGCGCCGTCGGCACGGTAACCAGCGCCGCCATCGCGATCGCCTACCTGCAACAGATTGGGTTCCTGCCGCGGAACCTCGGCGTGAGCCTGCCTACGGTCCCCGGGGTGGGCCTGCCCGGCCTGTCGGGGGTGGGCATGCCCGCGCTGGCCGCAGCCGCGGCCATGCCCGGCCTGCCTGCGGTGGGTCTCCCCGCGGTCGGTTTGCCCGCCCTGCCCGCGGTCGGCCTGCCCGGTGTCCCGGCGGTTGGCCTGCCCGCATTGCCGGGCGTGGGTCTTCCCGGCCTTCCCGGCTTGCCGGGTCTGCCCGGCCTGCCGGGAGTTCCGGGGTTGCCGGGTATCGATCCCACGATCCTGGCGGCGGCGGCCCTCCCGATGATCGCGTCCGGCGCCCCGGGTCTGCCGGCGCTGCCCCCGCCCCCCGCACTGCCGGCTATCCCGGTCGGGCTTCCGGCGTTGCCACCGCCGCCCGCGCTACCGGCTTTGCCGCCGCCGGCGCTCCCGTCGCTGCCGAACCCGCTGAACCTTCCCCACTTCTGAACCGGCGCTCACTCGCGGCGTGACTGCAAAATCGCGTCGTAGAGCTGTCGCGACCGAATGCCGGGATGCGCCGCGGCGACCTCGCCGCAGGCGTCCTTGACGCGAGCCCCCGCGGCCACCAGGGTCTCCACCTGCGCCACCAGGGACGGCACGTCCGCGCGCGGCGTCGCGCCGGCCAGCACCACCGTGATCTCCCCGAGCACGCCGTCGGCCGCCCAGGCCGCGAGCTCGTCGAGCGAACCGCGCACCACCTCCTCGTGCACCTTGGTCAGCTCCCGGCACACCGCCGCCCGGCGCGTCCCGCCGAGTTCCTCGACGGCGTCGCGCAGGCATGCGTCCAACCGGCGCGGCGATTCGAAGAAGACGCACGTCCGGGGCTCGTCGACCAGCGAGGCCAGCCACGCCCGGCGCGCGGACTTCTTGCGCGGGGCGAACCCCTCGAAACAAAACCGGTCCGACGGCATGCCGGAAACGGCCAGCGCCGTCGTCACCGCGGACGGCCCCGGCAGGCATTGGACCGGCAGGCCGGCATTCGCGCAGGCCGCGACCAGTCGGTAGCCCGGGTCGCTGATCAGCGGCATCCCGGCATCGCTGACCACCAGCACGGTCGCACCCGTGCGGACCGCCTCGACCAGGGGGGCCACCCGCTCGGCCTCGACGCTGTCGAACAGGCTGACCACCCGGCCCGAGATCCGCACTTCCAGCGCCTTGGCCAGCGTTCGGACGCGGCGGGTGTCCTCAGCGGCCACCACATCGGCACGGGCGAGGGCGTCGACGAGACGCGGCGACGCGTCCAGCGGCTGGCCCAACGGGGTCGCGCCCAGCAATAGGCGACCGGAGGTCATGACGGACAGCCTACGATCGACGTGATGACCGCCCCGCCCAGCGAAACCTCCGTGCACGCGGAGGATGCCGTCGCGGAGCGCGTCGTGCCCGTCGTCAGTCCCGGGCCGCTGGTCCCGGTGGCGGATTTCGGGCCCACCGATACCATCCGCGGCTGGGTGGTCACGGGTGTGATCACCCTGCTGGCCACGGTGACCCGTTTCCTCAACCTCGGCTCCCCCACCGACGCCGGCACCCCGATTTTCGACGAGAAGCACTACGCGCCCCAGGCCTGGCAGGTGCTGCACAACCACGGAGTCGAGGACAACCCCGGTTTCGGTCTGGTCGTGCATCCCCCGGTGGGGAAGCAATTGATCGCGCTCGGGGAGGCGGTCTTCGGCTACGACGGTGTGGGGTGGCGGTTCACCGGTGCCTTGCTGGGCGTGGTCATGGTGACGCTGGTGATGCGCATCGTGCGGCGGATCAGCCGCTCGACGCTGGTCGGCGCGATCGCCGGCGTGCTGGTGATCTGTGACGGGGTGAGCTTTGTTGCCGCCCGGACCGCCTTGCTCGACGGCATCCTCACCTTCTTTGTGGTCGCCGCATTCGGGGCGCTGATCGTCGACCGGGATCAGGTCCGCCGGCGGATGCACGTCGCGCTCATGGCGGGCCGCAACGCCGAAACCGTCTGGGGCCCGCGGCTGGGTGTGCGTTGGTGGCGTTTCCTGGCGGGCATCCTTCTCGGATTGGCTTGTGGCACCAAATGGTCCGGGCTCTACTTCATAGTGTTCTTCGGCGCCATGTCGTTGGCGTTCGACGCCGCGGCGCGGCGCCAGTACCAGGTGACCAGGCCGTGGCTGGGGGTGCTGCGGCGCGACTTCGTCCCCACCGCGTACGCGCTGGCCCTGATCCCGTTCGGGGTCTACCTGGCCAGCTACGCGCCATGGTTCGCCTCCGAGACGGCCATCGACCGGCACGAGGTGGGCCAGTCCATCGGGCCCCACTCCGTGGTCCCCTTGCCGGACGCCATTCGCTCGTTGTGGCATTACACCGCCAAGGCGTTCGAATTCCACGCGGGACTGACGAATTCCGCCGGCAACTACCACCCGTGGGAATCCAAGCCGTGGAGCTGGCCGATGTCGTTGCGGCCCGTCCTCTACGCCATCGATCAGCAGAACGTGCCGGGGTGCGGTGCGCAGTCGTGCGTCAAAGCGGAGATGATGGTCGGCACCCCCGCCATGTGGTGGCTGGCGGTGCCGGTGCTGGTGTATGCGGCCTGGCGGACGCTGGTGCGCCGCGACTGGCGCTACGCGGCAGTGCTGACCGGATATTGCGCCGGGTGGTTACCGTGGTTCGCCGACATCGACCGGCAGATGTACTTCTTCTATGCGGCGACGATGGCGCCGTTCCTCACGATGGCCATCGCGTTGATCTGCGGCGACATCTTGTATTCCGGGGGCCCGCGGCTCGCTCAGAACTCCGAGCGGCGCACGCTCGGGCTGATCGCCGTCTGCTGCTATGTGGCTCTGGTGGTCACCAACTTCGCGTGGCTCTTTCCGGTGCTCACCGGCCTTCCCATCTCCCAGGAGACGTGGAACATGGAGATCTGGCTGCCCAGCTGGCGCTGAGTGTGCCGTTTTCGTTTGAGTACCTCGCGCCTGCCCGTCTGGTGCGTCTCGTGCGTCACGCGTCTCGCGCGACGCGCGACGCGCGACGCGCCGAAATTGCCGCCAAAGCGCCACAGCCATTAAGGCAAGGGATCGCGCGCGACCGGGCAGGACATACACCGGGGGCCGCCACGACCGGTGCCCAGTTCCGAGCCGGCGATGGTCAGCACCTCGATACCGGCCTCCTCGAGGCGAGTGTTGGTCTGCACATTGCGCTCGTAGGCGACCACGACCCCGGGTGCCAGCGCCAGCGTGTTGTTCCCGTCGTCCCACTGCTCACGCTCGGCGATGACGGGGTCCAGACCGGTGTCGATGACCCGCAGCTTGTCAATGCGCATCGCTTTGGCCGCGGCCTCGAGGAAGGGGGCTTCGTCGCTGATGGTCACGCCGGTCGGCGTCCGCTCGATGGTGAACGCCGTCAGCGTGTCGACGACGTTCGCGTACATCACCACGGCATCCGTGTCGACCATCGTGCAGACCGTGTCGAGGTGCATCTGCGCGCGCCGCTGGGCGATCGGCACCGCGAGCACCGTGTGCGCCAAGTCGTCGTCAAAAAGGCTGCGCGCCAACGCCTCCGCACCGGCGGGCGTGGTTCGCTCCCCGACCCCGACCGCGATCACGCCGGGTGCGAGCAGCAGCACGTCACCGCCTTCGACGGGCGCGGTGCGCGATTCGTAGGCGCGCCGCACGCCGGTGAACCGGGGATGGTGGGCGTAGATGAGGTCGGTCAGCGACGCCTCGCGGGCGCGCGCCCGCAGAGCCAGCGTCGGGATCACCACGCGCGGCCCGATCCAGATCGACGAGTCGCGGGTGAACACCAGGTTGGGTAGGGGTTCGATGACGAAATCGCCCCCGTGGTGCATCCGAAGCACCAGCGAGACCTCGGTCCGGGCGCCCTGGGGCAGCTCGTTGAACGTCATCCCCGCCATGAGCACCTGCGCCAGCCGGACCGGGTCCAGACTTCGCAAGTAGGTCGAAAGCTCTTGCGCCAGCGGCATTCCCAGTCGACGTGCATCCACAGCGGCGGCCACGCCCTGCATCCGCGCGGCCCCGCTGTGGTTGAGCGCCTCGGTCAGCAGATCCGAGAACAACAGCACCTCGACGCCGCGCGAACGCAGCAGCGCGGCGAACCGGTCATGCTCTTCTTGTGCCCGCGCCACCCATGGCAGCCCGTCGAACAGCAGTTGGTCGACGTTGCGCGGGTGGAGTCGTCGCAACTCCGCCCCGGGGCGGTGCACGATGACCCCGCGCAGCGTGCCCACTTCGGAATTGGTGCCCAGTTCGACATGACCCACACAAGAAACGGTAGCCGCTCACCCCACGCGCCCCGACGATCGAACGGGTGTGCGATAAACTGGGCGGTGTGGAGATCGCGGTCCAGGGCTCCCTGTTTCAGCACACGGAGCGCCGGCAGCTCGGAGACGGCGCCTTCATCGAGATGCGCGCCGGCTGGCTGACCGACGCCGACGAGTTCCTCGAAGCTCTGCTGTCGACGGTGCCGTGGCGGACCGAGCGCCGCGAAATGTACGACCGGGTGGTTGACGTGCCCCGGCTGGTCAGCTTTCACGACCTGACCGTCGAAGAATCGCCGCATCCCATGCTGGCGCGCCTGCGCCGCCGGCTCAACGACATCTATGCGGGCGAGCTCGGCGAGCCCTTCACCACGGTCGGGCTGTGTTGCTACCGTGACGGCTCGGACAGCGTCGCCTGGCACGGTGACACCATCGGCCGCGGCAGCACCGAGGACACCATGGTCGCGATCGTCAGCCTGGGCGCCACCCGGACCTTCGCCATGAGGCGCCGCGGCGGCGGCCCGTCGTTGCGCTTGCCGCAGGCCCACGGCGACCTGCTGGTCATGGGCGGGTCATGCCAACGGACCTGGGAACATTCGGTGCCCAAGACCTCGGCGCCCACGGGTCCGCGCGTTAGCATCCAGTTCCGGCCCCGCGGCGTGCGCTAGCCCGATGGCCCGCTACCCGCGGACCGCGCCGACAGCCTTCACCAGCAGGTCGCGGGCGCGCTGGGTGTCGACCGGAGCGACGGGCTGGTCGGGGACCACCAGCGGATTCGCGATGACGATGACCTGGTAGTCCCCGAATTGGGCGGAATAGTCGTAGAGTTCGCCGGTGCGGGCGCCGCCGGGCACGATCGCCTGCAGCACCCGGTGCACCCCTAGGGTCTGCGTCCCGTCGATGTGTGGCGCGTCCACCACCTCGATGCCGCCGCGCACCCCCGTTCCGGAGAACGCCACCTTCGTGCAGTCCTTCCCGGGATCGTTGAAGGGCAGCGCTTTTGAGGTCTCCACAGCGATGATGACGAAGCGGTTGCCCTTACCTTCGGCGGACACCGCGGCCATGTTGCCCTGCAGGTCCGGCGGCATGTCCGGCCCCACCGCCGCTTTCGCGCAGTTCGCCGGATCGAAGGTGAGCCCGTCGGGCAACCTGCGGGAGGCCAACAGCTTGGGGTCGATCCCACGCTCGGCGATGTCGGTGACCTTGAACTCGGGCCCGAAGCTTGACTTCACGGCGGCAACCTTGCCGATATCCGCCTTCGCCCCGGAATTGTCCGCACCCGATGAGCACCCGGCGAGCGCGCACCCGGACGCGATCGCGAGCAACACCTTCAACACCGGGGCCAATCTACCCAAGGCACCCGCTCACCCGCGCAACGTGGACACCGTTTTCACGAGCAAATCCGCGGCGAACTGCGCCGGCAGCGCCGGCAGCGCCGAACCTGGGTCCGCACTCAGCGTGGTGAACGCGTAATAAGAACCTAGGTAGGCAACGAATGTGTAGATGCGCGAGTCGATTTCGGTTCCAGATTCGACCGACGACTTGATTTCCCCCACCATGCCGACCGTATTGGCGCCATCGACGTGGGGAGCTTCGACAAGGCGCACCGTGGCGGTGTCGCGGCCGGAACTCATAGACCACTGTCCGCATGCGGCGACGACTTCGGGCGCCAGGACCACGGACCCGGGCACGGCTACCACCACCGCGTTAACAATGCCGCCCGGACCCGAGCCGGATACGCCCTGTGCGGACTGGTCTCGGCCGTCACCCGGGTCGGCCAGCAGGGCGCATTGGGGCGGGTCGGCCGTCGCGCCGGCGGCCAGGCTCCAGATGGCCCTCGGCGACACCCCGCTGGGGATGCCGGTGGTCGTCTCGTATCCGGGCGGCAGGTCACCGACGACGCGCCTGATGTTGGCGGGGTTGACCGCGACGCCGTGCGGCGCTGGCGATTTCGTGGATGTGACGGGCGGCCGAGGCGCCGGTGAATGGCTGCATGCGGCCACCGCCGCCGCCAGCACGAGACATGCCGCCGAGGCAAGCCAGGATGGCCGCATCGGGCGTTCATACCACGCGAACCAGGGAACCGGCGCCAAGCGCGCCCGAGTCAGCCGACCGCCTCGATCACCTGACGGGCGACGCGCATGATCTGCTCGGCCGTGTCGCGCCGGAACTTCAGGTCGCTCCTGCGCGGCACATCGATGACGGTGGTGATGACGCCGACGTCCTCGCGCTGCCAGACCGCGCCGTGGCGATCCATGATCGCGCGCATTGGTGCGTTATCGGAAAGCATTCGGGCCGAGAACCTTTCGACTCCGTCGACGCTGGCCGCGATGGACAGGGCGTCGATCAGGAAGGACCCGATCCCGCGCCCCTGGTAGGCATCGGCCACGGTGAAGGCGACCTCGGCAACGGTCGGGTCGGTGTCGTCGCGAACGAAGCGCGCGTCGGCCACGGGGTCGCTTCCGTCGGTCACCACCCAGACGAAGTGATCCACGTAGTCGACCTCGGACAGGTAATGCATCAGCGCCGGCGTGGGCATCCGGGCCGACATGAAACGCCGGTACAGCGTCTCGCTGGAGAAGTGAATGTGTCCGTGCACGGTCCGCTCGCTGTCACCCGGGAGCACCGGGCGCAGCATCAGATGGGTCCCGTCGCGCACCCGGATTGGGATCGGCGTGATGAAGGCGGCGAGACGTTGGCGCACCATGCGGACCAGCCGCGGCATGATCCCGGGGACGTGCGCCAACCGGACGAAGGCGTCGCCGTCGCCGACCCAACCGGTCAGTGGTCCGGCAGTGGTGACCGTCGCGGTCCGCGGGATGTCACGCAGCAGGGCGATCTCCCCGACGATCATGCCGGGCAGGGCCTGTTCGACCACCACCACACCGTCCTCGCCGACGTGGGTGATGGTGGCGGTGCCCGACGAGATGAGCAGGAACGACAGTGCCCGCTCGCCCTGCTGCATCAGCACCTGGCCGCCCTCGGCCCGCAGCGGTTGGACGGCGGATGCCAACGGCGCCAAGTCCTCTGTGGGACATCCCTCGAAGATGTCCATCGCGGCCAGCTCTTCGGCCCGGGCGCCGGTCACTCCGGCCACTGCACCAGCCCGCCGACCGTGCAATTGCGGGACGGGTCCGCGCGTCGCGCTGGCCGCTGTGCCATGAACCGCCCGCCTGCGTTGCCGTCGTATACCGCACCAGCCCCACTGCTGGACGCGGTCGGATGCTGCCCAGGTTATGGCGCATGTTCCGGCCTCGGCAAGCAGCGGCCTGCGGCATGCTCATCGGTTGGAGCGCAGCCCGCGGCTCACCGGATTGCATCATTCGCACCCGAGAACGGGGGACAACGGTTAGGCCACCGCACCCAACAGCCATGGGGCCGAAGAGGAAAGTCGGTCTCCTTCTTCGGCGGAGCCGAGAGTGCCGGACAACGCGGCCGGCGAGGGGATTGCGTCAGTCACACGTGCGGACAGTGATAGGCAGAGGCGCGCGACTGGACGCCCGGCCCAGCGGCCCGCGACCACGGCCCGCGATCCACTAGCCTGCGAAGGTCATCAGCGCACCAGGCGCGGTTTCCTCCGACGAAAGCCGGGACATGAGCCAGGATGCGGTCGAGACCA
Source organism: Mycobacterium saskatchewanense (assembly GCF_010729105.1). Classification (NCBI taxonomy): domain Bacteria; kingdom Bacillati; phylum Actinomycetota; class Actinomycetes; order Mycobacteriales; family Mycobacteriaceae; genus Mycobacterium; species Mycobacterium saskatchewanense. The sequence goes on from NZ_AP022573.1 coordinate 2,546,767, forward strand.
CCCGCGGTCTCCTCACCGAGCCGGCCGTGCTGCGCCACGGCTTCCTCGACGTGCTGGGCGAATCCATGAGCTCTCCGGCACCGACCTTCGCCCAGCGCGCCATGAACAGCCCGTTCGTGGCGACCGTCTACGAGCGGCTGTGGCGCCCGACGTCCTTCTACGTGGCCAGCGGCGTCACCACCGGCGCGGAGCAGCGCCGGGCGGCGTCGGCCCTGCAGGTTTCCACCGCACGACGTCTGCTCGACGTCGCCTGCGGGCCGGGCAACTTCACCCGGCCGCTGGCCGAGCGGCTTCCCCATGGCGGCCTGGCGGTGGGATTCGACATCTCTGAGCCGATGCTGACGCGGGCCGTTCACGACAACAGCGCGCCGCGCATCTGTTATGTCCGCGGCGACGCCCGCAGCCTGCCGTTTGCGGACGCGACATTCGACGCCGTCTGCTGTTTCGGCGCGCTCTACCTCATGCCCGAGCCGTTTCGCGTCGCGCAGGAGATGGTGCGGGTGCTCCGGCCTGGGGGCCGGGTGGCGGTCCTCACCAGCTACACCCCCGACGTGCCACCGGTCCGGTTCGCGCTGGACACCGGCGCCCGCCTGATCGGGCTGACGATGTTCGACCGACACGCCTTTGTCGACCTCTTCTCGTCGGCCGGCCTGGTCGACGTCGCCCAGCAGACGCAGCGCGCCTTGCAGTTCATCGCCGCGGCCAAGCCCGGCTGATGATGTTAGGAGGCGGCCTTGCTGACGCCGAGGATCCGGACGACCGGGGTGCCCGCTTCGCACTCGAAGACCCAGGGTTGGCCGCCGTCCACGGGCTCTGAGGTGAGCGTGAACGTCACCGGGTGACCGGCCCGCTGAGACATCTGCGTGCACTCCACCTGGAACAGCCGGTAGTCGCCGTCGCGGTGAATCGCGAGGGAAAATCCGGGCTCTACGGACTCGACGGGAATTCTTTGCAAGAAGTACTCGGTATGCATGAACCGACAGTAGAAGCGGCGCGACGCGACATTGGTCCCGCCACGCCAGTCTTAATCAATATTCAGGCAGTTTTCCGGCTGGCATCAGTAAATCGGTCGGGATGGCCTCCACGCACGGCTGCGCGCGTCGCGCACTGCGGCGCAACGGTTTCCAACGTGGTGATCCGGTGTGACCAGCATCGCCACATTACTGGTGCGAATTCCTTGACACGCCGAAATCGACTGGTACAGGAGTGCGACCGCGATTCCCCCGGTCCGATTGGGCGGGGCTATTCGACTAAGTCTGGGCGGGCCGCATCGCGAAGTCGACCACGATCGCGGCCATGGCCTCGATCGCGCCGCGGGCCACCACCTCGTAACCGTGGGTGCTCAGGGTGGGCAGGCACAGCAGTCCCGCGCGCGGCGTCAGCCCGCCGGCCTTCGAGTGCGACGCGTCCGACTCGAAGGCGCCCAACACTGCTGCCTGCGGGGACAATCCCCGGTCGGCGGCGATTCGCATCAGCCGATCCGCGACGTCCTTGTCGTAGACGCTCAGGGCGTCGCTGTAGCCGACGATCGGCCCGCCGCTGACGGTGGTCGCGTACTCCTGCTCGGTGGGCCCGACCTCGAGGGCGAGGGTCAGCGTTCCGGGCAGGGTGGCGCTGGCATAGGTGCCTCCCACGCCGCCGATCTCCTCGTTGGTGGTGAACGCGAAGTAGACGTCCTCGGCGGGGCGCTGCCCGCCCTCGCGCAGCGCCCTGGCGGCGCACAGCAGCGCGGTGACCGCGGCGCGGTCGTCCAGGAAGTAGCAGCCGAGGTAGTCGCCGATCTCGACCAACGACCGCTTGCTGCGGTCGACGCACACCCGGGTGCCGGGCCGCACCCCGGCGGCGTCCAGCTCTTCCCGAGTGCGCCCGGTGAAGACGTAGACGTGATTCCAGTCGAGCGCCTTATCCCCTTGATCGGGCTTGGTCTGCCAGATGCGCTGGCTCTCCTGGGTGGTGTGCTCCGAGCCCAGCGTGAGCACCGCGGTGAGTGTCTCGTGATCCCCGAGCACGGCGACCGGGCCCAGTCCGAAGTTTCCCGGGTACATGGTGCCCAGCTGCGTCAGGTGCAGGGTGCCGTCGGGCTCGACCCGCTTGACCAGCATGGACAGCTCGTCCATGTGCGCCATGACCCGCGTCGCGGCGCCCAACCCCGGCGTGACCGTCGACCGGTGGTGTTGGCCGGCCGTCATCGCGGATTCGTCGGCGGCGACGTATCCGATCAGGTTTCCCGCGGCGTCGACCCACATGTCGTCGACGAGGGGTTCGAGCTCCCGCGCGCACACCGCACGAACCGCGTCCTCCTGGCCGCACGGCCCGTAGCTCCGCAGCAGTTCCTGCAGCAGCGCCTCGGTGGAGTCGTCATCGCGGTGCGCCATCAGGCCCCTTCCGTGGTCAGTTTCTCCGAGGGCCGGCACTCCGGCGCGCGTGGTCGGCTACGACACCAGTACCCCGATTGCCCGCGGCCGACTCGTGCCGGACGACCCATGCCCAATCGGACCGCGGTCCGATTACCTGTTAATGTGGCATCAACCGGACTTCGGTCCGGTTGATCAACGGGGATCCGGCGATCCCGCCGGATCCGGGAAAGCGCGGGAAAGGCATACCAATGACTACAGCGACCGCTTTGGAGACCGGGGTGTGGACGATCGACCCGGCTCACTCCTCGATCGAGTTCTGGGTTCGCCACCTGGTCGTGAGCAAGGTTCGGGGACTGTTCCCGACCTTCGGCGGAACGATCACCGTCGGCGCGAACGGCACAGGATCGGTGGAGGCTGAGATCGACGTCGCCTCGATCAACACCGGAAACGCCCAGCGCGACGAACACCTGAAGTCGCCGCAGTTCTTCGATGCCGGGGCGTACCCGAAGGCGTCGTTCATCTCGACAGCGCTGCGGCCGGAGGGCGAGCGCTACGTGCTCGACGGCCAATTCACCCTCAAGGGCGTGACGAAGCCGATCAGCCTGGACCTGGACTTCTACGGCGTCAGCGAGGGCATGGGCGGCGGCCCCGTCGCGGGATTCGAGGCTTCGGTCGTGCTGAGCCGCAAGGACTTTGGGATCGACATCGACATGCCGATGCAGTCCGGCGGCGCCGTGATCGGTGACAAGGTCTCTGTCACGATCAACGTCGAGGCCGTGAGACAGTAACGCTCGGACGCGAATTGAGTTGCGCCGGCGAGCGTTATCGCACAGCAACCCCTCGGGCGCGGGACGACGTAGATCTCGTATCGGCAGCAACGCGAACAGCCCCCCATCGAGCGCGATGCCTACAATCTCGCCCCATGGGGGGCAAACGAGCTGCAGGTACTTCTCGAACAGCTGGGCGGTGCGGCCGGCCAATGGACGGAGTTGACGGCGGCCGTCGCGCGCTACGGCCAGCAGGAGGTCACGGCAGTAGATGAGATGGCCTCCGTGGGGGAGATCCGGGTGATGTGAGATGCCGGCCACCCTGTCGAAAATCCAAGCGTGGAGCACCGAGCATCTGGTCGACGCTGGCGGCTACTGGAACCAGATAGCCGGCCGCTAGGAGGAAGCGTTCCTCCAGATTCGCAACCAGTCCTACGCGATGACCTGGCACGGCGCAGGCGGCGACGGGTTGCGGGAACGGACCAGCGCCGACCTGCCCGTTGTCAGCGGCAAAGCCGACCAGCTGCGCCAGGCGGCCGGGATTGCGCGCAGCGGCGCCGCCGGCATCACGCGATATTCCACGCCTCCCATTTGCGCGCCCGCCACCCGGCCCCGGCATGGATGGTGGCCGGCTTCGCCGCCTCGGCGATAGTGGTTGCCGCCCTGAGCATCTGGTACGTCACCCGGCGGGGCCGCGGAAGATTTCCCGGAAACCCGAGCATGCTTACATCGCCATCGTGGTCGGGGTGGTCGTGTCGGGCTGGGTGGGCGACATGTTGGCCAGCGCGGCGGCCCTGCTGTTCGGCGGCTACTCCGTCCGGGCGCTGCTGCCCAGTTACATCCTTTCGTACGCGGTCCTGCTGTGGCTGATTGCCTTGACGCTCAAGGCACTCGACGGCCAAAGCGGTGAAGTTGACGACGGGCCTGGCCCGGCCCGCTAGGTGCGGGCATCGTCCTGGTCCCGTCCGCCGCTCATCCGGCCCGTCAACCGGTGAGGGTCAGGCGGTGTACCCGCCGTCGACGTTCCAGTTCGCTCCCGTAACGAATCCCGACTCCGGGCCGGCCAGGAAACTCACCACGGCAGCGGTATCGCCGGTGTGTCCGTAGTGGCCAAGTGCCATGACTTGCCGCATGGCGTCGGCGAATTCGCCGGTGGCGGGATTCATGTCGGTGTCAATCGGGCCGGGCTGCACGTTGTTCACGGTGATCCCGCGCGGCCCCAGGTCGCGGGCCAGCCCGCGGGTCAGGGACGCGACCGCGCCTTTGGTCATCGCGTACACGGCCAGTCCGGCCATCGGGACGCGGTCGGCGTTGATGCTGCCGATGTTGATGATCCGTGACCCTGCGCCGAGGTGACCGATCGCGCTGCGGATCGCCGAGTAGACGCCGCCGATGTTGATCGCCACCACGCGGTCGAACTGCTCCTGGGGGAATTCGTCGATCGGCGCCAAGTGTGCCGTCCCGGCGTTGTTGACCAGGATGTCCAACCCGCCCAACTCGGCGACCGCGCGCTCGACAGCGGCGGCCACCTGTGCCGGATCGGCGCTGTCGGCCCGGATGGCCACCGCCTTGGCCCCGTCGGCGGTCACCTCGGCGACCAACTTGTCGGCTGCGCCGGCCGATGACGAGTAGGTGAACGCCACCGCGGCGCCGTCGCCGGCGAGCCGGCGCACAATTCCCGCGCCGATTCCGCGCGAGCCTCCGGTGACCAGTGCTCGGCGTCCGGCTAGGGGTCCGGTGCTCATGCCGCTCCTCCTCTAGGTTATTTCGAACCGTTTGGTTACAAATTATGATGAGGTCAGCTCCCGTGTCGAGTGCGAATCGGCCGGTGTGACGTGGATCATGGAAGGTGGGAGATGGCGGTAGGGCGGCCGCGGGAATTCGATCCCGACACGGTCGAGGACATCGCGATGAGGCTGTTCTGGGATCGTGGCTTCGAGGGTGTGTCGATCAGCGATCTGACCGAGGCGACCGGCGTGAACCGCCGCAGCATTTACGGCGAGTTCGGTTCGAAAGAGGGCCTTTTCGAGCGGGCCAAGCGGCGGTACATCAACGGCCCGGGCGGCTACATGGCAACGGCGCTCGCTCGTTCGACCGCCCGCGAGGTTGCCGAAGCCATGGTGCACGGGGCCGCCGACACAACCTCGAGCGACCCGCACGGCTGCCTGCTGGTCGGAAATGCGGCCGGGCTGGCCGACTTTCGCGATGCGGCCGCGCGCGAGCTGGCACGCCGGTTCGACCAGGCGGCGGCCGCGGGCGAACTGCCCGACGTGGACACCCTGCTGCTGGCTCGCTGGATCAGCGCCATCTGTCAGGGAATTGCGATCCAGGCCCGCAGCGGCGCCAGCCGTGCGGAATTGCATGCGATCGCCGATCTGGCGTTGGAGGGCTGGCCGAACCCCTGAGGCGACACCGGCGGCCACCAAGCGTGGACCCACGTGGACTTGTGTGTCGAGACATCACAGAGTGGTCTTTCGTCAAGCGCTTTCAAAACAAAACACGCCATTTGTCAAGTTGCCGATGACCCCTGTTGATACGACGCGCCCAACATCACCGCAGGTCAGCGACATACCGCCACCGCAGTACCGTATGACCCGCCGCCTCACCCCTGATGAACTCGACCAAGTCCTCGAGCTCTACCGCCTCGGTCTGTCTACCTACAAGCTGGCGAGCCGGTTCGGCACCGATCGCCACACCATCACTGGCCATTTGCGCCGCGGCGGTGTGCAGCTGCGGTCGCGCCAGAAGCTAACACCACAGCTCGTCGAGGAGGCAGCCCAGCTCTATGACGATGGGCAGTCCCTCGCGACCATTGGCAAGCAGTTTGGTGTCAGTTCCACGACCATTGGGGCGGCGCTTCGAAAGACCGGCGTGCGGTTACGCGACAGCCATGGCCGCTCGACCTAATCAGCTGAGGCGATCCTTCATACGATGGTGGGCTATCAAGCTAGGACAGATCGCCGCTGTCGAGAAGCATTATGTATGCAGTGACGTGCATCAGAGCGATCACGGCATTGATCCGCGAATACTGCATCCGCGAAACGGCATGAGCGCTGCCATGTCGGGTGAACTCACGAGGGATGGAGTCACCGCGACTCTGCCAGAACTCCGTGTGAGAGCCCCATATCCCGCCGAACACCATGGCCGCCCGCATCGGCAGGTCGTCGATTGACAGTCGGTTGCGCTGATCGGTGACTTCCCTACGAGAGGGTCCATCGAGCGTTTCGCGCAACATGGTGTCGAGCAGGTTGGCGGCGAGCGCCTGCGCCCCTTCTGGATGGCCGTCCTCCAACATCTTGATGACATTGAGCGCGAACCCGCGGTACTGAGCGACATCAGCCTCCGACGCTGATTCGATCGACTCGCGACATGCCGCGACGACCCGCTTCCAGCGTCTGCCGAGAATGCGACGGCGTGCCTGCTTTGAGGAGGCGGCCAACAACGCGTCGAGAATATCGGCTGGAGGAACCCAAGCCAGAGCAAGACCCTCGTCCAACAGGAGCGTTTCAAGCTGATTTAGACCCCGAACGCCACGCCAATTTGGCGGAAGCATGCCCTCGATATATTTTCTGAACTTCTCGAAAATTCCTTCGAATTGCGTGCGCTGGTCGGCATAAATCTTGTCGAAAACTTTCAGACTCGATGCGTCGATCAGGTTTTTGAGTCCGAGATTTTCAAAATTGAGCACGGGGCCAAGTAGTCGCGTGTAATCGAGTTGAAGTGGCGGAAGCTCGAGTTTGAACTTCGGGATATTCGCCTGGAGCGACTTGGCCAAGTCGACGCCGAAATTTTGCGTTGACGCCAGTGATTTTGCTATCGCGTCCAGATTCGGCATAGCGTCACGCTGGATCCCCGCGATCGAGGGCATGAGCTTCGACAAGTCGACGGCCTGCATGCCGGCGGTCAGACTCTGATACGCCTTCCTGAGCTGCTCTTTTTGTGCATCAGTATATTCAGGCTTAGCGTCGGAGGAGGCATCAGTCATACTGTTGGTTCTCAATTCAGGCATCTGTCGGTATAGAGCTTATATATTACTTAAGATCTGGTGGGGCTGGAAGGGGTCGAACCTTCTGCCAAGTGGTTATGAGCCGCCTGCTCTACCGATGAGCTACAGCCCCATATAGTGGGCCGAAAGAATCGCTCTAAGTCGAATCTCACGCCTGTGATCATTTTATCATCGTTCGAAGTCAATAAAGATCGAATTCGCGGATACGGTAGAGGTACCATAGCGTTTCTAACAACGCCATCGGCACATCGAAACAGAGGTCGGCCTGTTTAATTCAGTACTGCAAAGCCTGCACCGATACCGGTCCTCATGCGGAGCTAGCGAGAAAGATGGCGGGGGGTCAATTGGCGCTGTGCCGATGAAATGCGCTCGGACGTTTTGCCGTCCGGCTAGAGCAACGCGTTCTTGTGGTCGAGCGCGATGTTGTAAGCCCGGTGTCCGCTTTTGACGCCGCCCGGCGGCGTTAGCACCGTGACCGGGCCACCCTCGAACTGGTGGGTGGCCGCCCACCATCCGTTCTCCAGCCGTGCCATTACGTAGGAGTGGCCCTGCCAAGTCAGGATGGACGCGCAACACCCGTGTTCGTTCTTCGGCTCAAGATCGTTGAATTTGAACTTCGTTGTCACAGTTACAACCTCCTTTCCAACTATCCGCTAGGTTCTTCCCCGCCTCCTGCGGGCGCGGCAATAGCCTTGCGCAAGACCGGTTTGCTCGGCTGCAAAGACGAGCCGCGCGTCGTCGTCTGAATTCGGCGGTAGCAGACCATTATCTATGGCCCACTTGTAAAAGCCCGTGCCGAACTGGTCTCTTCCTTGCTTCAACCACACCAGCGCGCTGAGCATCGCCCGCTTTCCCATGACGGACTCGATGTCGTCAATGGTGCGGTGGTTGACGTCGCCCAGCACATGACCAAGCGCCGATCGTTCGTGAACGTCCTCGAGGTCGAACGGACGCAGTCCAGTTCGCTCAGCTACCGTGTCGTTGAGTTGCTTGTAGTAGATCCGAGTGCCGTGCTCCAGCAGCAGCTCCATGCCGGCCGTCACCAACTCATCCCACTCCTCGGGCGTCCGCCCGAAGAATTCGGTCCTCATATTTCCCCCGTCCCACTGCGCGCACTCGCTTGTGGGCGCGCATGATGTTGTCCGACTGATGGCAACCTACGAAAAGGCAGCACGCTCAACGCGGTTATAGCGGTTCATAACGTGCTTACCAACAAGAACAGTCGGGGTGAGGACAACGCCCCACCCCAACTGCTGAAAGCCATTGCACCTTACGCACTTTGCTCTTTTGCAAGCTCTTTCATGTACGCCTGCGTGTGCTGTCCCCAGTAGCTGCGGAGGTCATCGAAGATCGACGGATCTCGATGCAGGTTCTCCGCCTTGGCGTAAGCCAGGAATAGCACATCAAGAGCGTTCGACGTCTGCCGAATCAGGTCGAACAGCTCGCCAGCGTCCTGCTCGTCCGGTAGCTTGCCAGCGGCATCGCGTAGCCGGTCATAGATATCCCGGATGAACGGATGCCGATGATTGAGACGGACGACCGCCTTATTGTTTAGGTGGTCAATCTCCATGAGTTCCTTGCCCGGCCAGGCCCCGTCAACGATCGTCATCGGGTGTTGCTGAATCAAGGTCCTGATGCGGTCCGCCTTATCGCCGTCTTCCTCAGGGTCGATATCGAGATCTTCCAGAAGCTCTGAGATGAGCTCATCCTGCCGCTCCTCAGAGACATCAAGTCCCGCTTGCCCTTTAGGCGCGGTCTGCTCTGCACGGTCGATCGCGTCGATCACTGTCTCGTTGCGACCCTCAGGGTCGCGATCTTGAACTTCGTTCTGTCGCCAGTACCGCCGAATTTCTTTCCGGGCGTTGTCGACCGGCCGCTTGAGCCAATTGCGAAGTTCGTCGCGCAACTTGCTGACGGGCTCGGCGCCTCGCTTGACGTGGCGTACCTGGAAGTAGGCGTCGAGGTCCGCGGGAAAGGTCACCTCGATGCCGACGTATCGATCCACCTTGTCCACGCCCGAAGGGAGCATGCGCGGAACGATGTCGTAGTAGATCTCTCGACCGTTACGCAGGATGCTGATATTGCCGGCCATGTCCTTATTGATCTGGAACTCGCGAATGTCTTTGCCGTCTGCATCGCGCGCACCGCCATCACCCTCCTTGTACCGAAAAAGCTCAGGTACCAAGGTCACCGTCACATGGACCTTGTGGCCCTCGATCTCGATGTCGGTTTCCTCTATAACCCGGCCCCTGATCTCGGACTCGGGTCGACCGCGATAGCGTGCCAGAAGCCGCGGGTTGTCCTTCTGGAACAACGGATCATGAAGAGTGATGAGCTTCTCTTCAAGAAACACCTTCACGCCGGTGTCAATAAACTCTCGGTACGCCCGCGCGATGAACTTGCGCAGCTCAGTCAGCTTGTTCTCGAGTGATGTCCCGTAAGTGCCGCCGCTTGACAGTCGATCGATATTTGCCCAGATGACCAATGTTCCGCTCTCGAACGGGACGCCCTTCTCGTCGACCATCAGGTTCGCGTACTCCTCGGGCCAGCCGGAGACCTCGGTCGCTTCGATGAAGTGCTGCTGCTCTTTCTTAATCAGGTCGAGGTCCAGGAACGCGTGGTAGTAGTTCTTGCTACCAGCTGGCTTGGTGTAGATCTCGATTCGCGTACCAACGCTGAGCGCAGCCAGCTTGAGACCAACGCCAAAGCGACCGAGACCCTTCCGCTGGTTGTACCGCGTCGAGTAGCCCATCTTGAGCACGGACGGCAACCCGTCGAAGTCGATGCCGCGCCCATCATCGGCAAACGCAATTGCCGTGATGTGCTTCTTGTCCTTGCTGTAGATGGGCGCGACGCGGATGGTCTTCGCGCTCGCCTCGATTGAGTTGTCGATGGGTTCACCAACGGCCGCCGTGAGATCGAAGCCGGCGTCGCGCATGCTCTCAAGAGCACGGTCGACTTCAATGAGCTCGGCGCGCGGGGCGACCGCTTTGGTGTCGCTGTCGCTGAAGGTAGGGATTGTGTTCATCTTTCTTTTCCTTTCAATCTGCCGGAGGTGCCCAGTGCATCTCGGACGTGTGGTGGGTGGTGATTAGTTGGTTAGACCGAAACCGGCGGGCAGGCGCGCAGAACGCACCTGGTCGAGCACCGTGCGGCAGAAGCTGCATTCTGCCGCCACGCGCTCGGGCCGGTCCGGATGTATTTGGTTTCGGATGGTGTAAGGAAGCGCGTGATACAAACTGCACTCGAGGTCGAAGGCCGCCGCCGGTGAGTGAATCACGTTGAATGTGAAGTGCGTTCCGGCGAAGACGCGTGCATGTTCGATAAGTCGTCGTCGGAGGCTCGTATCGCTGCGACCTGCGTAGACCGGCTGCTCTTGGTCCCACAAGACGTAGGTACCGATCACGTCATCCGGCAGCAGGCACCGCACCAACCAGCTGGTGAGGCGGTATCGGCGATCCGTCGTCATGACAGAACCTCGCTTTGGTAACCGGCTATGCCTACCGACCGGGCGCGGGAGATCCGTTCACGCATCCGCGCCACCGGGACATCGTCACGGCGTGCGAGCGACTCGGCATCTTCGCCTGCGGCAAGATCACGTAGCAGCCGACGCTCACCCGTGCTCAGCGAGGGTGACGTGTCGATCCACTCGATGAGTTCGACGACTGCAAGATCCCCCTCAACCACGCCAACGTCGGGGAACGCGCCATCGGCAAAGGGCTTGTCCAGGGAGTCATACCGCCGGATCGTCCGACGCTTGCGGATCACCTTGGCGGCGTTCGCCAGCGCACTGCGGCACTGGAAGGGCACCGGATCCGTACGGTGGAGGTTTTCGACGATTTCGTCGAGAGCCCGGTCAATCCGTTCAAGCTCGTAAATGTCGTAGAACCGGGCAGCGCGCTGCTGGAGATGATCCACGGCAGCCAAAGCATTGCTGTGCATTTTGTTTCCTTCGCGGTCTGGAGGCGACCCCCGTCTGGTAGGTCACGTCCGTGGATGGAAGCTTCATATTCAGTTGTGGTTGGAGTTTACCGCGAGCGGCTGACAATCAGCTAGCAAATCGTTGATGTCGAGCTCCCCGTGGCAGGCTCACTTCTTATGGGGGCTCGAGCGGCGCGGTTATTGCATCCGTGGGCGGACTTGCGCCGCTCGAGCCGACTGAACCACCTAGCCGGCGGCATCCTCCAGGTCTTGCAAGGGCGTCTGGCCACCAAAAACGGCAGCAATCATCGAACCGATGTCGTTGGCCACGCCTGCAACTGATTGGCCAGCCTGCGCGAGCGCACGGCGGTCGACCGCGTGAGCAAGCATTGACTGCTCCACGATGACAGAACCACCGGACCAGAAGACGTGAGCTGTTCGGCACCGCATGTTGATCTCATTCAGCTCACCGAGCAGCTTCGAGGTCTTCTTCACGCCGACAGCTGCGCAGGCGACCGCCTTGACAATCGGAGGCTCATGCGCGTCCAAGCTGATCCAGCATGCAGCGGTTCCACTTCGGTATGGGTAGTCACCATCACAGTCAGGCTGCACGTGGTGGACGTCCCAGAGGTCCTGTAGGCAGCGCTCGACATGTGAGCGCGCGAGATCTATATCGGACAATTTGTACTCCTTCGTAGTGGCGGCTCCCATGCGGTAAGTCGCGTCCCGTACGAGGTCGGTACCCCGCACTCACGGAGGGGGTCCGGGCACAGTAAATATTGCGTCCCGGTAGCCGAGGACCGGCGGAGCTGTCGGGTTGAGCGATTAGCCTCAGCACAAGCGCGTGGTAGGACCGGCATTCAGGAGGGTGAGGCATGGCAGTTGGACCTGATTTTGTTCCGTGGATGCAACAACAGGTCGGCGAGTGGGCGGATAAGTATGGGGTGGACGGCAGGCGCGCATTCCCGGCCTGGTGTTTGCACTTCCTGTTCGACGTCGAAGACGATGACGCCTTCAACCAAACCGACACCCTCACACAGGGCGACGCCGGGCTTGACGGTTGGTACTTCGACCTCGACAGCGGGGTCTTCCATCTAATGCAGGCGAAGTATCTTGACGATCCGACGAACGGACAGGTCAGTGGCGGCGCACTGGACCCGCTCCTCAGGGCAGCGCTTCTGCTGCAAGATCCCAGCAAGATCGAGGAAGGTCCTCATCGGGCAAAACTCACCAGTATCGCCATTGACCTGCAACAGGCTCTCCTGGATGAGGTCGCCGTGTCGCTCGATTTCATGATCGCTGGATCGGTCTCAGACCAGACCAAGTTAGAGCTGGAGCAAGCGGCCTCCGCGCTTGGCCCGAATTTCAGCGCGACTTTCTACGACACCGGTCGACTATGGTCCGTGCGGCTTGCCGATGAGCCGATCGCTGACCTCGCAGGTGAGACCGTCACCTTCGCTGTTGCAGGTCCAAATGAACACTTCGAGCGTGACAGCATTGCCCTCGGCGGTGTCGAGAAGGCGGCAGTGGCAACGATCGACGGGCGATCTCTGGCTGATGTCGCGGACGGAGTGGGTGCCAGGCTATTTCATAGCAATGTTCGGTACTATCTCAGAGGCACCAACCGAGTTAATAAATCCATGCGTACCACGCTAGAAACTCCAGACGGGAAATCCGCCTTCTGGCTCTACAATAATGGCCTCACCATCGTCGCAGATACCTTCGAATTTAAGTCGAATAACGGCACGACGGTTATTGCAATAGAAAATCCACAGATCGTCAACGGCGCGCAGACGACTTCGGTTTTGAAAGACCGGCGAGCCCACCTTCAACCTGGCGACGTATCGGTTCAAGCTCGCATCATAGCGGTCACGAAAGACGAGGATGGCCGTAAACGACTCGAGAAGATTTCGGAGTTCACCAACAGCCAAAGTCCTGTGCGCGCTGGGGATTTGCGCGCAAACGATCGACGACATAAGACGCTTCAACAAGCCTTCGACATGCTGCCCAGCCCGGTGTTCTACGAGCGACGCCGAGGCGAGTGGTACTCGTTGGATGCGGCATCAAAGCAGCGATACCAAACGCGAAAAGTCACCAAGGAAGAGATCGGACAGCGGTATCTCGCATTCCGCGGAAAACCAGCCGAATCAATCGCAAAGAAGGATTCAATATTCGGGGAATTGGAAGCAGAAGCATTCGACACTTCAGTGTCGGCTCATGTATACATGCTTGCCGATACCCTGTACAAACAGGCTTACGATTTGTTGAGAGAAAGTCAGCAGGACCAGCTCCTCGCGCTCGTCCCCGGCTTCAGTACGCCTATATCCTCCGAGGAAGGCGCACCGACTCAGATCGCGACCCTCAGGCGCGTCCACAAATTAGCTTGCGCACATGCAGTCGCCCTGGCTCATGTGGTCCTGACCAAGCGTTATAGCACTATCGCCGGTTACCGATCGGCAGTCATCCGAACCCGACTGATGGACCCCGCCGACGGGACGAAGGATCTGGTATGGGGATTGGTTTTCAAGTCGATCCGCTTATGGCTCTCGGCGCTCCAGGACAAGGGAGCCTTGAAAGCGACCTTGCAGCGTAGCGAGGGCTTCACGCAGCAGAAGGCGACGCTGCAAGACGTCATGGTCGATGTTGACCTCAACGTCAAGATGGCCGCAATACCGACATCACCGGCTTGACGACAGCCGATGACCCCGAATCTCGACCCTCGCCTCGGCTAGTGCCTGCTGCCAGCCGCGCAGCGTTCCAATGCGCTCAGGATGTTCGTACAAGCCGGCGCGACGCTCAGCTCGCGTCAATCGCTCATAGAGCTGTCGCCGCGGATCGTCGGGCGCAACGAATTCTTCCTTGCGGTGGAGCAGTGGCGGGTTTTCTGAGCGGCTGTAATCACGCCAGTCCACGCTGAGCCTTCGCAAATTCACGGTGACCGCCGACCGCAGCGTAGGGTGGGGATCGCGATCGAAGGCGGGATAGGTCAGGTAGGACACCTGCGGTTCGGTCACTGACAGCTTCACCATATTGGCATGCTCTACGGTTCCCGCCAGGATGCGGCCGCAACCTTCGTATACGCGTAACACCGGCGGTAGTAGCCCGAGGGCAGATCGGTGCACGTACAACGCAGACGGCGTCTGCTTACCGACGCCGCTGCTGCGTGCTGCGACGAGCACTATCGCCGGGTCGCCGGTCGCCAGTAGCAGCCGGTCGGCTTGGAGGCATGCGTCGCTGTACGTGCCGAAGTGGGCTTTGATATCTGCCGCAAGGGTTTTCGCGAGTTCACTGAATCGCGGTCGCCGGCCAAATCGTGACATCGCGATGTAGACAAGTAGCTCCTGGCGCCGCTGCAGCGCCACCTGATCCCAGTAGCCGTCATCGGTAACCTGCCGAATAAGGTTGGTAGCGCGGGCAATACTCGTGAACTGCTCCCGAATGTCGGCCTCGGAGGCCTCCCCCAGTTCGTCCGCACGGGGCGGTCGAGCGTGGACGCGAAGGAAGTCAAGTAGCGGTGCCAAAGTCTCTTGATTGGCTTCGTACACCGCGTGCGGATCGACGTGCACACGAGGCCGGTAGGTGTATGCCCGCGTAGCAAGAAACTCGTGAGCGAGGGTGGTGTCGCGGAAGACGTAGAATATACCTGGTGCCGCAGCGATCGGTTTGACACCGAGCGCCTCTTCAACCCACGTCGCCAATTCGGCTTGCTCATAGAACTTTTGGAACGTGCCGGTCCGCGTTACAACCCCATCGGCATGGGGTCGGCCTTCAAGGTCTCTCGCCTCCCATACCAGCCTGGCGGAGACGATCAGCACCTGCTCAGCGAGATTCCACGCGCGCTGTAACGTCTCGCGGCGCTCGGCCCGATCCTCAATGACATTGACGACGTAGCCCAGGTTCACGACATCGGCGGGGCGTAAGGCCGTCCCCGGCCGGTGGCTCGGGTCCCACCCGTCGCTCCGATATCCCAGCGCACTGAGGTTCCGCAGGTCATCGCCCCGCCCACAGCCGTAATCGAACACGGACAAAGCGGTATTCAGCACACCGTCGGCCACCGCCAACGCAATCGGACGGGACAACGCCGCGCGCGTCATCGCCGTTCGGTGACGCGCAACCGGCTGGGTCATGCGGCCGGCGGTTGGTCCAGTGCGACAGCCGCGAGCCCGGCGATGTTGGTGACACGGGGATCCCCGACGAGGTACCCGATGCCGCGATGAAGGTGGAGGCGCAGCTGTTGGCCCACGGTGTCCTCATCGGTCGAGAGACCGTCGACGTGGCAGCGGTAGCGCACCAGCGCGAATAGCTCGTCACCATACTCACCGGCGAACACCCGCCACGTCATTTCGACATTGCTGTCGAAGACTAGCTTCGCGGATGGGGGCGGTGCTGCTTCGGCTAGCGAACGGCACAACGCCCACCGGCACAACACATTCCATTGCGTGATGCCTGTACGACGCTTCAGAGTGACCAGCTGGTCGCGGCCCGTCGTTGTCAGCCTGATGTGCTCGATACCCATACTTACTCCCAGAAATAGCCGGGTCGGATCGTGGTGGCGTTGGTGGCGCCATCGAAATCCAGCTGATACATCCGCCCTACAAACGGCCGCAACGTCTTCAACGCCGCTTCGTCGACCTCGGTATCGGTCGAGAGCAGCACAACTTGGTGCGCAGCATGGGGGAAGTACCGCTCGACGAGTCGACCGCGGTGTTCTCCGTCAAGGCGCCCGAGCGGAGTATCAATGACCATCGGTAGGGGTTGTCCAGCAGCTTGCGCAAGGCCCCAAAGCAACGCGACGGCGAGTAGTTGGCGTTCACCCGCCGACAGCTCGGTGGCCGCGAGACTCTGACCGTCCGAGCCGACGAGCTCCACCGCGTATGTGGTCGGATCAATCCGAATGTCGGTGACCAGACGGTCCTTTCGCAGCAACCGACCGAGAGCTTCAAGCACCAGCCGCGATATCTGGCCGACGTGACGTTCAGCCGCTTTGACCTTCAATGCGTCCAGGGTTTTTCGTGCCCGTTCGGCATGCTCGACGAGGCGACGGTCATCGTCGGCGTCGAGTGTGGCCCGCGCTGCCTGGTCCATCGCTGCCTCGTAAGCGGTGTCAGCACGCGCACGCTCCTGCCGCGCCGCCTCCAACCGGTCTTCAGCCTGCACGAGCAATGCATGGCAGCGCACCGCGTGCTGCGACGCCTCGTCGAGTTCTTGCTTGATCGAAGTCAACGCCTCCGGGTCCGGAATTGCGACAAGCGTCCGCTCGGCCTGCTCCAACTCTCCGGCGAGCTTGTCCCGCCGGTCCACGAGCGATAGCAGCCGCTTGCGCGATGAAGGCAGGATGCTCGACCGCAGCGCGTCAATAGTGCGACCGTCAGTAAGCCCACTGATCATCGGCACCCGCGCCGATGCCTCCTGGCGCTCGGCAACGTCGGTCGACATGAATGATTCCAGCGCTGTCAGCGCCGCCCCGCGTACTTTGGCTTTCTGCAATTGGTCTAGCAATACTTGATCTCGTGCTGCAACGACATCGAGTACGAGCGACTCACGATGTGCATCCCGTTCCAACGCAACCTGATTCGCGAGTGAAGCCAGCAGATGGGTCGCCTGCAGAAGAGGAGCCGCTTCGGCCGCCTCGGCGCGTAGCTCTTCGTCAACATCAGTGATCTGCTGACGAACGAGCACCAGCCGCGCCTCAGCCGCTTCACGTTGCTCGAGCAGCCCACCGCCAGCGGCTCGATACTGCTCGGTGACTGCATTGAGGCGCTTATCGGCCCGCTCAGCCTCCACCTTCGCAGTGCCGACCTGCTCTTGGGCGAGTTCCGCTGCCTGGCGCGCGTAGGTGACCGCGGCGCGATTTGCCTCGACAAGTTGCCGCAGTTCCTCGGGCACCTCGGCGCCCCGGTGGCGACGACGAATCACGGCCAGGTCCGTTGCCAGACGATCGATCAGTTCCAGCCCAAGCAGAGCGGCAAGAGCGGATTGCAGCACACGTTGTGACTGCTCCAAATCAGCCAGCGCTTCAATTTGCTCGCCATCGAAGAAAAACAGGCCAGCGATACCACGGGGAATGAAGGTCTCGACATACTCGCTCCATGTCGATGCAAGGGATTCATCGAATTTCCCATCGACCCACACCAGAACGAACTCACGCAGTGCGGCACCGCCGCCTTGCCACCGACGTCTGATGCGGTAGCTGTGCTTGATTCCCTGCTGGAAGACATGGAAGGTGAGCTCAACGGCAGCGCCTTCGGAAGCGGGAACACCGTGGTGGATAAGGCTTCTGAGGTAACTGTCATAGCTCCCGGTGCGCCCGCGACGCGCTTGCGACAGCGCTCCGTAGAGGGCTAGATGGATGGCCTCGAGGATCGTCGTCTTACCGGCACCGTTCAAACCCCCGATGAGAACAACAGGCTTCTTCGAAGATGGCGGTGTCAGCCGAATTTCGTTCTTTCCTCGATAGGTGCCGATGTTTTCCAAGACGAGCGAGTCAAGAATCACTGAACGACCTCCTCCCCTGATTTCTGCCGGACGTACCCATCGATAATGTCCAGAGGGTCTGGTTCGTCTGTCGGATCAGCGTTTCGATCCATGGCGGCTTTGCGTCGGTGTGCCCGGAGGGTGGCGTCGGTCTCGTCGTCGTAGAAGTTTCGTCGAATCGCACCTTCGAGCGAGTCAAACAGTCCGGCACGGCGAGACTGAGACTGATATCGCTGTTCGATGTCGAGTAGTTCGCGGACGAGTTCAAAGTGCAGCCGGTCACCATCGGCCACTTCGCGCAGCGTCTCAATCAGTTCCGGTCCCAGTGGCAGATGCTCGTCGAGTGGGCCGCCGGGGTAGGTCGTGCCCATCGCTTGCTCGTAGATGCCCGGAAGGTGATCCTCGAACTCGTGTTTCTCCACCACCCAGATGCGACGGATCTCTTCTAACTCAGGTTGTGTGATCAGATCGAGGGACCGGACGTAATCGGGTCCCTCTGCACGGATGAACGCCTGTGCCTCAAGGAGTCTGCGCAGCCAATCTTCGCGTGAGGCTTGGGTGTACGGTCCAGGAATCGGCTTACCATGGAATAGCTGAACTGCACCATTCATCCGACGGAAGTCCCGAAGATGCCGGTCGTCGGCGATGTCGAGCGCATTGCGGAGATCAAGCAGCGGAAGCATCCACTCCTTCTCCTCGTCGTTTTGAATCATGGCCGACATCGACTTGTCCTTATCCACGAGCGTGCACGTCCAGCACCCGAATCGACTGTCGCCGCAACTCGGCGTGCTGGAGTCGACAACCAATGGGCACTCGCCGTCCGGCGAAGCGCCTTGGTACATCGTGAGTAGCTCTTTGTTGGAGTACCCCCATGGATTGGCCTGTTGCATCAGGAAAGTCCACACGTCATCGTTGGACCAGTCCTCGATCGGCGAATAGACGAGGCAGTTCGGCAAAGAGTTGTTCGGGCTCAGGAGATCTCGGACCCGCCGGGCTTGCAGTTCCGTCATTCGGTGCGACCGCCCCGAACTTTCAGCCTTGCGCGTTCCCAGTACCAGTATTGCTTCGCCATGCGCTTTCACCATCTCGCGGATGAAAGAGTTGGATGGCTTGATTTTCAGCCGTTCGGTGCACCACCGAAACTTTGGCCTGGGCGCTGGGTAGCCACGGCCGATCAGGTTAACCCAAAACGTATCCGCCACCGCCGGCGTCAATCGGTGGGGCGCGATGGGAAGTCCCCCGGCGCGCGCCGCCCCCTCCATTACCTCCAACGAGTGCGTTACCCACGCGGCGACAACCGGGTTCTCGACTAGCGTGTCTGTGCTAATCACATGGACGGGCTTGTGGCGTTGCTTCTCCGGAAGTCCTTGCAGAGCAAGCCATACGATCTGCAGAACGGCAGTCGAGTCCTTGCCACCCGAGTAGCCGACGACCCACGGCACGTCATCGGCGGCATATAGCTCCTGTGTCTTATTGACGACCGTTTCGATCGTCGCAGCGAACCCCACTTCGTCGAACGCCGATCGCCGCTTCGGCGAGATAGGCAGGCTGCGCTTCATCTGTTTCCTCCTTGAAATGCGTCCTCTGCCCGTTGTTCGTCCGGCGGCAGTGGGAGTCCCATCGCAGTGCGCATCGCAGCAGTGGTTAGAAGAACGTTGGCGGCGCTCTTCGAAACCCGTCCCCCGATGACCGCGCGGCCTTCCCACATGCTGCTCGACCGATGCCAGTCCAGGTTGCGCAGCTTCCTGAGGGCGGTTGACCACGCACGGACGCCTTTGCCTTCAGCCAAAAGACTGTTGCCAACCTTGCCCAGAGCATGGAGCACGATGCCGTGCGTGTGAATGAAGTCCTGCCGCACTTCGCCGGCCGTGATCTCCCGGTTGAACACTTGCTCCCACTCCGGGAATTGATCTGCCACCAGCTCCCAATACTTCGCGGCCAGATCCACCTGGCGCTCGAAGTTGTCTTCCTCGACACCGTCGAGCAACGCCTTGGTGGCTGAGTAGAGCGCCGACAGTGTGAACAGTTTTCGTGAGCGCTGCGCCAGATTCGACGTCTCCATCTCGGTCAGATCACGGAGAAACGGAGAACGCATCACCACAAGCCTTGTGAGCGCGGATATCTCGTCTCGATGGTCATAGAGGACACCGATTGACTTAGCGGGACGCACAGCGTAGCGGTTGAGGTCGGCGAACATCTGCTGGCATCGCTCGAGCCCGACGTCGAGGAACATGACGATAGCGATGCTCTCGTCGCCGAGGGCTGGATTCTCGACGAGCGCGGCCTGAATCGCCGCACGCCGGTGCTGGCCATCATTGATGACGAAGCGAGCAGACATCGGGATGGTGAGTGTTCCAACGCGCTCGCTGGGACCATCGCTCGCAATCGGTTCAAAGTGCACGTCGGCATCGACAGACGCGGTCAGGGCAGAGAAGACGTAGCTGTCGGAGTTGTCAACGATGTAGCGGGCGATCTCGGGCACCCGCCCCTTGTTCAGGGTGCGCTGCGCACGCATCTCGGGTGTCAGCTCTTCTTCGTCGAACAGGAACATCCGAGGAATGAGCCGTAACGGACACATCGTCACGTAGTACTCGCGGCCGGCTTGTACTCCACGGATAGCGGGGAAGACATACTCGAACCCGGCGGTGCGGGCGCGACCTGCGGATTCGGGTGATTGTTGCGGGGCGGCGTTAGTTTGCGTCACCTCTCACCCTCCTACCGTATTTGTTCGGAAAACACAATCCGTACACGTGGCCGCGTTTCTCCGAACGCATGTCAGAACCTACGCGTACCGTCTTGGACCATGACGGTAGACACGCCCACCGACAGACCCGCCAAATTGGGATCTTCGGTCCCAGGGACCGAAGGCCGCCCCGTCTATTTGGATTGCAATGCCACGACGCCGGTAGACCCGCGGGTTGTGGCCGAGGTGATGACCTACATGGCCCATGAGTTCGGCAATTCGGGCAGCCGCACGCATGGATACGGGCAGATCGCCAAAGAACGGGTTGCCCGCGCCCGCGAGCAGGTAGCCGCAGTGGTCGCTGCCCGGCCGGATGAGGTGACGTTCACAAGCGGCGCAACCGAGAGCAACAATTTGGCGATCCTCGGCTTGGCGGCGGCAGGTAAGTCCTCTGATCGACGTCACATCGTGTCGACCCAAATCGAACATAAAGCGGTGTTGGAGCCGCTGGCTGCACTCGTTGATCGCGGTTTCGAAGTCACATTGGTGCCGCCAACTCGGGGCGGCTGGGTCGATCCGGCCGCTATTGCAGAGGCCGTCCGCCCAGACACGCTCTTGGTCTCGGCGATGGCGGTCAACAACGAGACAGGCGTCATTCAACCAATCGCCGACATTGCAGCTGTGCTGGATCAGCACGACACCTACTTCCACGTGGACGCGGCCCAGGCATTCGGCAAGCTCAGTGAGCCCCTGCGGTCTCCACGGATCGACATGCTCAGCGTCTCCGGGCACAAAGTCTTTGCCCCCAAAGGTATTGGCGCACTCGTAACCCGACGCCGCGGCTTCCGGCGTATCCCATTGGAACCACTGATGTTCGGCGGTGGGCAGGAACGAGGGCTCAGGCCCGGCACGCTTCCGGTCGCACTGATTGCCGGGCTTGGGCTGGCCTCCGAACTAGCGCTCGACGAGTGCGACGCTCGTTCAGAGCGGGTTGCGGCAATCAAACGCGAAGCACTGGCCGCATTGTCACCACTCCAAATTCAAATCAACGGCGACGAAGCGCGCACGGTCCCGCATACTCTCAACTTCTCTGTGCCGGGCGTCGACGCTGAAGCGGCCATCGTCGCCCTCAAGGATGTCGTCGCGGTATCGAATGGGTCGGCATGCACCTCGCAGAAATACGAACCGAGTCACGTTCTCGTCGCCGCAGAGCTCCAGAAGGAGCGCATCGACGGTGCCCTCCGGTTCTCCTGGAGTCACCTCAACAATGAGGTGCCGTGGAGCACTGTCGCGCAACGACTCTCACGTTTAGCGGGGTGACACACGGGCGACACTACCCTGTTGGATCTTCCCTGATCGTCCTCACAACGTAGTCGATCGCTGCGTCAACATCATCTAAATCATTTTGCTCGTAGATGATTTCGTCAGTCGAGCGGTCTAAAATCTGTACGGCGGCACCGTGGTACGTGACGTTGATACTGATGTCGTACTCGTCAGGAAGATTCATGACGCTCTGCTCCTTTTCTGTTCCGTCGTGGCTGTTTCCAGCTCAATAATTTCGCTCATGGAGAGCTATCCCTCCTGCTCAATCGACAGCCAATCGTCGAGGCTGATACCGAACGCGTGGGCTTGGCACAGTTCGGCGTCTCGTTGGCATCCGATTTGCGGGTCCACCCATTCGACGAACTCGCGCTCTGGGTGGCTGGCGTCGCGCATGTGGATGAAGTAGTCGTAGCCGCCGTGACCTCGCATACGGTCGCGGGCCATCCTTGGCGGCAACGTCAGTCGATAGAGCGTCGTGCCACGCACGCCGCGGTCGATCAGTTCGGCGTCGGAGTCGTACACGAGTTGTTCAAAGGTGAGGTATTGCAGAGCAATAGCACGCTGATCGGAATTGTCGAGCGCGGCGATGTCTTGGATGAGCAGATCGTGATTGATCACTTGAAAGTACAGCCGCCGGTCGAACTCGACGCCCTGAAGGAGGTACAGACCGTGCCCGTCGGGCCAGACGACCGCCACGCGGCCGGTGTCGTCGTGCAGCACGTCTGAGCGACCCTCGGCCAGTCGAACCACCGGTGTCGGCACGATGATGGCCGTCCGGTCGGCGGCGATCAACCAGCCGAGACCACTACGGGCAGCTTCGCCGATGGCGTTCTTGAGCCCGACGACGTTGTCAGCGGAGATGACGACCAGATCCGTCAGCGTCAGATGCCGTCGGATCGCGAGGTGCCGTTGCGCGACGAGTCGGAAGATCAGGCGATGGATGCCGCCGAGACGCTGGCGATCTTCGTCGAGCTCTTGGATGTCTCGGGCGGTCTGCCGCAGCGGGTGGTCGGCCAGGCGAGGGTCGCGCCGATGGGACGCCGATAGGTGAAGCGCCTCATCGAGATTGGGCACCACCAGGTAACGCGTGCCAGTGTCGGCATCATTCGACCTGTAAAACTCAGCGACCAGCTCGACGACGCGAGTGCTGTTGAACGCCATGGTTAGTCGGCAACAATGCGACGCGGCCTCACGGTTGAGCGAACGTCGAACTCGGTCTTGCGGATGACTTTCCAGGCGCCGGCCGACACGGTCAGCTCGCGGTGTTGCTGGTTGCTCTTGTGGTGCCGAAGCGGAGTCGGAGCCGGAAGGTCGACGAACAGGTCGCCGTTCATGGCGACGATCTGCGCGAAAGCCTTATCACTTTCAAGCACGTGATGGTGGCCCGATTCGCTATGCCCGACAATGCAACTCAGAACCTCTTCGACTTGGCCGCCAGGTGCGGCCGCGACGGGGAGTAGCAGGATTTCGCCGTGACGGACCGGTGTGCGGTGCGACATGACAGGACCATCCTTCGTGACCGGAATCGGGAAATCCGCACGTGCCGTGACACTAAGGATTGGCGGGCACGGCGAACGATCCGATCGTACGCCTGTTCGAATGCTCGGACAAGGTTGTGCCAACCGAAACATCGATAAGGTCAGCTACGAAATAAGTTGTACTTTAACGTAATAGGTGTTTTTGACCTCCAGGTTGAAGCTGGTTCGTACTACCACGACCGTCCGCGACGCACCGGTATCTCACGCACAGGAAGCTCCCACGGTGCCAGCGGGCGGTCAACGATCGGCCGCACATTCTCTGGAGTGATGCGCTCTTCGTTGTGCTCGCGCTCGTAGATATCAGCGTGGATCTTGTTGTGTTCCGCGAGCGTATCGACCGCCCGCGCAAGAAGAATGTTTAGTCGCCGGACTTCGGCTTCGGCGGCAGTAAGGCGTTCATAGACCGTAATCGACCGGTGTCCCCCACACCATTGCCGAAGCAGCTCATGATAAGGACGCAAGCGTTGCCGGTACCACTCGTATTCACGTTCGGGTGTCGTCGTCCGCTCTTCACCGTCGTGCGACTTGTACGTTTTGCCCCGCTTGCAGTGTTCTCGTGCCTCGACCTCGCTAGCCATCACTTTGTCGAGGACCGGGACAGGGTTGGCGCGGCAGGCATACTCGGCGACGATCAAGGTGCCATCGGCGGACAACTCGATCACGTCGTCATGCTCGAACCACTCCACCTGTTCCAGTAAAGCATTGAGCGAGCAACGCATGAGCTGCTCCAGCGCTTCACGGTCACGGACGGTTGTCCCGTCCTTCACGCGCGAGCCGCAATACGTGGCAACGTCGCCCGGAATGAGCAGCAAGAAAACCTCTTCCACCGCCCACTCTTCAGCTTCATCGAGCGAGCTTTGGTCAAGTCGCTGCCAGTTCGCCATCAGCTCGTCGTAGTGCACGACGTCGCTCCAGGGTCCGGGGAGCCGGATCCCCGGCACGTTGTCACAGAGGCCGGCTTTGTCGCCATCGAGGAACTGAATGTCGACCCGGGTGGTCTGCTTTCGTTTCTCGATGCCAAGGATCTTGACCCGCTCGGACGGTCCGTAGTGCCGCTCCCGGTAGATCCACTCGTCCCCAATCATCACAGAGACACATCATCGCCGATCGGCGCTACCCGCTGCAGAGCGAACCTGATGGCTTCCATCGACCCGACGCCACGATCACGGACGGAAATCTTAGCTTTCGGTTTGGTCGTCCCCACCGTGGTCGACGTGAGGCAGATCAATGGGGATCTGTATCTTCCGAGGATGCAGCCGCTCATCATCGAAGCCATCGCCCTTCAGGTACTGGGGATCCCCCTGCCCGCGGCGCACCGTCACCCATGAGCCGTCCGAGAGTTGATGTCGACCTGGGCCCTTGAGTGCAGCCTCCAGCGCCTCGTCATGAAGGCGGATACGCTCGACACGCTCGTCGTCGGTGAGATGACATGAGTGCTCACAAGTTTCGCAGCCGTAGCAGACGCAACACGAAAGGTTGTCCCACTGCTCCTGCGTATAGCCGGGCGGCGGGGTGTTGATGATCTCGATCTGTGGGTCGTCGTCCACCATTCGTTCAGCGTGACAGCTCACACCAACATTCTGGGAATGATTTTTTGCCACCGACCCGTAGGACTCGCTCGCCTCGGTGACCTTCACCAAACCTGCCAGTCGGCGTCTCGCACCGGATGGGTCTGTACCGGCATCGCGACGTGAGCTGCATCAGCCGCCGCCTCGGCGCCGTAACGCACAGCGACCGCGTCAAGCTCCCTCATCATCTGCCGAAGCGCGGTGCGGTTACGACGGCGATTGCGGCGAGCGGACGTGTGGCGGTAGTTCGCGAATTCGCGATTGCCGGTGGCCCGTGGCAGCCGGTGGAAAGTTCGGATGTGTGTCGCTCGCTCCGGGCGCGGTCGGCGGACGAGTCGATCTGCTTGGGCTTCGATGAGGGCCGAATAGCGCAGACTGTCGATCTGGTGGCGTGACCAGTAGCCCCCGTCGGGGTTCCTGGTGATGTGCCGCCGACTGGCAGGTACGTGATGAACGGTTCGTGACATGGCGGACCTCCGCCAGCCACCGGTCCTTCCGGTGCGCTGACTAGAAGTCGGCGCCTGAGAATTTTCCGCTCATGACGGCCATGATCTCACCCACCGCAAATGAATTAGATATGTCGGACGGCGCTGCTACATTCAGCCACATGATCGGACAGCACAGGCCTCGGGACTCCGTGGAGACACCGCGGCCCCTGTCCGTCCTCATCCGGGGGTAGCGGGCAGGGGCCTTGTCCCCGGAGGCATTGCCTTGTCCCGCACCGATGCCCACGCTCCACTTTGGGTCCGTCTCGCCCGTTGCGAACTCGCTGTCGAAGCGCACCACGCACCTCATCGCGCCGACTGCGATCTTCCCAGCCGCCCTCCCCTTAAGTGGGAAGGGTGGTTGCCCGCCACCAAGTGTTATTGGGTGTTCCGCTACAACGGCACCAATGTCTGTTCGTGCTCGATGTGTCATGCGGGCCCTCAACGTCGTCAGGGCAACCGCAATCAGCGGCACCGCGCTCGGACATCGCTCGCCGCCGCGCTCGGTCGCTGGCGGCATGGTGACGAATCAGCTTTCGACAATGTTGTCGCCCCAGCGCGGAATCACTATTGGTAACTCGACCGGATTGTTGTACCGCGCACGCCGAAATCTGCGCAGGCTACGTTGAATCCAATGCGGACTGCCGACGTCGTCTCTGTCGGTGGGCTGAACTACACGCCCGGCGACGTGCGTTTTCAGTGTCCTCGTGTACCTCTCACCCGGTCCTAGTAATGATTGCCGCCGACAACCCTGCCGTTGTAACCAGACGACGAAGCGTTCTTTCCTGAAAAAGTCAGTTTTAACGGCATATCTCTTTGAAACTGTTTCTCGCGGAAATGAACTCGTCCGCCGTCGCGACGACCGAGCCGATGATTACGACCAGGCGATCGCGGTGATGGATCAATGGCGGCGTGCCGAACCCGGCCACCGGATGCTGACTACCAAACAGCTCGAAGCGCGCTGGGCACGGCAAGACCGCGAGCGCGAGAAAACGCGCGAGCGTCGTGAGCAGCAGCGAGAAGCGCGAAAGGCCACTTACGACGAGCACCGGGCTGAGGCTCGGTTAGCACTCTTCGAGCAGACCTCGCTCGTCCCGCATGAACGGGATGAGTTGGCGGGCTACCGCGACGGGACTCTGTTTCCCAAGATGGACGGCACCCGGCGCCGCGAGAAGATCGCAGACCTAGAGCAGTCGATCGCGGACCGGCGCACCGAAATCGACCGGCTGGCACCCATCGTCGGTGATCCTGAAACGGTCGTCGACCAGAACGGCTGGCTACCAAGCGAGCGGCGCGAGGCGATGTTGCTTCACTACCGATTCGAGCGGGAGCGTCGGGTGCGTGCGCTGCGCACACAGATCCAGGAACAGGCGTCGACCATCGAGAGCACGGCCCGCTGGAAGGTGGCGAGCCTGCAGCGTGAACTCTACGCACTGCTGGCGGTGCCGCCACTGACCGACGACGACATGTGCAGCGACTGTCCCGTTCCCCTTGCAGACCACGGATGGTGGACCATGAGTGGCCCATGCGTCGCCTGGCCGGGACCACGCGCCCGTCTGCGGAAAGCACGCGAAATCTTGGCGGCCGGCATCCGCGAGGCCGAGGCTGTCAAGCAGCAGGCACCGCGACCCCCGAAACCCGAACCGCTGGCGGTCATCAAGTCCGGCCTGCCAATCGCCGAGATCATGCAGCAGCTCGAGGAACTTCAGACGCGGTTTCCAGATGCCGAGGTCCGCCGTGGCCGTGCGAACCGATGGGAGCTGTGGCCAAAAGGATCGTGAAGTTGGGCGGCTTGTCGATCGTGGCAGATCACCGGTGCCGGTGGAACACCTCGATCAACCGACGGCTCAGAATGCCGCCGACCTCAGGGGCACCGGCATCGAGCGCGGCCAGCGTCACCAACTCGTCGGGCTCGACTTGTAGCGGCTGATCAGACATCGTCAGGAACTGCGCCCTGTTTCGTGGCATATCGGAAACCTTGCCGATCGACAACGTTCTCACCGGGTCGAGCCCCACGGCAATCGCAACGTGCGGCGACGAAATCGCTTGCGTGTGGCCGATCAACCGCAGCATGCCCGCGATCTGCAGAGGCAACTGCGTTGGATCGAGAATTGCGCCGAGCCCATCGTGGGGTAACGACGCCCACGCCGACACCTGACCGCTTTGGCCGATGCGCAGGCCCAATGTCCGGGCCTCGGCGGCAGAGTTCCACCCCGCGGGAGCATCGTCGCCCAGCAGCAGGTAGATAGCATCCTGGGCGGCGCGCGTCTCCAAACCGGCGCGCTCATCGACCAGGCCGCTGCGACGCATCCGTCCGGCCACCGCATCGCCGAGTTCGGCCAGAGCCCGCGCCGATAACGGAACCCCCGGCGACGGAAGTGCGTGGACTTCAATAGTGGCCGCTGAAAACTGCTGACCCTGAACACCCAGCGCAAATTGATTGCGCCACTGGATAACCGGGGCCTCGGTCATGGGCGCGAAGCCGAGCGGACTGCCGGCCTCAGCGAGTTCGCGGATCTTGCCCGCCACCTTGGTCTGCAAGTCCGCCGTCGAGCTGAAGGAGTCGCGGAACACTCCTGCTCCGTAGTCCTCGATCTCCGCGATGAACGCCGCTTGGTCGGCGTCCAGCTCCACGTTGGATTTGCGGTAGACCACGCGCGGCATTCCTGCCGCCTGAGCGGCCATCCACTCATCGTGGGTGGCGGACTGCCCCGTGTCCTCAAAGACGTGGCCGTAGTGGGGCCCGACCAACAGTAAGCAGACGTCGGAGCTCTTGACTCCTTCCAGGCATGCCTCTCGGCTGGGCACCGTTTGCGCCGTGAAGTCCTCAAAGCGCACCGGTGTGTGGCCAATCGCCGAAATCAGTCCCGGTAGAGCGTCGCGCTCTTCTTCGAGCCCCCGACGGACGCTGCTGATGAAGACTCTCATTCGGCTCCTCCCGAAATGACCGCCTCGCGCGCTGTGGCGACGAATCGCTCCCAGCGCTCTCGTTTGGCTTGGTCGCCGAACCATGTTTGGATCCCGATGCGTTCGACGGTGCTGCCGAACGCAACCTCGATCTCCAACGGCGTGAAATGCCGATGACTGCCGATCTGGTCGGTCCACGAACGGTGGTAGACCCGCGTCACCGCGAAGGAAGTCGCGGCACGAAGCGGCAGCGTCCGAGCAGTGAGCGCCGTGGGTTCTACGGGTTTATCGAAGCTCCCGGGTTGGCGGCGTTGGCGGTCTTCAAGAGCGTCGTAGCCCTCGGGTTCGAACGTCGCCTCGACATGCGCGAGCGCCGATGGCGTGAACGCCCACGTCGACCACGCCGTCGGCCCAGCCCATGTGTAATTGGTGTGCGATGCCACGATCTGGTCGACGTCGCCGACAAGGACGGCAAGGCAAATCATGACGACATCGGGCGCATTTCGGGCGCCTGGACTGGGATGGTCCGCGGCGGTGGTGTGGCCAATGACTGTTTGCCACTGGGCGTCGGTGAGATCCATGAGCCTCCTTTCCCGACTGGACTCGACGGTACCGCGGCGCACCGACAGTCCTACCCGCCGAATAAAGACCCCAATGACGAGCGGTTCAGAGGCGTACCGCCTACTACACGCCGTTCGTATTGGTCGTCGTTGCCGCAGCCTCGACGGTGCCTCCATACAGCCAACGTTCCCCGTCAGTGCGACTACTGCTGACTGACAAAAGTGGTCACCAAATCCCTGCACACGCACTGTTTGTTGCCAGGAATTCGGGTGAGGACTATTGCAATATTCTGCCGACTATGTCATAACTATCGGGAGCTGATGCACAGCGATAATGTTGTCCACGTTGGCATTTCACATTGCCGATTCGAAGCGGCAGTACTTCACTGCTGACGAGAGACCGCTTCAGAGCGGCGCCCTGAACTGTTTGGTTCTGTTCGGCGCGCCGTTCTCAAGCCTCTTTGAGATCCATTGACGCAGCGCGCGTCTGGAATGTCAGCGGCAGAAGAGAGGCCATTGTGGCCACGGACGAACAGATCGTGAGCGGTTCGCTTGATCCTGATCAGGTGATGGCTGAAGTGCGCTCGATCACTCAGGACCAAGCACTGGCAGCGGCGCACCAAATCACCCGATTGCCGTCCGAACAACGTCAGCTCTACATCCGGCAGCTCCTGATCGCTCTTAGGGACGATCGGGGTCAGCAATTTGTCGAGGACTTGATCAGGGATGTGTTGCGTGATAGTGAATGCACACATTCCGATCATCCAGAGGTAGATGCACCGGAGGTTTGACCAGCTCTCGGTCGATGCTTAACTGGCAGTCCTAACACCGCCCCTGCTCTGAAACCATCAGAGCAGGGGCGCTTTCTCATTCGCGCCCTTCACCGCAGGCGGTCCCTGGGGTGACACGATGAGGGCGACACCGCCGAATCAAGTCGTTTCGGCACGGTGGATCGATATCATTCTTCGTCTTTGTCTTTGTCCGGCCGCGTTATCGGCTCGATCCAGATATCGGCGATGTCAAAGTTCTTCTTGCTGGGCGCTTGCCGCCAAAACATCGATGTGATCGACTTGCCATCCTTCTGTATGGGCTCAGGGATGATCCATCGACCGAGGCGATCCAACCTCGCAAGAATCTGCGCGAACAGTGTCATCGAAAGATACAGCGCATGATGGAATTCGTCCGTTTCCTGCTCGTCTTTATGGCTGAAGAACAGCTGGTCCTCGCTGTTGAAAAACGCCTGGAAGTCCTTTGAGATCGGAAGCGGCCACTTGTCATATTCGATGCTAGTGTCGGCATCCTTGCTCGATACCGCGTAGTCACGCTCCGATGGCCACTCGCTTTGAAGAATGAAACGAGACAGTAATTCCCATGGTAGAAGCAACATTTCGCTGTCGATCGAGGCTAGGTATCGCTGTGCGATGTCGTCGTAAAATCGCGCACCCAGTTGCCGTAACGCATCGAAGACAAGTGCTCCGTCGATGTGTGGCCAGATGGTGCTCTCTTTTACCGACTTAGAGAGATTGGGCATCAAGCCCGACAGCACCGATATCGTGCGCTTGATGTTTGAGTAGGCGTCTGGTCCCAGCTGTAGTAGCACACTGCGGATCAATGCGACGATCTCATCGTCGGTCCGTGCACGGATTTCGGATGCCTCACGATCAGCCCACTCGTCGCGCGGACGGCATAGCGACTCTCGCAGCATGGCGATCTGGTCGGCGAAAAGCGTGTATACAGCGTCGGAGCGATTCTTGTAATCTTTCGGGCCGGTGGAGCCCATCTCCATGTGTGCCTTCTTCTGCCTGCCATCCAAATGGAACCCCAGCGATTGGTCCAGGTTCAGCTCGTTCCACAGGATGATCCATGAAACATTTTGGACTTCGCCCGGTTTGATGTGCTGCCACTTGTAGCTGTTGACAACGCATTTCAGTGCGTCGATGGTTGCGACCGGCAATCGCCCTTCGACCGCGCCGGTCCGGTGGTGTTCGTCTTGACTGATCGGCAGCCGTTTTAGGTTGTCGCCGCTGTCCGCGATCTTGCGCGGCGTGACGCCTTCATTGCGGCGCAGCGCGTACAGCTCGCTCTTGACGGCCTCTGGCGTCGGCGGTAGTTGCAGCGGTGCGTCGTCAGGTGTGGTGGTCGTTGTCACGCGCCTATTACACCATTCCGCCCGGACGCACAAGGTCGATCAGGGTGCTCGTTTTGAGCCGTCCCGGCGTTTCCGGAGACTCCCGATCTTGGGAGGATCTGGGTTATGGGACGTGTCAGCAAGTACCCCGACGAGCTTCGTGAACGTGCGGTGCGCATGGTCGCTGAGGTGCGCCCGCAGTACCCGTCGCAGTGGGCGGCGATCACGGCGGTCACGGGCATGTTGGGGATCGGCACACCGGAGACGTTGCGGACCTGGATCCGCCGCTCGGAGGTCGATACCGGCCAGCGGCCGGGTGTGACCTCCGCGATGGCCGAGGAGAACAAGGCGCTGCGCAAGGAGATTGCCGAGCTGCGCCGGGCCAACGAGATCTTGAAAGCAGCGGCGATTTTCTTCGGGGCCGAGCTCGA
This sequence comes from Mycobacterium saskatchewanense, assembly GCF_010729105.1. Lineage (NCBI taxonomy): Bacteria > Bacillati > Actinomycetota > Actinomycetes > Mycobacteriales > Mycobacteriaceae > Mycobacterium > Mycobacterium saskatchewanense. Next base: position 2,577,915 of record NZ_AP022573.1, read on the forward strand.
CCGGCCCGGGAGACGGTGATCCGGTTCATCGCCGAACACAAGGACCACCAGGTGGCCGGCCCCAACGGCGGGGCCGGGCTGCGCTGGGGTGTCGAGCCCATGTGTGCGGTGCTGTCTGAGCATGGCGTGCCGATCAGCCCGTCGACCTACTACGAGTGGATCAACAAGACCCCGACACGACGGCAGATCCATGACGCCGAGCTGGTCGAGATCATCACCGCGGCGCGGGAAGACAAGAAAAGGGCAAGTTCGTCCAGACGCTGGGGTCACGCAAGTTGTGGATCTGGCTACGCAGCCAGGGTCACGATGTCGCCCGGTGCACGGTGGAGCGGATCATGCGCGAGAACGGTTGGGAGGGCGCGCGGTACGGATCCAAGCACAAGACCACCATCGCCGACGACACTCATCGGCGATACCCGGATCTGGTGGACCGCCGCTTTTATGCCGCGGCGCCAAATCGGTTGTGGGTGGCCGACTTTACGTATGTGTCGACCTGGATGGGATTCGTCTACGTCGCATTCGTCATCGACGCCTACAGCCGCCGGATCCTAGGCTGGCGGGCCGCCAGATCCATGACCACCGATCTGGTCCTCGACGCTATCGAGCATGCGTTCTTCACTCGCGCCCAGGACGGCACCACCAGTCTGCACGGGCTGATTGCGCACAGCGACGCGGGCAGTCAATACACCTCGGTGGCCTTCACCCAGCGGCTCATCGATGAGGGCGTGGATCCCTCCGTCGGCTCGGTTGGCGATGCGCTGGACAATGCGCTGGCCGAGACCACCGTCGGCTCGTTCAAGAACGAACTTATCCGCCGGCAAGGCCCGTGGCGCGACGTCAACCAGGTCGAGCTGGCGACCGCTGAATGGGTGGTCTGGTTCAACACCGAACGCCCCCACGAGTACCTCGACGACTTCACTCCCGAGGCCGTCGAGACGCTCTACTACGATCACAAACGCACCCCACCAAAGGCAGGGTGATTCAACGAATGCAGTCTCCGGACTCACCGGGACGGCTCATTTCGCTGATTCCGGGCCTATAGGGCTCCCTCATCGGGATTCATTCAACGGCGCGCTGCCGGTAATTGATATAGGCATGGCTTCTCAACACCCAATCTGGTGGGAATTCGACCTCGCCAGTTCACATTTCATCACCGGCGCCGGACGGTGTCTGGCGGCGAATCGTCGTAGCGCCACGGCATGCGCACAGCTCATGGCTGGCACCGCCACCGTCTCAAACGTTCGGCCACTGACAGCGACGTCAGAAATGGGGTCAACCCCGGTCGATCATCCCGATTCACTCAAGTCCATCGATGACCGGAGGTAAACAAGCATGTCTTACAACAGCTTTCATCAGATCTCACGGCAGTCGGTCGCCAGCGCGGCGATTGTCTGCATTCTCGCCGGATGCGGCAGCCCGCCGACCGCCGGAAGCCTGGGCCACGCCGAGCAGGTGGCGGCGTCGTGCCCGACCGACGGCAGCAAGACCGCTGCCTATGTCGCAAGCGACGGGTCAGCCAGCCGCTTGGGACTGACGAGCGAGCCCGCGCAGCAGAATGTTATCCGCGACGTCGCCGAACGCACCGCGATTTGCGGCGGTCACTTGCGCGTCGTGCTGTTCGCAGGCTCGACGGTCGCGGTGCCTGTCTTTGATGGTGATCTAAAGCTGGACGGGGCGACCGAAAACGCGCGACTTCGTAAGGCTCCCACACTTCTTGACGACGTCATGGGTCAGATCAACAGCGCACTGCCTAGCGCCCAGGCACAGCTTCCCGATGGTGCCACCGATGTCGTCGGTCAACTGCAGCCCGGCGCCGAATACCTGACGCAACTGTCTGCCGCGGGGAAGTTTCGTCTCGAGGAGACAATCCTGACCGACGGCATCCAGACGGCCGGGCAGGACCTCGAAGACCCGGCACTGACTGAGCAGCAGGCCACCGAGCTGGCGGGCACGTTCGCGGTGCCCGACTTGACCGGGGCACAGGTGCGGCTGATCGGGATCGGCCGCCAGGCCGACGGCTCGCTGCTGCCGACCCCGTACGTGGCGGCGTTGAAGGCCTTCCACACCGCGGTCTGCCAGCGCACCCAGGCCACCTGCACGGTCGTGACCGACGCGGCGGGTGCCTGACATGGCCAGCATCCTCAACCTCGCCCGCAAGACATTTCCCGACCACGCCCCCCCACACAGTGGAGCGTCCCGGCCCGAAGGTGTCCGGTTGATCCCGGTCGAGAGCGCCTCGGCGACCGCCCGCCCGGACACCATCGCCGAGACCTACTTGGAACTGGAGCACGACGCCCGCGGGCTGGAACAGCAGCACCTGTTCGCCGCCGAGGGCGAGGTACAGGCCCGCGGCCAGACCGCTGTCGCCAAGTCTGTCGGCTACGCGGCCACGCACATGAAGGCCTCGGTCGAGCGGGCCAAGCTCGCGGCGGACCGAGCGTCCGAACGCCACGAGCACATCCGCGACGTTCTCGGCCCGTACGTGCGGCGCAAGTCCACCTCGTCGATCGGCTACCTGGCACGCACCGGGGCGCTGCTGATCGGCGACATCGCCGGACTATCGGGTGCGGCGATCGCGCTCGGCGAGATCCCCGCCTTGGCGATCACCCAGGCAATCTCAGCGGGCACCGCCACCGTGACAGCTGGGCTGGCCGCTTCCCAGTTGCGTCACCTGCAGCAGGCCGCCGAACGCAAGCTCGACGATATCCCCGACAAACTCGAACCGTACCGGCACCTGTTCTCTGGGGCGACGGGATCGAACCGGCTGCGCGCTGTAGTCATGGTCATCGCCGCGTTGATCGCGTTGTTCGTCTCGGTCGGAGTGTTCGCGCTGCGCACCACCGTCGAGGGCTCGCTGTCCGGGCTGACGTTCGGCGCGCTGGCCGCCGCCATCGCGATGGCCAGCTTCATCAACAGCTGGTACCACGCCGATGCCGTCGCCGACGTTGTCGAGTCCGCGCAGCACGACGCCCACAGGGCTGATCGCCGCCACCGACGGCTGGGCACGCTGAAACTGATCGGAAAGTCGGAAAAGGCCGGCTTCGAGGGTGATTCGCTGATCACCGAGCACACCCACCGCGGTCTGGCCGCTGCCGCGCATCTGGATGCGGAGAAGTACCGCGCCCTGCAGGCCAGCCCCGATGTCGTCGGGCACGGTCCCGCGACCAAGCGCCCGGAGTCGCCGCTGCGCCGCGCGAGGTCGGCATGAATACCGCCCTGCGCGAGGCGCTCTCGCCGGTACCCGCTGCCGTGAACGCATCGCGGTTACTCGACCCTCGCAGCCTCGGGCCCGGCGACCACCGCGCGGAGCCGAAGGCGGCGGCCTCCCCCGATCCGGTCGAGGTGGCGATCAACTTGGCACCGCCGGGGTCGTGTTCGGCGGGCGGCACGACGACGTTCGTCGTGCTCGATGAGTCGGCCGGCGTCACCGGCAGTGGCGGCAACGATCCGCTGTCGCGGCGGCACGCCGAAGCGGCGCTGGCGATCCGCCACGTCGCCGCAGCCTGCCGCTGCCGTCGTGACCGGGTGGCGCTGGTGCCCTTCGACCGGGGCTCGGCCGGTTTCGTTGCACCCCAACCGCTTACACGCAACGGACTGCGGACGATCACCCGCGGACTGCAGCGGCTGTCTCACGGCATGGGGCTATCCAGTGAACTCGGCCCACCACTGGACTACGTCGAAACGCAGGCCAGCCAGCAGCGCGGCGACGTAGCGCTCGTGGTGTTCTCCGACCTCCTGCTCACCGACCAGAACCCGAGCACCGTCCTGACCCGGCTGCGAGCGTTTCCCGGCTACGTGCACGCCGTCGTGCTGGGCGCGATCCCGCCAAGCGTGTTGGTGGACGACCCGTACGTGGCCGTCACCCGGCTCACACCGTCCACGCCACCAGGCGAGGCAGCACATGCGGTCTTCGACGGACTCAACCACTACCGCAGTCCGTCATCCACGACGGGCAGCGCCGCCCACCCCACCGAATCCCCTCACAGGAAGGAGCTTTCCGCATGACTCTTCTGAACGACCTTCGCCCCCGCGTTGGCGACGATCTTCTCGATGCAGCCGACGTGCTGTCCGCATTCATCGAGGACGCCGCCGCCCGCACCGCCGAACAGGTGGGATTCGGCTACATGCTGATCCAGGACGCGCCGAGCACTTTTCCGGCGCTCACCAAGGCTTACGCCCACAGCGCGGCGACCGGGGAGCCGCTACCGATCTCCAGTGAGAACAGCGACGACGCCATCTACAACCCGCCCAGTGTCAATGGGGCGCTGCGCTTCTGGCACGACGTCAACCACATAAGACGTCGCCTCGACTTCGGGCTCGTCGACGAGCTGGAGCTCTCGCTCTGGCACCTCGGCGAGTTGGAGAAGGCCGGCCACCGGTCGGGCTCGCTGGTGTGGCGGCTGCTGCACGCCGATCTCACCGGGCAGGCATACGTCCAAGCCTTTGCGCACCGCTTTCCGTTCGACCAGCGGCGCTTCGTGACCGGTTGCGTCACTGCCGGATTCGACCACGGACTACTCGCAGAATTGCGGAGCGGGCAGGCGACGTGAGCCAGGAACCGAGCAAGTGGATGGACAAGATCATCGGCTGGTGCTTCGGCGCACTGCTGGGTGTGATCGCGCTCTACTGCGCCGTGCAACTCATCCAATCGATCCTGCCGACACTCATCGTCATTATCGGCATCGGAGCGCTCATTGCGTTCGTCATAGGCGTCTTCGTTGTAATTTCTACATGGCGAAATAGGTGGTAAAAAATGGCAACTTGACCCCTATTGACAGATTGTCAAAGTTGTTGCGCGACAACATAAACGTATTGACTATTGATTCAATTCAATAGATAATACGGCTCAGGCATTGACCGAATTCAATAGCCGAAATCAATTAGCAACTAATTCTTAATGGAGGACACCTATGTCTAAAACAGGAAGAACCAACCATCGCCGCGGTTCACGCGGCACACCGAAACCAGAACGAAAGATCATCGTGCGCAGCGTGCGCCGCGACCCACCAGATCTGCGCAAACTCTCCCGTGCGGTCATCGCCATGGCACTGCGCGATGCCCAAGCAGAGGCCGAAGCCCTCGCCGCCGTGACAGCGCACGCTCCCGCATCACACCACGGCACCGATAACGAGGAGATCATTGATGCCTAACTCCGGTGATGCCACCGTGTCGGCGGGTTCGCTGGTCTGGCTGCAGCTGCATTTTCTGCACAACGTCCCTGAGGCGATAGCCCTTGGACTGCTGCGCCACTGGGCAGCGCAAACCCACGCCCCGCAACTCATCCTGGAAGCGCGCGCCGACGTGACCGGCGTGGAATACCTGGTCGGCAGTCAGCTCCGGCACCAAGCGGCCGTCCGCCGTGCCGTCGAGCAACTGGTTGATGGATCAATCGTCACCAGTTTCGCGTCTACCGACCGCGAGTCCGTCAAGGTCGCGCGCCGAATCCACCTGAGCACCAACGCCCGACAGCTTGAGCCTGTCGACGCGGTGGCATCACATCGCTCCATCCTGCACGCCCTGACCGCCGTGGGGAAGGGTGAGCGCCTCACGATCCAGATCGTGCTCGGACCGCGCCAGCACCCGAAAACCCCACCACCAGAACCCAAGCGGGACAACCAGAAGGTCGTCTCCAAACTGCTGCACGGCGTCGCGACAGATACACGCCCTGGTGCACGGCAAGCCCTGGCCCACAAGCTCGGCCAGCACGCGATCACCGCCGCCGTCCGCCTCGGCGTCCACGCAGCCACGGCAGAACGCCGCCGCTCGCTGGTACTCGGTCTAGCTGCGGCCATGGGCACGGCCGAGTCACCCGATGTACGGGTCACGCTCAGAAACGAGAAGTCCCACCGCATCAACACCCCGCGTGCATCATGGTCGGCGTTCACACCTGCCCAGCGTCTGACCGTCACCGAGATCGCCCGCATGTCCGGTTGGCCCATCGCCAACCAAGACGAGCAGTTCCCTGGACAGCCGCCACTCCATCCGCGACCCGTCCGTCCAACGCCTCCGGCGCAATCCGGTACCCGCGTCGTCGCCGAAGCCTCCGCGCCAGGCGCTGGCGGCACTATCGGCTACGACCCGATCGACGCCATGCGCCACACCTGGGTCATCGGCCCGAACGGGGTCGGTAAGTCGACACTACTGCTGAACCTGATCCTGCAGGACCTCGACGCCAACCGCCCCATCGTGGTGATCGAACCCAAGGACCTGATCGCCGACCTATTGGCGCGCATCCCAGAGAAGCGGCGAGAGGACGTCGTCGTGCTCGACCCGTTCGACCAGGCACCTGTCGGTATCAATCCGCTCGACGCCAGTCACCGGCACGGGCGCTCACCAGAGGTGTTTGCAGACAGTCTGTTTGGCACCTTCAAAGCGATCTGGGGTGACAGCCTCGGCCCCCGATCGTCGGACATCCTGCGCAACTGCCTGGACCTGCTCGCTCGCCGCGACGACGCAAGCCTGGTCATGTTGCCGTTGCTGCTCACCAATCCGGGCTTCCGTCGCCGCCTCACACGCGGCGTCATGCAAACCGATCCGTTTGCCGCCGGACCGTTTTGGCAATGGTTCGACAGTCTCTCCCCCGAGGCCACCGCTACCACGATCGCGCCGCTCAGTAACAAGCTGCGGCCGCTGCTGAGCAAACCGCTCAGAGACATACTGGCCCAGCAGCATCCGAAGTTCAACGTCCGCCAAGTCCTACGCGAAAAGAAGGTGCTGCTGGTGCCGCTCCAAAAGGGCGTCATCGGGCCGGAGAACGCGCAGCTGCTCGGCGCGCTGGTCGTGGCCGAACTCTGGCAGGCCATCCGCGAACGCGCCGGTACGCCGGAGAACGCCCGCGAGCCGGTCATGGTCTACATCGACGAGGTCCAGGACTACCTGCGCCTGCCAACCGATCTTGGCGACGCGCTGGCGACCGCGCGCAGCCTCGGCGCGGGTTTCCATTTGGCACACCAATACGAGAAGCAACTGCCAGCGGCCATGCTCGACGCCTTTAGAAACAACGCCCGCTCCCGCGTCTGCTTCCAACTGCAGGCCGGGGACGCCAAGGAGATGACCGCCGGCCAATCAGTGCTCACCATCGAGGACTTCACCAAACTGCCGGCGCACCACGTCTACGCCAGCCTCGTCCGCGACAACGCCGTGCAGCCATGGGCCTCCGGCGTCACCAAACCCACCCCCGCGCCATTGAGCAGTCCCGCCGCGATTCGAAAACTCAGCCGCGAACGCTACGGCCAACCGATCGCCGACATCGAAGCCAGCTTCACCACGCTCGTCGAGGGCGCTGGCGCAGGCGAGGACATTGGCGATATCGGCGCCCCGCGCCGCAGGAGCCGGTCATGAATAACGATCCGCGGCAGCAGAATTGGGGCGAGCACGGTGGTCCGGTCGCTGGTCCGGTCGCGTCGACCAATCCGCTTCCGTCGTCGCCGGTAGACGGCCAATCCCCGTCGATACCGTCAGGGAATAGTGGTGCCCCACGGGGCACCACCACGCCCGCCAATGCGCCCACAGACCAACGCATCTCTGCATCCGGCATCGACCTCATCAACAATCGTCTATCCGACCGTGACCGGGCCATCCTGGCGTCGGTCGATCAGCATCAGTTCCTGACCGTCCGCCACATCGAAGCCCTGCACTTCGACGCCATCGCCCCCGATGCCAGAAGCCGCATCACCCGGCGCGTCCTGGCCCGGCTGCGCGGGCTGCGCGTGCTCGACGTCATCGACCGCCGCATTGGCGGCGTCCGATCCGGCTCGCAAGGACTGATCTATCACGTCGGTGTCGCGGGCGATCGACTGTTGGAACGTCCTGTCCGGCGTGGTGCCCGGTTGCGCTACGACCCATCCGCACGGTTCCTCGGTCATCGGCTGGCCGTGGCTGACGCCCACGTCGCGCTCATCACGGCGGATCGCGACCAGACGCTTCAACTGATCGATAGCGCCGTCGAACCGGCCACCTGGCGCACCTACACCGGACTCGGATCCGCTCGCCGCACGCTGAAGCCCGACCTGTTCGCCGCAACCGCGACCGACGACGAACTTGCGCACGCCTGGTTCATTGAGATCGACCGCGGCACCGAGCACATCCCGACACTGCTCCACAAGTGCCGTGAGTATGAGGCCTACCGCCGGACCGGCATCGAGCAGGACCGCCATGGCAGCTTCCCCGTCGTGATTTGGTCGATGACCCATTCCGATCCGGCAAACGCCGCACGACGACGCCAGGCACTCGCAGAGGCTATCGAAGCCGACCCGCGTCTGCCGAACGCACTGTTCCGCATCGTCGACCCCGAGCAGTTGCTGCTTCTGATCGAACGGGGAGGCCAGCGATGAGTGCCTCGACCACGTTGCCGCGCAACCGGATCGTCATCGGGGATGCGCTCACGAAGTTGTCAGCACTACCGGACGCGTCCGTCGACTGCGTCATAACGTCGCCGCCGTACTACTCGCTGCGCGACTACGGCGCAGCCGGTCAGATCGGCTTGGAGCGCCATGTCGATCACTGGGTGGAGAACCTGGCCGCGATCAGTAGGCAGGTCGCTCGTGTGCTCGTGACGACTGGCACCTACTGGCTCAACGTCGGCGACACCTACTCGGTGCACCCGTCGCAAGGCGGCCCACGCAAGAGTCTGCTAATGGCTCCCGAACGACTGGCACTACGGCTGCAAGCGGACGGGTGGATCATCCGCAACAAGATCGTCTGGGCGAAGCCGAACCCCATGCCCACCAGCATTCCCGATCGGCTCAACACGGCCTACGAAGTCGTCTACGTGCTGGCGAGGCAGTCACAGTACTTCTTCGATCTCGACGCCATCCGCGTGCCGCACGTATCCACCCGCAGTGCGGTCAAGGGGAGCAGTCGCCCGGTGCGCAAGGAATCCTGGCGCGGGCCCAATAGCGACACCGTGACAGGCCTCGCCGCACTCAAAGCGACGGGCAGAGTGGGCCATCCACTCGGCAAGAACCCCGGCGACGTCTGGACCATCGCACCCGGCGGCTACCGCAGCACGCACCACGCCATCTATCCACTGACACTGGCCGAGCGCATGATCGCCGCCGGCTGCCCTGAAGCACGCTGCACTCGCTGCCGCCTGCCATGGCAGCGAACGGTCATTCGCGCCTTGGGTGGCACTGCGACCCGCGCGGCGCTCACTCCGACGTGCCTGTGCCAGACGGGCCGTGAACCGGGCTTGGTCCTCGATCCGTTCATGGGCAGCGGCACCAGCGCCGTGGCCGCCGAGAAGATCGGCCGCGACTGGCTGGGCATCGAACTCAACCCGCAGTTCGCTACCGCCGCCCGGACCCGCATCGCTCAGGCCCGCACCGCACCTTCCACACGCCCACCCGAAAGGGCAGCCGCATGAGCCCGCTGCTGCCTCGTCGGTGTCATGCGGCCGTCACCGTAAGCGCAGCAAGCGTTTACCGGCCGCAGCGCACCGAGGAGGTCGCAATGTCCACACCCGATGAGTTGACCCGAGGCGTCAAAACCCTTGGCATCAAACTCAAGCCCGATGTTCACGCCCAGCTGAGCTTCATCGCCCAGCTGCGTGACGGCACCATCACCGATGAAATCCAGATCGCCATCGCCGAGCACGTCGCCCGCGCGAAGAACGATCCGGACTTGGCCAGCAAGGCAGCCGAAGCCCGCGCCGAAATTGAGCGCGAGGCGGCAGCCCGCCAGCAGGCCATCGCCACACTGTTCGCCGACGGCGGCGACCAGACACCCAGCGCAGCCCGGCCCCGCCGGACCACGAAGGGAGGCGACACCCCATCGGAAACCTGACCGTGCCCATCGGACACGGGCGTCCGTGACTCCCACGGCGCACCACGGGGCCGGCGGGGAGCAGATCGAGCCATCCAGGCTCTCTGCTTCCCGACCGGCCCCACACAACCCAACCGAACAAGAGAGGAGGTGAGAATGAATGAAACCCACCACGAATCAACACAACCCATGCCTCAGCCAGAGGCTGAGACGCATCATGAGGCCGAACCCAAGCCGTCCCCGACCATCTACGTCGCCAGTCTGGCCGACTACAACAACGGCGTCGTGCACGGCAAGTGGATTGACGCCGCCCGCGAGGACTGGGAGATCCAGGCCGACATCAACGATATTTTGGACAGCTCCCGCGAACCAAACGCCGAAGAGTGGGCCATCCACGACTACGAACAATTCGGCAGCTGGCGCGTCCGTGAATATGACTCGATCGAAATGGTCTCCCGCATCGCCAAAGCCATCCGTGAGCACGGCTACGGCTTTTCGGCGTGGCTCAGCATCTTCGACCGCCCGCCCGAAAACTTCGACAGCTTCCGCGAGGACTACCTCGGCCACTACGACTCAGTCGAGGACTACGTCGAGCAGATGGCCGACGACCTCGGCTATGAAGCCGAAATCGACAAACTCCCCAAGCATCTTCGTGATTACGTCCGCATCGACTTTGCGGCCATCGCCCGCGACATGGAGCTGTCCGGTGACATCGCCACGGTCGACGACTCGATGGGCGGCGTCTGGATCTTTCGCACCAACCTGTGACAAACACACCCGAGGAAGACTGCAGCACGTCCATTTCAGAAAAGAAATAGATGTTTATGAATTGATGCATTCCGCCATTCTAAGATGGCGTATTTGTATTGATTTTAATCAATATTCCGTTGTACAATTAATGGTACAAGGGGACGCCATTCTCATGACACCGGAACAAACCGTAAAATTGATCAACCTACTCACGAAACAGCGCACAGAGCTGCAGCTTAGCGTGAATGAAGTTGCGCGCCGCGCCAATGTCGACGTCGGAACAGTGTGGAGAATTGAGCAAGGCAAGATCGCCAAGCCGCATGCGGAGAGTTTGATCGCGATCGGCAATGTATTGGGCATCAACGCCATGGAGCTGTTCACCACGGTCGGTTGGTTGACCGCTACGGACCTGCCAACCCTCGGCACCTACTTGCATGCCAAATACACGCACCTGCCCGATGCGGTGATCCGGCATATTGAGCACCATTTCGCCGAGATCCTGCACGCCTACAGCCACAGCACAGGCGACCGACACAGCGAAGCCGATACCGAGAACTGCCCGTGGTGCAGGAATCACTATGGACACGAAGCTAATTCGACAAAGGAGAGCCCGCATGAGCCCTGAGACAACGACACCGGCCCGCACGGATTCTGCTTTCGCTGCGACACCGAAGGTTGCCGTGTCCTACGCCCGCGTCTCGACGAAGGAACAGGTACAACGCGACGGTGACCCTGAGGGTTACTCACTGCCCGCACAGCTTGAAGCGAACCGTCGCAAGGCGGAATCCCTAGATGCTTTGGTAGTGGAGGAGTTCGTTGAGCGGGGCGAGTCGGCAAAGTCAGCGGACACCAGGCCTGAGCTACAACGGATGCTTGCGTACATCAAAGACCACCCTGTCAACTACGTGATCGTTCACAAGGTCGACCGCCTGGCCCGTAATCGGCTTGATGATGCGCAAATTCACGTGTTGATCCAGAACGCCGGAGCGAAGCTTGTGTCGGCAACCGAGAGCATTGACGAGACGCCATCAGGAATGTTGCTCCACGGCATCATGAGCTCAATCGCCGAGTTCTACAGTCGCAACCTCGCCAATGAAGTCGTCAAGGGCATGGAGCAGAAGGCCAAGACTGGCGGCACACCGGGCAAGGTGCCGCTCGGCTATCGGAATGTCCGCATAGTGAATGAAGAGGGCAGAGAAGTCCGAACCGTCGATGTCGACCCTGAACGCGCGGACCTAATCACCTGGGCCTTCACGGCGTATGCCACGGGCGACTGGACGCTGAAACAAATGACCGCCGAACTCGAGCGACGCGGACTACGAACCCGCGCGACACCACGGTCACCAGCTCGGCCCATCAGGTGGAACTCTCTCCATAAAATACTGACCACCCCGTACTACAAAGGTGAAGTCACGTACCGCGGCGTTCGCTATCCCGGTCGCCACCAGCCCCTCGTCGATGAAATCACCTGGGAGCGTGTCCAAGACGTCCTCACATCGCACGCGACGGGCGAGAAACAACGTGAACACCCGCATTACCTCAAATCCAGTATTTTTTGCGGGAAATGCGGTAGTCGGCTGACCATCACCAACCCCAAGAACCGGCACGGTGCGGTATATCCGTACTTCATTTGCATTGGGCGCCACCAGAAACGAACTGACTGCATACAGCGAGCCATGCTGATCTCGATCGTTGAAGAGCGGATCGAGGAGCACTACCTCGGGCACCAGCTTGATCCAAAGCTCCGTGACGAGATCGAAGCCACACTGCTTGACGAGTTCTCGTCGCTACGCCAACAGGCGCAGAGGGAAAGCCATCATCTGAAAACGCAGAAAGAGCGATTGACCAACGAACGGGCCCGACTCTTGCAAGCGCACTATGCCAGTGCTGTACCGCTCGATCTTCTCAAGGCTGAGCAAGACCGGATCGCGCGCCAGTTGGCAGACATCGATGCACGCCTTGGCGCAGCCGATATTGAGTTCGACAAGCTCGAAACATGCCTTCGGAAAGCCCTCGATTACGCAACCCACGCCTACGAGGCCTATGTGCAGGCGGGACCACAAGAGCGCCGGCTACTCAATCAGGCGTTATTTTCGCGCATAGAGGTGTCCGAGGAAGACATCAACTTCAACCTCGCTGAGCCATTCAAGACCCTGTTCAGTGATGAAATGGCCGCCGCCGCCCAGCACCACGTCGCCGCGCGAACCGCAAGTACCCACAAGCAGCAAAGCAATCAACCCAACCTGACCAGCAGTATTCTTACGCAGGAGAACACAAAGCCTGCGCACTTGAGCGCGTGTTTAGCGGGTACAACGTCGACTGATTCTTTTTCTCTGGTCAAGGGTTTGAAAGAACCCGTTTTGGTGGAGCTAAGGGGATTCGAACCCCTGACCTACTCGATGCGAACGAGTCGCGCTACCAACTGCGCCATAGCCCCTGATCGCTAGCAGGCTACCAGCCGCCGCGCCAACCGCCGAACCGCGGCACTACTGACCGACGGCCCGGGGCAAGTCACGCGGCCAGCCGTAGGCCCGCATTGGCGTCCCGTTTTCCAGGTGCTCGAAGATCGGGTCCTCGTCGTCGATCTCCAGCACCACCGCGCCGGGACGCCGCAGCCGAGACGGGACCACGTCGTACTCGCGGTCGTACGTGTTCTCCACGCCGAGCCGCGCGCGGGCCATCCGCTGCATGCGCCGGCGACGCACCTTCTCCTCGATGCGGGTCTGCCGGCGCAGGTAGGCCAGGTAGAGCACGGTCACGCCGGTCGCGACGCCACACACCCACCAGGCGCTGGGCGTCAGCTCGAACGCCGCGGTGGCGGAGCCGATCAGCACGACCGCCATCACCATCAGCACCCGCTTGCGGAAGGCGTACTTGCGGGCGCTGATCGCCGCGGCCTTCTTCGTGTCGAAGCGGCGCCGCCGCGAACGGGGCGCGACGTTGGCCCACGCTGCGTCGTCCTCGTCATGCTCGTCGGCGTCTGCCTCGGGCTCCAGGCCGGAGGAGTCCTCGACGTACTCGTACTCGTCGCCCTCCGCAACCTCGGCCTCGTGGTCGGCGGCGTCCTGAGCCTCCCCGTCGACGGCGACCAGGGCGGGCTCGGCCGCGGCTGCGCTGGCCCCCGCGGGCAGGGCCGCCGAATCCTCGACGACGTCGACGTCGAGGTAGTCGGGCCCGGTGTCCTCGGCGACCGCCATCGGCACGACCACGGGGGTCCGCTCGGCGGTCTGGGTCTCGGCGCGCAGGTCCTGCGTCTCGGCGTCGGCGAATTCGTCGTCGGCCGGCTCTTCCTCCGGCTTCCAGTTGGGGTCGCTGCGGTGCCCGGCGGCCGGACCGCTGCGCTTGATCAACCGGGATCCGGCGCCGCCGTTGAGGACCCGGGTCGCCAACGCCACGTCACTGGTGCGCCGCACGGCGTCGCGCTTGCTGATGAGCATCGGGACCAAGACGAACAGCCATAGCACCACAAGCGAGATCCACAACAACGACTGCGGGATGCTTGGCATGGTGACCTGCTCCTTTACTGGTCCAGATCCCCGCGGGGCCGTTGGGTGGCCGGCGCGGCCGGGTCGTGTGACCAGCACAATTACACACCTGTAATTTGCCTCTCACAAGCACCACTCGTCACTCGTGTCGCGCTAGCCACAAACGGCGCCGACAACCACCGGACGGCCGATCCGCGCGGCGGCGATGGCCCGTCACGCCCAGCTGGCGTGACCGGCCCGGACCAGCGTCGACGCGACCGAACCCTGGACTTCCTCGACGGTGATCGCCATCAGCAGGTGATCGCGCCAGGCACGGTCGACCTCGAGGTAGCGCAGCAACAGGCCCTCGCGGCGAAAACCCACCTTCGCCAGCACGGCCCGGCTCGGCGCGTTCTCGGGGCGCACGGTGGCCTCGACGCGGTGCAGCATGACCGGCCCGAAGCAATGGTCCAGACCCAGCGCCAGCGCGGCGGTCGCCACCCCGCCTCCGGTCGCCGACTTCGGCACCCAGTAGCCGATCCACGCCGACCGCAAGGCCCCGTGGGTGACGTTGCCGATGGTGAGCTGGCCGCAGAACCGCCCGTTGAGCTCGATGACGTACGGCAGCATGCGGCCCTTGCGGGCCTCCGACCGCAGGCCCGAACATAGCGCGGGCCAGGCGGCGACGGCGTGCCGGATCGTCCAGTCGCCCTCCGCGCTCGGCTCCCACGGCTCCAGATGCGCGCGGTCGGCCAGCCGGATCCGGCTCCACTGCGCGCCGTCACGCATCCGGACCGGCCTCAACCGGACCACGCCGGCCGGCACCCGCAGCGGCCCGGCGTTCGTCGGCCACCCCGGGTGGCGGGCGTTGGAGCGCAACAGGATCACGGTCGGTCAGCCGCGTTGGGCCAGGAACGCGACGTCGACGATCTCGCCGGTGCGGATCTGCTCGGCGCCGCTGGGCACGATGACCAGGCAGTTCGCCTCGGCAAGGGTCGCCAGCAGGTGAGACGACGCGCCGGGACCGCCGCCGAGCGCCTGCACCAGGTACTCGCCGGTGTCCTGGTCACGCATCAGCTGGCCCCGCAGATATCCCTTGCGCCCGGCGACCGACGTGATCGGCGACAGCGTGCGGGCCTGGATGACGCGGCGCATCGGCTGGCGCTTGCCCAGCGAGAGCCGGATCAGCGGCCGGACCATCACCTCGAACACCACCAGGGCGCTCACCGGGTTGGCCGGCAACAGAAACGTCGGGACGCCCTCGCGGCCGAGCTGCCCGAACCCCTGCACCGAACCCGGGTGCATGGCGACCCGGACGACCTCCATCTCGCCGAGCTCGGAGAGCACCGACCGCACCGCCTCGGCGGCCGCGCCCCCGACGCCGCCCGCGATCACCAATACTTCCGCGCGGTTGATCTGGCCCTCGACCACCTCGCGCAGCTCGGCCGGGTCGTTGCTGACGATGCCGATGCGGTTGACCTCGGCACCGGCGTCGCGGCCGGCGGCGGCCAGGGCGTAAGTGTTGACGTCGTACACCTGGCCGTTACCCGGGGTGCGGGAGATGTCGACGAGCTCGCCGCCCACCGCCATGACCGTCAGCCGGGGGCGCGGATGCACCAATACCCGTTCCCGCCCGACGGCCGCGAGAAGGCCCACCTGCGCTGCGCCGACCACCGTTCCGGCGCGCACGGCGACGTCGCCGGGCTGGACGTCGTCCCCGGCCCGCCGCACGTACGCGCCCGACGGGGCGCCGCGGTAGATCCGCACCTGCTTCGTGCCGCCATCCGTCCATCGCAACGGCAGGACCGCGTCGGCCAGCGTGGGCAGCGGCGCGCCGGTCTGCACCCGGACGGCCTGGCGGGGCTGCAACCGGCTGGGCGTGCGGGCCCCGGCCTCGATGGTTCCCATCACGGGTAGCACCAACCCGTTGCGCCGGTCGTCGCCCCCGGGGGCGTCGTCGGACGGCTCGACGAGCCCGTCGGTGGCCACCTCCCCGATCCCGAGCACGTCGACGCTGCGGACGGCGTAGCCGTCGATCGCGGCCTGGTCGAAACCGGGCATCGGCCGTTCGGTCACCACTTCCTCGGCGCACATCAATCCCTGCGCCTCGGCGATCGCCACGCGAATCGGCCGCGGGGCCACCGCGGCCGCCGTTATCCGGGTCTGTTGCTCCTCCACCGAACGCACAGCGCGCCTCTCTGCCCTACCCGGGCGGCCCGAAGTCGACGTTCGGCTAGCGCTCGATCAGGCCCAATCGCGCCACCAGCCACCGCCGCAGGTCCGGGCCGTAGTCGTCACGATCCAATGCAAAGTCAACCGCAGCCTTGAGGTAGCCGCCGGGATTTCCCAGGTCGTGTCGAGATCCGTGGTGCACGACGACGTGCACCGGGTGGCCCTCGGAAATGAGCAGCGCGATCGCGTCGGTGAGCTGAATCTCGCCGCCGGCCCCGCGGTCGATACGGCGCAGCGCGTCGAACACCGCGCGGTCGAGCACGTAGCGGCCCGCGGCGGCGTACAGCGACGGGGCGTCCTCGGCCTTGGGCTTCTCGACCATGCCCTTGACCTTCAGCACATCCGGGTTGTCATCACCGGGAATCGGTTCGACGTCGAAGACCCCGTAGGCGCTGATTTCGTCGGGGGCGACCTCGATGGCGCACAACACCGTGCCGCCGTAGTGTGCCCGCACCTTGGACATCGTCTCGAGCACACCGGTGGGGAGCACCAGGTCGTCGGGCAACAACACCGCGATGGCGTCCTCGTCATCGCACAGCCTGGGCTCGACGCACCCGATCGCGTGGCCCAGCCCGAGGGGCTCGAACTGCACGACGGACTCGACCTTGATCAGTCCGGGCGCCCGCCGGACCTTGTCGAGCATCGCCTTCTTGCCGCGCTCCTCGAGCGTGCTCTCCAGCAGCAGGTCTTGGACGAAGTGGGCGACGACGCCGTCCTTGCCCTCGGAGGTGATGATCACGAGCCGTTCGGCGCCCGCCTCGGCGGCCTCGGCGGCGACCAGCTCGATGCCGGGAGTGTCGACGACCGGCAGCAACTCCTTGGGCACCGTCTTCGTCGCGGGCAGGAAGCGCGTACCGAGTCCGGCCGCGGGCACGACGGCCGTACGCGGGACCCCGACGTTTGGGCATGACATTGTTCACACGATAACCGCCGTCGGCTTTACCGCCCGATGTGGCGGCGGGAAAGTCCCGGCTGACATGGTTGAGACCATGGCGACCCTCGGCAAGGCGGAGCTACGCGCGCGGCTGCTCGCGTCCCGGCGTGGCGTTGCCGCGGAAGAGCGGGCCGCCGAGGCGCGCCTGCTCATCGATCACCTCGGGGTGGCGGTGAGCGGCGGCAGCACCGTATGCGCCTACGTGCCGGTGGGCACCGAGCCCGGGTCCCCAGAGATGCTGGACATGTTGCTGCGGCGTTCGGTCCGGGTGCTGCTACCCGTCGCCCGCACCGCCGCGGACGACACCCCGCTGCCGCTGCACTGGGGTGAGTACCGGCCCGGCAGGCTCACCCGCGCGCGGTGGGGGCTGCTCGAGCCGCCGGAGCCAGTCCTGCCACCGTCGGCGCTGGCCGACGCCGCGCTGGTGCTGGTACCGACGCTGGCCGTCGACCGCGCCGGCGTCCGACTGGGCCGCGGCAGCGGCTTCTACGACCGTTCGCTCGGCGCGCGCGGCCCGCACACCCGGCTCATCGCGGTCGTGCGTGACGACGAGTTACTCGAGGAGCTGCCCGCCGAGCCGCACGACGTGCGGATGACCCATGCCCTTACCCCGCGCGGCGGGCTCGTCCCGCTGTTTCCCGCCGGACACGACGGGGAATGCCACAAGTCACGTGGCGGTTCTAGCACTTGAGACGTTAGAGTGCTAACCAGGGTTCAGATCATCCGGAGGTTTTTGTGCCCACGTATACCTACGAGTGCACCGAGTGCGGCGACCGCTTCGACATCGTGCAGGCTTTCAGCGACGACGCGCTGACCACCTGCGAGCGTTGCGCCGGCCGCCTGCGCAAGCGCTTCAACTCCGTCGGCATCGTGTTCAAGGGCAGCGGGTTCTACCGCACCGACAGCCGCGAGTCCGCCAAGGCGAAGAGCTCGTCCAACGGCTCCGGGAGCGACTCGGCGAGCGGTTCCACGTCGAGCGAGAAGTCCGGGTCGACCGAGAAGTCCGGGTCGGGCGAGAGTAAGTCCGGCAGCTCCACACCGGCGACGTCCTCCGCCCCGTCCAAGGCGGCGGCCGCCACCTAGCGGTTATCCACAGCGGCCGTCCCAGCCGGCGCTCCTCTGGCCGCGGCGGCCCTTAGCGTTGCGGCGTGGGCGAGTCGTCGCTTAATCCAACGGTATTGCGCCGGCTGTCGATGTGGGTGCATCCGGACTGGGCCCGGACCGTCCTGGCGCGCAGGCTCGCCGCCGGCGGCCTGGTCGTGCTGGCCGGCGTGGCAGCGCTGCGTTCGAATCCGGCCGGCGATTACGAAGAGGTGGTGGTCGCCGCGCGCGACCTGCGCCCGGGTGCCACGTTGACGGCCGACGATGTTCGGCTCGAAAGGCGTTTGGCGCCAACCGTTCCCGATGGCTCGCAGGCAAACGTGGGGGCCGTCGTCGGCGCACTGCTGGCCGGTCCCACGCGGCGCGGCGAGGTGCTCACCGATGTCCGGTTGCTGGGCAGCCGGCTCGCGGAGGCCGCGGTGGGGTCCGGCGCGCGCATCGTGCCGCTCCACCTGGCGGACGGCGCCCTGATCGACCTGGTCCGCGCCGGCGACGTGGTGGACGTGCTGGCCGCACCGGCCACCGATGCGCCCGGAAGCGCGCCCGCCGCCAGCAAGGTGGTCGCGACCGACGCGGTGGTGGTGCTCGTGTCGGCCAAGCAGAAGACCCAGGCCGCGGACGACGACCGCGTAGTCTTAGTTGCGCTGCCGGCTCGCGTGGCGAACACGGTGGCAGGCTCGGCGTTGGGACAGAAGGTCACCCTGACCCTGCACTGAGTACCTGACCGCCGTCGAGCACCGGATCTGCAGCAAACTCTGCCCAGTCCAGAAAGGACATTCGGAATGTTCAAAGGATTTAAAGAGTTTCTGTCCCGCGGCAACATCGTCGACCTGGCCGTCGCGGTCGTCATCGGTACCGCGTTCACCGCGCTGGTCACCAAGTTCACCGACAGCATCATCGCGCCGTTGATCAATCGGGTTGGCGTCAAACAACAGTCGGACGTCGGCATCCTCAAAATCAGCGTCGGCGGCGGTCAGACCATCGACCTGAACATCCTGCTGTCGGCCGCAATCAACTTCTTCCTGGTGGCCTTCGTTGTGTACTTCTTCGTCGTGCTCCCGTACAACACCCTGCGGAAGCGGGGTGAGGTCGAGCAGGCCGACGACGCCCAGATTGTCTTGCTCAAGGAAATCCGCGACCTGCTCGCGCAGGGCAATGGCGACTCGTCCGGCAAGCACGGCGCGGCCGTCACTACCACGCCCCCACCCGAGCACGGGCCCCGCGCCGACGCGGAAGCGCTCTGACTGGGCTTTTGGCCGGCTAGATTTCCAGGCTCGACAGCTGCCCGATGATCTGGGCGGCGAGCGGGTTCAGCGTGGCCATCCCGTCGCGCACGGCGTAGCGAGAACCGGCGAGGTTCACCACCAAGGTGCTGCCGGACACGCCGGCCAGGCCGCGCGACAGTCCCGCGTCGATGATCCCCGCGGACAGCCCGGACGCCCGGATGGCTTCGGCGATGCCGAGGATCTCCCGGTCCAGGATCTCGCGGGTGGCCTCCGGCGTGACATCGCGGGGCGTCACCCCCGTTCCCCCGACGGATACCACCAGGTCGACCCCACCGATCACCGCGGTGTTCAAGGCGTTGCGGATCTCGATCTCGTCGGCGGAAACCGCCACCACCCCGTCGACCACGAACCCCGCCTCGGTCAGCAGCTCGGTGACCAGCGGCCCGCTATGGTCCTCGTCCCCGTGCGCGGTGCGGTCATCGACCACCACGACCAGGGCCCGGCCGACCACCAACTCCACACCCGTTTCCATGGGTGCCACCGTATATCCGAGCTCGGACAACGATTCACCCAGCGGCTCGTCCACTCTCATCTACTGATCCGCCTTCCCCAGCGTCACCGGCACCGTGCGATTACCCCCAGCGGGATCCTGGAAGGTCAGCGTCACCTTGTCGCCGGGCGATTTCGAACGCACCGCGGCAACCAAGGCGTCGGCGCTGCTGATGGGGCGGTCGTCGCACTTGGTGACGACCACGCCCTTGGGCACGCCGGCGGCCGCGGCCGCGCCGTTCGGCACGACGTCGACGACCTTGGCGCCCGGGGTGCCCTTGTCATTGGTCACTTGCACGCCGAGCGAGGCGTGCGTCGCCTTGCCGGTGCTGATCAGCTCGTCCGCGATGCGCTTGGCCTGGTCGACGGGGATCGCGAACCCGAGGCCGATCGAGCCGCTCTGGGCGTCCGGCGAATCGGCTCCCAGGGTGGCGATCGCCGAGTTCACGCCCACGAGCTGACCGCTCATGTTGACCAGCGCACCGCCGGAGTTACCGGGGTTGATCGCGGCATCGGTCTGGATCGCGTCCAGCACCGTGTTCTGGTTGCCCGACTCCCCGGTGGTGGACACCGGCCGGTTCAGCGCGCTGACGATGCCGGTGGTCACCGTGCCGGACAGGCCGAGCGGCGACCCGATCGCGACGACTGGCTGACCCACCCGCAGGTCCGAAGAGGAGCCGAGGGAGACCGGCGTGAGGCCCGAGACGCCCTGCACCCGGATCACGGCGATGTCGCTGGTGGGATCGGCGCCCACCACGGTGAAGGGCGCGGTGCGCCCGTCGGAGAAGGTGACCGTGGTCTTGGGCGGCGGGCCGGCCGGGGCGCCAGGGGGGCCGCCGGGCTTGGCGGCGGCGGCGACCACATGGTTGTTGGTGAGGATCAACCCGTCGGCCGACAGGACGACGCCCGACCCCTCCTCGGACTGGCGGCCCAGATCCGTCTCCAGCATCACGACGCTCGGCACGACCTTGGCCGCGACCTGTTCGACGCTGCCCGGCGGCATGTTGGCCGCCGGGACGCTCGGGGCCCCCGGGATCACCCCGTGGCCGCTGCTGGCCGTGTGTGTGCCGAGCTCGACGGCCGTGGCGGCCACACCGCCGATACCGGCCGAAACCACCGCGATAGCCAGCGCGCCCGCGGTAAGAAGCCCTGCGCGAGAACGCTTTTGGGGGGAAGGCGGCGGAGCCATCGGGGGGAGCATGCCGATCGGGCCCGTGCCCGTCATCGATCCGGGGCCACCGGGAATCGGACCGGGACCCGTGCCGCTCGAGACGGGGCCAACGCCGGTTCCGCCGGGGTTCCGTCGCGGCCCGGTGCCGCTGAACTGGTCGTAAGGCTCGTACGGCTGCCGGTACTGCGACGGCTGATAGCGCCAGTCGTACTGCGGGTTGTACGGCTGCTGCCCCTGAGGGTAGGCCGGGGCCCCCGGCTGGCCGTGGGCCTGGTTCGGCGCCGCGCGGTATCCCGGCTGCTGCGGCGGCGGCGAATACCTCGGGTCATTCGTCATGTCGCTACGTCGCTCTTTCTATTTCGACATTACGGCTCGTCGGGGGGCCGACTCGCTCGGTTCCAACAGTAACTGCAGACCTACCTTGCCTGCGCGGACTGAGAGTCCACTGAGACAACGTTCGCCGATTCCCGAGAGTTCTCCGCGCCGCGAGAAACCGGCACCACGGGATCGGTCTTGCCGCCCGCCGCGGGCGTCGGCGCGCCGGCGGTGGGCGGTCGGTACGCCGCGTCCAGGACCGGGCGGCCGGGCAGCAGCACGTAGATGGACGTCCCGGGGGGCTGGCCGCCCGGCACCGTGTCCTCGACGCGCAACATGCCGCCGTGGTTGAGGACCACCTTCTTGACGATGGCTAGCCCGAGGCCCGATCCGGGCATCGCCCGCGCCGTCGTCGACCGATAGAACCGTTCGAACACCAGCCGGCGCTCGTGCGGCGGGATCCCGGGGCCGTGGTCGGAAACGACCAGCTCGGCGTGCGCCGGATCGAGCTGCCTCATCCTGATGCCTACGTGCCCGCCGGGCGGGCTCCACTTGGCCGCGTTGTCCATCAGGTTCAGCACCGCGCGCGAAAGCCCGGCCGCATCACCGTAAACCTGCCACGGGATCGCCTCTACGTCGAAGTGAATGTCGTTGCGGCGGCGCTTGACTCGTTCCAGGGCGCGATCGACCACCTCGGACATGTCGACCGTCTCGTGCACCACCTGGCCGGCATCGTCGCGGGTGAGGTCCACCAGATCGCCGACCAGCGTGGACAGTTCCTCGATTTGGGCCAACACGTCGGCGCGCAGGTCAACCATCTCCTGCTCCGGCAGCCGCGGGGCCCCGGGCTCCATCGACGCCATCAGCAGTTCCACGTTGGTGCGCAGCGACGTCAACGGCGTCCGCAGCTCGTGCCCCGCGTCGGTGACCAGCCGGGCCTGCCGCTCGCGGGACTCCGCCAGCGCGCGCAGCATCAAGTTGAAAGCCTCTGTGAGCCTAGCCAATTCGTCGCTACCGAATACGGGAATCGGGCGCAGGTCATCGGTGCGCGCGACGCGTTCGGCGGCCTCGGTCAACCGGGCCACGGGTCGCAGGCCCGCCCTGGTGACCATGCCGCCCGCCACCGCCGCGACCGCCACGCCGATGCCCCCGACGATCAACAGCACCCAGCGCAGCCGGGTCATCACCGCCTCGGTGGGCTTGAGGCTCTTGGAGATCAACAGCGAGCAGCCGTTGGGCAGGTGGATCGCGAGGATCCGCTGATCCGAGGCGGTGCGCCGCGACATGAACAGCTCGCCGCGGATCACGGCCTGTTCCGGTGACCCCACGGGCAGCGTCTGGCCGGGCTGCTGGGCGGTGTAGATCGAGTGGCCGGGGTTCACCAGCATCGCGTTGACGTCCGAGTAGGCGGTGCCCTCGATGGCCTTCCCCGGGTCGGCGGCGAGCGACCCGCTGGCGATCAGCAGTTGCGCGCGGCTCTGCAGCTGGTTGTCGATGTCGCTGTACAGGGCCGCGGCGATCACCGCGTAGACGGCGAAGGCCATCAACACGACGACCATCGCCACCATCGACATCGCCAGCAGCATGACCCGCCACCGTAGGGATAGCGAGCTGGTGGCTCGCAGCGGTGTGCGCCGGCGCCGGTCCAACCGGATCATTACGGCGGTGTCTCCCGCAGGACGTAGCCGACGCCGCGCACGGTGTGGATCAGCCGCGGCTCACCGTCGGCCTCCGTCTTTCTGCGCAGGTAACCCACGTACACCTCCAGCGCGTTGCCGGAGGTGGGGAAGTCGAATCCCCAGACCTCTTCGAGGATGCGGCTGCGGGTGAGTACGCGCCGCGGGTTCGCGATCAACATCTCGAGCAGGGAGAACTCGGTACGGGTCAGGCTGATCTGGCGCTGGCCGCGGGTGACCTCGCGGGTCACCGGGTCCAGCGTCAGGTCGGAGAACGTCATCGCCACCGACTCGGCGTCGTCGTCGGGCTTGGTGCGGCGCAGCAGCGCGCGCATCCGCGCCAGCAGCTCTTCGAGCGCGAACGGCTTCGGCAGGTAGTCGTCGGCGCCGGCGTCCAACCCGGCGACCCGCTCGGAGACCGAGTCACGGGCGGTGAGAACCAGGATCGGCAGGTCGTCGCCGGTGCTGCGGAGCTGCCGGCAGACCTCGAGGCCGTCCAGGCGGGGCATCATCACGTCCAAAACGAGCGCGTCCGGCCGGTCGCTGGAGATCTTGTCGAGGGCCTCGACGCCGTCGTGTGCCAATTCAACCGCGTAGCCGTTGAAAGAGAGGGACCGGCGCAGCGACTCACGCACCGCGCGGTCGTCGTCGACGACAAGTATGCGCACGGCCACTAGTTTCGTCTCAGCGCCTGAGAGCGGCCTGAGAGGCGCGCCGGGTATTCGCCCAGATTCTCCCGCCGGCCGGCGGGGTCCCGCCTAGCGCTTGTCGAGGTCGATGAGACCAAGGCGGGCCGCCTTGAGCAGCCTGCGCGGCACCTTGTGCTTCTGGCCGGCCACCGTGACCCCGACCAACTCGGCCGGGGTGGCCTTCCACTGCGCGCGACGGCTTCGGGTGTTCGCGCGCGACATTCTGCGCTTGGGTACGGCCATGGTGGGGCCTAACTCCTCGGGGCTTCGGGTCGGTGTCGCACGGCATGGCCGGGGCCGAACGGGCGACGATTGCGTACCAGGATAGTCGGTGACCTGGTGGTCGCCAAAACGACGCCCACCGTCGCCCAGATGGCCGGGACGGCTGCGATCCGGGCGCCTGAACGACAACGGCGGCAACCTCGGGGCAGAAGGCGACCGGGACACCTTGACGCGCCGGCGGCGCGACCCGCTAACCTACCGGTTGGTTGGTTGGTTTTTCCGGCGCTCAACGGTGATTCGCTGAATGGAGGACGCGATGGCCTCGCAGTCCGGTGCCCCCGGCGCTGTCCGGATCGCGAACTGCTCCGGGTTCTACGGCGACCGGCTGTCGGCGATGCGCGAGATGCTGACCGGCGGTGACGTGGACTACCTCACCGGCGACTACCTCGCCGAACTGACCATGCTGATCCTGGGCCGCGACAAGATGAAGCACCCCGAGCGCGGCTATGCCAAGACCTTCCTGACCCAGCTCGAGGACTGCCTGGGCGAGGCCCGCGACCGCGGCGTGCGCATCGTCGCCAACGCCGGCGGTCTCAACCCCGCGGGGCTCGCCGGCGCGATACGGGCCCTCGCCGAGCGCCTCGGCATCGAGGCCGCAGTCGCCCATGTGGAGGGCGACGACCTGCTGCCACGCGCGGCGGAGCTGGGGCTGGGCACCCCGCTGACCGCCAATGCCTACCTGGGCGCCTGGGGAATCGTGGACTGCCTCAACAACGGCGCCGACGTCGTCGTCACCGGCCGGGTCACCGACGCCTCGGTGATCGTCGGGGCGGCGGCGGCGCACTTCGGGTGGGGTCGCACGGACTACGACCGGCTCGCGGGGGCCGTGGTCGCCGGCCACGTCATCGAATGCGGCGTGCAGGCCAGCGGCGGCAACTACTCGTTTTTCAGTGAGGTCCCCGACCTCACGCACGCCGGTTTCCCGCTGGCCGAGGTCCACGCCGACGGCTCGTCGGTGATCACCAAGCACCCGGGCACCGGCGGGTTGGTCAGCGTGGACACCGTCACCGCGCAGTTGCTCTACGAGATCACCGGCGCCCGCTACGCCAATCCCGACGTCACCGCGCGGATGGACACCATCGAGCTGGCGGCGGACGGCCCTGACCGGGTGCGCATCAGCGGCGTGCAAGGCGAACCGCCGCCGCCCACGCTCAAGGTGTCCCTCAACAGCATCGGGGGATTCCGCAACGCGATGACGTTCGTGCTGACCGGTCTGGACATCGAAGCCAAGGCCGAGCTGGTGCGCCGCCAGCTGGAGTCCGGGCTGTCGGTCAAGCCGGCCGAGCTGCAGTGGTCCCTGGCGCGCACCGACCACCCCGACGCCGATTCCGAAGAGGCCGCGAGCGCGCTGCTGCACTGCGTGGTGCGCGACCCCGACCCGGCCAACGTGGGGCGCCAATTCTCTTCGGCTGCGGTCGAGTTGGCGCTTGCCAGCTATCCGGGCTTCCACGTGACCGCGCCGCCGGGCGACGGTCAGGTCTATGGCGTGTTCACCGCCGGCTACGTCGACGCGATCCGGGTGGCGCACACCGCAGTGCACGCCGACGGCACCCGCACCGAAATCCCCTGCGCCACCGACACGTTGGAGTTGGCACCGGCCGATCCCCCGGCGTTGCCCGCGCCGTTACCGGCCGGCCCCACCCGGCGCGTGCCGCTGGGGCGCATTGCCGGGGCCCGCAGCGGCGACAAGGGCGGGTCGGCCAACGTCGGGGTATGGGTCCGCACCGACGACCAGTGGCGCTGGCTCGCCAATACGCTCACCGTCGACACGCTGAAGGAACTCTTGCCCGAGGCGGCGGCCTTCGACGTGACCCGGCACCTGCTACCCAACCTGCGCGCGGTGAACTTCATCATCGACGGCATCCTGGGCCAGGGCGTCGCCTATCAGGCGCGCTTCGACCCCCAGGCCAAGGGGCTGGGCGAGTGGCTGCGCGGTCGTTACCTCGACATCCCGGAGAGCCTTTTATGAGCATCTGGACCACACCGGAGCGCGAACAGCTGCGAAAGACCGTGCGCTCCTTCACCGAACGCGAGATCCTTCCGAACGCCGACGCGTGGGAGCGCGGCGGCGAGCTGCCGCGCGAGTTGCACCGGCGGGCCGGTGCGGCGGGCCTGCTGGGTGCGGGCTTTCCCGAGGCGGTCGGCGGTGGCGGCGGCGACGGCGCGGATTCGGTGATCATCTGTGAGGAAGTGCATCAGGCCGGCGCCCCCGGCGGCGTGTTCGCGTCGCTGTTCACCTGCGGCATCGCGGTGCCGCACATGATCGCGTCCGGCGATGCGCGGTTGATCAAGGAGTTCGTGCGCCCGACGCTGGCCGGCGACAAGATCGGTGCGCTGGCCATCACCGAGCCCGGCGGCGGCTCGGACGTCGGGCACCTGCGGACGTCGGCCATCCGAGACGGCGACCACTACGTCGTCAACGGCGCCAAGACCTACATCACGTCCGGGGTGCGCGCTGACTACGTGGTCACCGCCGTGCGCACCGGTGGCCCCGGCGCGGCCGGGGTTTCGCTGCTTGTGGTCGAGAAGGGCACACCGGGATTCGAGGTCAGCCGCAAGCTGGAGAAGATGGGCTGGCGGTCCTCGGACACCGCGGAGCTGTCGTTCACCGACACGCGTGTGCCGGTGGCCAACCTGGTCGGCGCCGAGAACAGTGGCTTCCTACAGATTGCGCAGGCCTTCGTCTCGGAGCGCATCGGCCTTGCCGCACAGGCATATTCGAGTGCCCAGCGCTGCCTGGACCTGACGGTGCGGTGGTGCCGCGACCGGGAAACCTTTGGGCGACCCCTGATCTCCCGCCAATCGGTGCAGAACACGCTGGCCGAGATGGCGCGCCGCATCGACGTCGCCCGGGTCTACGCGCACCACGTGGTGGAGCGCCAGCTCGCCGGGGAGACGAACCTGATCGCGGAAGTGTGCTTCGCCAAGAACACCGCCGTCGAGGCCGGCGAGTGGGTGGCCCACCAGGCCGTCCAGCTCTTCGGAGGAATGGGATACATGGCCGAATCCGAAGTCGAACGCCAATACCGGGATATGCGGATCCTCGGCATCGGCGGCGGAACCACCGAAATCCTGACCTCTCTGGCAGCCAAAACGTTGGGATTCCAGTCATGACCGCGCTGAAGTCCATCCTCGACCCGGCGTCGCCGGCCTACACCGACGCGGCGTCGGCCGCGACCACCCGGCTCGCCGAGATCGGCGCCGAACTCGCCAAGGCACTCGCCGGCGGGGGCCCCAAGTACGTCGACCGCCATCACGCCCGCGGCAAGCTGACCGCCCGCGAGCGCATCGAGCTGCTCGTCGACCCCGACTCCCCCTTCCTCGAGCTGTGCCCGCTCGCGGCCTACGGCAGCCAGTTCCAGGTGGGCGCCAGCATCGTCACCGGCATCGGCGCGGTCTGCGGGGTCGAATGCATGATCGTGGCCAACGACCCCACGGTCAAGGGCGGCACGAGCAACCCGTGGACGTTGCGGAAGATTCTGCGCGCCAACAAGATCGCCTTCGAGAACCGACTGCCGGTGATCTCGCTGGTGGAATCCGGCGGAGCGGACCTGCCCACCCAGAAAGAGGTCTTCATCCCGGGCGGACAGATGTTCCGTGACCTGACGCGGCTCTCGGCGGCGGGAATTCCCACCGTCGCGCTGGTGTTCGGCAACTCCACCGCCGGCGGTGCCTACGTCCCTGGCATGTCCGACCACGTGGTGATGATCAAGGAGCGCTCGAAGGTGTTCCTGGCCGGCCCGCCGCTCGTCAAGATGGCCACAGGCGAAGAGTCCGACGACGAGTCCCTGGGCGGCGCCGAAATGCACGCCCGCATCTCGGGTTTGGCCGACTACTTCGCGGTCGACGAGCTCGACGCGATCCGCATCGGGCGGCGCATCGTCGCGCGGCTGAACTGGGTCAAGCAGGGACCGGCCCCCGGGCCGGTGGCTGAGCCGCTGTTCGACGCCGAAGAGCTTATCGGCATCGTGCCGGCCGACCTGCGCATCCCGTTCGACCCGCGGGAGGTTATCGCGCGCATCGTCGACGGCTCCGAATTCGACGAGTTCAAGCCGATGTACGGCTCGTCGCTGGTCACCGGGTGGGCCCGCCTGCACGGCTATCCGCTGGGCATCCTGGCCAACGCCCGCGGCGTGCTGTTCAGTGAGGAATCGCAGAAAGCCACCCAATTCATCCAGCTGGCCAACCGCTCCGACACCCCTCTGCTGTTCTTGCACAACACCACCGGCTACATGGTCGGCAAGGACTACGAGGAGGGCGGCATGATCAAGCACGGGTCGATGATGATCAACGCCGTCTCCAACTCGACCGTCCCGCACCTCTCCCTGCTGATCGGCGCGTCGTATGGCGCCGGCCATTACGGCATGTGTGGCCGGGCATACGACCCGCGGTTCCTATTCGCCTGGCCCAGCGCGAAATCCGCGGTGATGGGCGGAGCCCAGCTGGCGGGCGTCCTGTCGATCGTGGCCCGGGCGGCCTCGGAGGCCCGCGGCCAGCAGGTCGACGAGGCGGCCGACGCGGCGATGCGGGCGGCGGTCGAGGGCCAGATCGAAGCCGAGTCGCTGCCACTGGTCCTGTCCGGGATGCTCTACGACGACGGGGTGATCGACCCGCGCGACACCCGCACCGTGCTGGGAATGTGCCTGTCCGCCATCGCGAATGGCCCGATCAAGGGGACGTCGAACTTCGGCGTCTTCCGGATGTGAGTCCCATGGTCACACGAGTGCTGGTAGCCAACCGCGGGGAGATCGCCCGGCGGGTGTTCGCGACGTGCCGCCGGTTGGGACTGGGCACCGTCGCCGTCTACACCGACCCTGACGCCGGCGCGCCGCACGTCGCCGAGGCGGACGCCCGCGTGCGGCTGCCGCAGACGAACGACTATCTCAACGCCGAGGCCGTCATCGCGGCGGCACGCGCGGCCGGCGCCGACGCGGTGCACCCCGGTTACGGATTCCTCTCCGAGAACGCTCAATTCGCGGCCGCCGTGCAGGACGCCGGCCTGGTCTGGGTCGGACCGCCGGTGGACGCGGTGCGGGCGATGGGCTCGAAGATCGAGTCGAAGAAGCTGATGGCCGCCGCCGGGGTGCCGGTGCTCGACGAACTCGACCCCGACTCGGTCACCGAGGCGCAACTCCCGGTGCTGGTCAAGGCGTCCGCTGGGGGCGGCGGGCGCGGGATGCGGGTGGTCCGCGAATTGTCCGCACTGCCGGGCGAAGTCGCGGCGGCGCGGCGCGAGGCGCAGTCCGCCTTCGGCGACCCGACGGTGTTTTGCGAGCGCTACCTGCCCACCGGCCACCACGTCGAGGTGCAGGTCATGGCCGACGCCCACGGGACGGTGTGGGCGGTCGGCGAACGCGAGTGCTCCATTCAGCGGCGCCACCAGAAGATCATCGAGGAGGCGCCCTCCCCGCTGGTCGAGCGGATACCGGGCATGCGGGACAAGCTGTTCGACGCGGCGCGGCTGGCGGCCGCCGCAATCGGCTACGCCGGCGCCGGGACGGTCGAGTTCCTGGCCGACGACGCGGGCGAGTTCTACTTCCTGGAGATGAACACCCGGCTGCAGGTCGAGCATCCGGTGACCGAGGAGACTAGCGGGCTCGACCTCGTAGAGCTGCAGCTCGCGGTCGCCGACGGTGACCGGCTCGGTCCCGAACCGCCCGTCGCGCAAGGGCATTCGATCGAAGCCCGACTCTACGCCGAGGATCCCGCACAAGGCTGGCAACCGCAGGCCGGTCCGGTGCACCGGATCGACATCCCCTCGGTGCGCACGCAATTCGGCACGCTGGGACACCGGACCGGGATCCGGCTGGACTCCGGGGTGGTCGACGGGTTCGCCGTGTCGATTCACTACGACCCGATGCTGGCCAAGGTCATCTCGTACGCGCCGACGCGCCGCCAGTCGGCGCTGGTGCTGGCCGACGCGCTCGCCCGCGCCCAGTTGCACGGCGTGCGCACCAACCGCGAGCTGCTGGTGAACGTGCTGCGCCACCCCGCGTTTCTCGACGGCGCGACCGACACCGCGTTCTTCGACACGCATGGCCTGGCCGCGCTGGCGGCGCCGCTGGCCGACGCCGCCGTCGTCCGGCTATCGGCGATCGCCGCCGCGCTCGCCGACGCGGCGCACAATCGCGCGACGGCCAAGACCTTCGGCTCCCTGCCCAGCGGCTGGCGCAACCTGGCGTCCGGTTACCAGGTGAAGACCTACCGCGACGAGGAAGGCACCGAGCACCGGGTCGAATACCGATTCACCCGAGCGGGTTTGGAAATGCCCGGCGACGAAGCGGTGCAACTCCTCTCCTCCGCGCCCGACGAGGTGGTCCTCGCCGGCGCTGGTGGGGTGGCCCATCGCTTCGGCGTCGCGCGATACGGTACCGACGTCTACGTCGACTCGGCCCGTGGGCCCGTGCGCCTGGTCGCGCTGCCGCGCTTCCCCGAGCCGGGCTCCACCGTCGAGCGCGGGTCCCTCATTGCGCCCATGCCCGGCAACGTCATCCGGCTCGGCGCGGAGGTGGGCGAGACGGTGCGCGCCGGCCAGCCGCTGATCTGGCTGGAGGCGATGAAGATGGAACACACCATCACCGCACCGTCCGACGGCGTGCTCGCCGAGCTCAACGTCCGGACCGGTCAGCAAGTGGAAGTCGGCACAATCCTGGCACGGGTCGACGCGCCGGAAGCGTAAGGAGATCAACATGACCGAAACCAGCTTCATCGAGAACGAGGACCGCCGGGCGCTGCGCAAAGCGGTCTCCGAATGGGCGGCCAACTACGGGCAGGACTACTACCTGCGGAAGGCGCGCGCACAGGAACACACCACCGAATTGTGGTCGGAGGCGGGCAAGCTCGGCTTCCTCGGGGTCAATCTGCCCGAGGAATACGGCGGCGGCGGGGCCGGCATGTACGAGCTGTCCCTGGTGATGGAGGAGATGGCCGCCGCGGGCAGCGCGCTGCTGCTCATGGTGGTGTCTCCCGCCATCAATGGCACCATCATCAGCAAGTTCGGCACCGACGAGCAGAAGAGGCGCTGGCTGCCCGGGATCGCCGACGGCTCCCTGACGATGGCGTTCGCCATCACCGAGCCGGATGCCGGTTCCAACTCGCACAAGATCACCACCACCGCGCGCCGCGACGGCGCCGACTGGATCCTCAAGGGGCAGAAGGTCTACATCTCCGGCATCGACCAGGCGCAGGCGGTGTTGGTGGTAGCGCGCACCGAGGAGGCCAAGACCGGCAAGCTGCGGCCCGCGTTGTTCGTGGTGCCCACCGACGCGCCGGGCTTCACCTACACCGCGATCGACATGGAGCTGATCAGCCCGGAGCGCCAATTCCAGGTGTTCCTCGACGACGTCCGCCTGCCCGCCGACGCGCTCGTCGGGGCGCAGGACGCCGCGATCGCGCAGCTGTTCGCCGGGCTCAACCCCGAACGCATCATGGGAGCCGCCAGCTCGGTCGGCATGGGCCGCTTCGCCCTCAACAAGGCCGCCGACTACGTCAAGACCCGCCAGGTGTGGGGTACGCCCATCGGCGCGCACCAGGGCCTGTCGCACCCGCTCGCTCAGTGCCACATCGAAGTGGAACTCGCCAAGTTGATGATGCAGAAGGCCGCGACGCTCTACGACAGCGGCGACGACGCGGGCGCGGCCGAGGCGGCGAACATGGCCAAGTACGCCGCCGCCGAGGCGGCTACCCGATCGGTGGACCAGGCCGTGCAGTCGATGGGCGGCAACGGGCTGACCAAGGAGTACGGCGTGGCCGCGATGCTGACCTCGGCCCGGCTGGGGCGGATCGCCCCAGTGAGCCGTGAGATGGTGCTGAACTTCGTGGCGCAGACGTCGCTGGGCCTGCCCCGGAGCTACTGAGCCCTCGCGATGGACACCCTCGTCGAATACGCCGGCCCGGCCGAAACCAAGGGCCCGTTCGCCCGCCTGACCCTGAATTCACCGCACAACCGCAACGCGCTGTCCACCGTGCTGGTCAACCAGCTCCACCAGGGGCTGCGCGACGCCGCGGCGGATCCGGCCGCCCGGATGGTCGTGCTCGGACACGCCGGCGGCACGTTCTGCGCCGGTGCTGACCTGAGCGAGGCCAGCAGTGGCGATCGCGAGGGCGGCGGAGCCGGCCGAAGCGGGTCGCCACCATCGGCTCGTGGCGATCGCGAGGGCGGCGGAGCCGGCCGAAGCGGGTCGCCACCATCCGGGTACGACACTGCCGCCGCCCGGGCTCGTGAACTCACGGCGCTGCTGCGTGCGATCGTCTCGTCGCCGCTGCCGGTGATCGCCGCCGTCGACGGCCACGTGCGCGCGGGCGGGTTCGGTCTGGTCGGCGCCTGCGACATCGCGATCGCCGGTCCACGCAGCACGTTCGCGCTGACTGAGGCCCGGATCGGCGTCGCGCCGGCCATCATCTCGCTGACGCTCCTACCGAAGATGTCGGCGCGAGCGGCCGCCCGCTACTACCTGACCGGCGAGACGTTCGACGCCGGTCGGGCGGCGGAGATCGGACTGGTGACGATGGCCGTCGATGACGTCGACGCCGCGGTGCAGAGCGTCGTCGCCGACGTGGGCCGCGGTTCGCCGCAGGGCCTCGCGGCGTCGAAGGCGCTGACCACCGCGGCGATGCTAGAGGGGTTCGACCGCGACGCCGAACGGCTCACCGAGGAGTCGGCACGGTTGTTCGTATCCGACGAAGCGCGCGAGGGCATGCTGGCTTTTCTGCAGAAGCGGAGACCGAGCTGGGCTCCCGCTGACGGTGGCGCCAATTAGCGGTCCGGCCATGCGACATGATTGCGATTTAGCCAACCCTCTTGCAGCGCTACCCGGACGTCGTACGCTCGTGGGTGATGAGCAACTCAGCGCAGCGCGACACGAAGGACGTGCGTGACGAACCGTCGCGGGCGGCCGACACCGATCGCATCCAGCTTGCGCAATTGCTGGCGTACGCCGCCGAGCAGGGCCGCCTGCAGCTCAAGGATTACGAGGACCGCCTGACCAAGGCGTACGCGGCGACGACCTATGAGGAACTCGACCAGCTTCGCGCCGACCTGCCGGGCGCCCCGATCAGCCCTCGCCGAGGCGGCACTCCCAATCCGGCGCCGTCCACGCTGCTGCTTGCCATCCTGAGCGGGTTCGAGCGGCGTGGCCGCTGGAACGTGCCCAAGAAGCTGACCACGTTCACCCTGTGGGGCAGCGGCGTGCTGGACCTGCGCTATGCCGACTTCACCTCGACTGACGTCGACATCCATGCGATCTCGATCATGGGCGTTCAGAACATCCTGCTGCCGCCCGAGGTCAACATCGAGATCGACGGCCGCGGCGTCATGGGCGGCTTTGACCACGACGTCCTGGGACATGGCACGCCGGGCGCGCCGAAGGTGAGGATCCGCGGCTGGTCCCTCTGGGGCGGCGTGGGCATTAAGCGGCGCGCCCGCAGGTCTCGCAGCTGAGTCAGTCCGGCACGTAGTCGAACGTGTCCGGGTTGGGACCGTTGCGGCCCGACTCACCCTTGTCGAGCGCCGAGATGGCGTCCATGTCGGAGCCGTCCAACTCGAAGTCGAACAGCTCGAAATTGGCCTTCACCCGTTCCGGCGTCACCGACTTGGGAAAGACGATGTCGCCGCGCTGGATGTGCCAGCGCAAGACGATTTGCGCCGCCGATTTGCCGCGGGCCTCGGCGATGCGGGTGATGACCGGATCGTCGAGCACCTTGCCCTGTGCGATCGGCGACCACGCCTCGGTGGCGATGCCGTGTTCGCGTCCGTAGGCGCGGACGTCCTCGTTGGTGAAGTACGGGTGCACCTCGATCTGGTTCACCGATGGGACCGTGTCCGTCTCGTCGGCGAGCCGGTCGAGGTGTGCGGGCTGGAAATTGGAGACTCCGATGCTGCGCGCGCGTCCGTCTTTGGCGAACTCTTCCAGCACTTTCCACGTCGACACGAAATCCCCGTCGTAGAGCGTGGGCAGCGGCCAGTGGATGAGGAACAGGTCGACATAGTCGGAGCCCAGCGCCTTCAGCGTTCCGTCGAAGGCGCGGCGGGCGTCGTCCGGTTTGTGGAAGCCGTTGTTGAGCTTGCTGGTGATGAACACCTCGCCGCGGTCGAGGCCGGCGTCGCGGATGCCCTGGCCGACTTCCTTTTCGTTGCCGTACATCTCGGCGGTGTCGATGTGGCGGTATCCGATGTCGAGCGCGGTCTTGACGGCCGCGGCGGTCTCGGCGGGTTTGATCTGGAACACGCCGAATCCGAGCTGCGGAATGGCGACACCATCATTGAGTTCGATCGTTGGAACCTTGGCCATGCGTTTCCTCCTTCGTGAATCCGTGTACCCGGCCAGCCGGGCTCCTACCCCCCGCGATCAGATCGCCGATTCCGATGCGTTGCGACCAGAACGCCGCTCGTCCGGATCCAGCAACAGAAACGCGATTCCGGCCGCGGCGGCGGCGACGCCCTGCGCGGCAACATATATCCACAACGCGGGCCAGGCGATTATTCCCATGGCCACCGCGGCGACCGTCACCGCCGGGTTGAACAAACCCCCCGAGATGCCGCCGACCGCGAACACCCCTGACACCACAGTGAACCCGATCGCCAGCCCGAAGTACGAGTTGCCCCGATCGCGGCTGCGCGTCGCCACGTTGAGTACCACATAGCAAAGAGCGAACGTGAACAGCGCTTCCACCACGAAGACGGCGGCCGGCCGGTGTGCTGGAGCGCCGGCATGGACCGGTCCGACGATCCAGCGCACGACCGCGGCGGCGACCACCCCGGCGACGCATTGCGCAATCCAGTATCCGGCGGCGTCGCGCGCGCCGATCCCGCGCCGCACCAAGACCGCCAGCGTCACCGCCGGGTTGTAGTGACCGCCGGAGATGTGACCCCCGGCGTAGACCATCACCATGAGCACCGCACCGATCGCCAGCGGGGCGAGCGTGCTCCCGCTGCCGGCCGCGGCGCCGCAGGTGAAGACCAAGAAGAATGTGCCGATCGCCTCGACGGCAAACTTGGCGCCCGGACGGGGGTCGCGAGCGGCGGCTGACCCGGCCGCGGCCGGTTGCTGTGAGTCGAGCGCGTGCATGGCATCCAGCTTGGCCGAGCACGTCGTCCATGTCTTCGCCGCTGGCGTCCATGCACGGATACCGGCTAGCTGCAACCGAGTCGGGGTCAGCGCCGGCGTCGCGACCGCAGATAGTCGCCGACCACGGCCGCGCCCAGCCCGTCGAGGTCGGGCACCACGACCCGCCCCTCGACGCGGCGGGCGACCTGGTCGATGAACCGCCCCAGACCAGGGTCGCTACCCAGCCGGAAGATCGTGATCTGGGCGCCGAGCCGCGCCATCTCGTCGAATCCGCGGACGGTGTGGGCGATCGTCCGCGGGTGCGGCGGGTAATCGAAGAACACGGACGTCCCGTCGCCGTCGAAATCCTCCAGGTGGGCGGTCGGCTCACCATCGGTCACCACCAGCACCACCGGTTGCGCGTTGGGGTGCCGCCGCAGGTGCCGACCCGCCAGTGCCAGCGCATGATGCAGGTTCGTGCCCTGCTCGTAGACGCCTTCGAGACCCGTCAGCTCCGCGGCCGTCACGGTCCGCGCGTAGCGGCCAAATGCGATGATCTGCAAGGCATCCGCGCGGAACCGGGTGCTCACCAGATGATTGAGCGCGAGGGCCGTCTGCTTCATCGGCAGCCAGCGATTCTCCATCACCATCGAAAACGAGGTGTCGACCAATAGCGCCACCGCCGCCTGCGTGCGGGTCTCGGTCTCCGATACCTCGACGTCGTCCACGGTGATCTTCAGCGAACCGGCGCGACCATCCGGGGACGACGTCCCCGCCTGCCGCAGCACCGCATTGGTCAGCGTGCGGGAGATGTTCCACGGCTCGGTGTCGCCGAACTGCCAGGGCCGAGTGGCACCCGTCAGCTCGCCCGCAGCGCCGGCACGCCGGAGTTCCCGCTCGCCGCGCCGACTGGAAAGCTGTTGCGCCACATCGCGTAACGCGGTCTCACCGAGGCGGCGCATGGCCTTCGGTGACAGTCGCCACTGGCCGTCCGAACCGCGGTCGAGGAACCCTTGATTGACCAGCGCGCGCTCCAGTTCGGCCAGGGTGCGGGCGTCGACGGCGGCCTCGTCGCCGAGCTGGCGCGCCAGCGCGTCGAGGTCGACGTCGTCCATGGTGGCGCCGGGGTAGCTTTGCGACAGCTGCTCCGCCAGCTGCTCGAGCTCGCCGACGTCAGCGAGCGCCTGCGTCCCCTCACCCATGCCGAAGGGGTTGTCTCCGGAGAACTCCTGCGATCCGGTCCAGTCCTCACCCGGCCGCGCCGCCTGTAGGTGCGCGTCGAGCCGATTCAACGCCTGCATCAAGTCCGGCGACCCGAACGCCTGCTGCGCCAGGGCGTCCAGCTCGGCGCGCTGATCGGGGCTGAGGCTGTTGCGGAATCGCTGCGCGGCGGCGGCGCGCTTGGCCAGCGAATCCATCAACTCGTCGACGTTGCGCGGGTTGTCCGGGAAGAACTCACCGTGCTTGTCCATGAAGTCTTGGAAATCCTGCTGGGTGTCCTCACCGCGGGAATGCTTGTCCAGCAGGTCGTTCAAGTCATCGAGCATGTCCTTGACACGCTGACGGTCCTCGTCGGTGGCGCCCTCCAGCGCCTGCTTCATGCCCGCGAAGCGCTGGTCCAGCATCTCGCGGCCGAGCAAATCCTTGATCTGCTCGTACTTTTCGCGTGCCTCGGGGCTGCGCCAATCGTAGTCGGATAGCTCCTGGACGGCCTTGGCCGGCGACGCGGGCAGCGCGTCCAGCTGCAGCTCGCCGAAGCGGGCGTCGTCGTCCAGCGCCCGTGCCAACTCTTTGCGCTCGGCCAGCACGGCCTCGTCGAGCAGTTTCTTGATGTCCTGCAGCGTGCCGTCCAAGTTATTGCGCCGCAACAACTCCCGTCGCCGCCGGTTGGCCTCCGCCGCCAGCCGGTCGGCGCCACGCATGTTCTCGGTGCCGCGCCGCAGCAGCTCGGACAGGGCGCGGCGCGGCGACGTGCCGGCCATGACGTCCTGACCGATCTGCTCCAGCGCCTCACGCAAATCCACCGGCGGGGCGAGCGGGTCGGGGCCGCCGGTGTACGCCGAATATCGCGAGGAGTGGCCCTTCGAGAACGGTTTAGCCATAGACGGTCTGGCCCTCCCCGGACACCTTGTCGATCCGCTTGGCCAGGTACAACGCCTCCAGCGCCAACTCGAGCGCCGCGGCCCGCTCCCCCACCGACTGCGCGTTCACTTTCTCCGCGATCTTGTCCACGACCGGCAGGGCCGGGACCGCGGCCAGCACGTCCTTGGCCGAGACGCGCTCGCCCGTGGTGACCGCCGAACCCCTTTCCACGGCGGCTACCAGCGCGCCAACGTCGATGCCGCCCAGCACCCGCGACGCGGTGTCGGCGGTGGCGCGGCGCAACAGGTGTTCGAGCACCGCCTGCTCGCGGCCTTCCTCGCCGGACTCGAATTCCAGCTTGCCGCGCAGGACGTCGATGACCGTTCCGAGGTCGACCACCCGGGCCACCGGATCGGTCTCCCCCAGCACGGCCCCGCGGTGCCGGGCGGCCGCCGCCACCGTCTCGGCCGCCGCGATCGCGAACCGTGCCGAAACGCCGGAGCGCTGGTCGACCGAGTTGGACTCCCGCAGATAACGGGCGAAGCGGGCGATCACCTGCATCAGGTAGTCGGGCACCTGCGCGCTCAGGTGGGCCTCCTGGACGATCACGCCCACCTCGGCGTCCAGCTCGAGCGGGTAATGCGTCCGGATCTCCGCGCCGAACCGGTCTTTCAGCGGGGTGATGATCCGCCCGCGATTGGTGTAGTCCTCGGGGTTGGCGCTGGCGACCACGAGCACGTCCAGCGGCAGGCGCAGCGTGTAACCGCGAACCTGGATGTCGCGCTCCTCCATGACGTTGAGCATCGACACCTGGATGCGCTCGGCGAGGTCGGGCAGTTCGTTCACCGCGACAATGCCGCGGTGTGCGCGCGGGATCAGTCCGTACGCGATGGTCTCCGGGTCCCCGAGGCTGCGGCCCTCGGCGACCTTGATCGGGTCGATGTCGCCGACGAGGTCCGCCACGCTGGTGTCCGGGGTGGCCAGCTTCTCGGTGTAGCGCTCGCTGCGGTGCTTCCACTCCACCGGCAGGTCGTCGCCCAGCGTGGCGGCCTTGCGGATCGACTCCGGCGTGATCGACGAAAAGGGGTGCTCGCCCAGTTCCGACCCGGCGATCACCGGCGTCCACTCGTCAAGCAGCCCGACCAGGGCCCGTAACAGCCGGGTCTTGCCCTGCCCTCGCTCGCCGAGCAGCACGAAGTCGTGACCGGCGATGAGCGCCCGCTCCAGCTGAGGCAGGACGGTGTCCTCGAAGCCCAGGATGCCCGGCCACACCTCGTCTCCCGCGGCGAGCGCGGTGAGGAGGTTTTCCCGGATTTCCTGCTTGACTCCCCGTTCACGGTGACCGGCGGCACGCAGTTCGCCGACGGTGCGGGGCAGATGAGTCGGTGATGTCACCACTCCAAGCTACGGCGTGGTGGGGCGTGCGTCATGCGCACGTTGTTCACCTCGGGCTCGTGATGCCCGGCCGTTCAGTGCGCGAAGTGGCGCGCCCCGGTCAGATACACGGTGACACCGGCCTCGGCGGCCGCCGCTGTCACCTCGTCGTCGCGCACGGACCCGCCCGGATGGACCACCGCCCTTACCCCGGCGGCGGCCAGCGTTTCGAGCCCGTCGGGAAAGGGGAAGAACGCGTCGGACGCCGCGACCGCGCCTCGGACGCGGTCCCCGCCTCGTTCGACGGCCAGCCGGGCGGCGTCGACCCGGTTGACTTGGCCCATGCCGACGCCGATCGTCGCGCCCCCGTCGGCGATGACGATCGCGTTCGACTTGACCGCGCGGCAGGCCCGCCACGCGAAGACCAGATCGCTCAGCGTCGCGGGGTCGGCCGGGGAGCCGGTCGCCAGCGTCCAGTTCGCCGGGTTGTCGCCGTGCGCGTCCAACTCGTCGCGCTGCTGGACCAGCAGGCCGCCGCTGACGGGCCGCAGCTCAGTGCCGCCGGTCAGCGGCTCGGAGGCCACGAGCACCCGGATGTTCTTCTTGCCTGTCAGCGCTTCGAGGGCACCGGGCGCGTAGGCCGGAGCGATGATCACCTCGGTGAAGATGCCGCTGACGTACTCCGCCATCTCGACGCTGACTTCCGTGTTCGCCGCGATGACTCCACCGAAAGCGCTCAGCGGGTCGCACTCGTGCGCCTTGCGGTGGGCGTCGGCGACGGACACCGACGAGATCGCGATCCCGCACGGGTTGGCGTGCTTGATGATCGCCACGCAGGTCTCTTCGTGGTCGAACGCGGCGCGCCAGGCCGCGTCGGCGTCGGTGAAGTTGTTGTAGGACATCTCTTTACCGTGCAGCTGCTCGGCCTGCGCCAGGCCGGGCCACGCGGCGGGATCGCTGTACAGCGCCGCCTGCTGATGCGGGTTCTCGCCATAGCGCAGCATCGCCGATCGGCGCCAGCTGCGGCCCAGCCATTTCGGGAACGCCGTCGGCGGATGCTCGGGCGCCAGGGTCGACTCCATCCAGCTCGCGACCGCGATGTCGTACTCGGCGGTGTGCTGAAACGCCAGCGACGCCAGCGTTTTGCGCTGGGCGAGGGTAAAGCCGCCGTGCCGGACCGCGGCCAGCACCCCGTCATACCCGCGCGGGTCGGTGACCACCGCCACGCTCGGATGGTTCTTCGCGGCCGCGCGCACCATCGACGGCCCGCCGATGTCGATCTGCTCGACGCATTCGTCGACGCTTGCGCCCGAGTCGACCGTCTCGCTGAACGGATACAGGTTGACGACGACCAGTTCGAACGCGGCGATCCCGAGCTCCTCGAGGGCCTCGGCGTGCTCGGGTTTCCGAAGGTCGGCGAGCAGGCCGGCGTGCACCCACGGATGCAGGGTCTTGACGCGGCCGTCGAGCACCTCGGGGAATCCCGTGAGTTCCTCCACGCGAGTGACCGGGATCGCTTTCTCGGCAATGGTTTTTGCCGTCGACCCGGTCGAGACGATCTCGACACCCGCCTCGGCCAGCCCGCGGGCGAGGTCGATGAGCCCGGTCTTGTCGTACACGCTGATCAACGCGCGGTGAATGGGCCTTCTCGCCATCTCACGCCAATCCTCGGTGCTCATCGGTTGGCCGCCTTTCATCCGATCGTCGCTTGTCTTCCGACCAAAGTCAGGCCGCCCGTCGCGATGGCGGCCACCACATCCACCAGAAGCTTCCGTTCGGTGACTTTGATGCGTTCATGCAGAAGCCCTTCGTCGTCGCCGTCGAGCACCGGAACGGCCTGCTGAGCCAATATCGGTCCGGTGTCCGTCCCGGCGTCCACCAGGTGCACC
Organism: Mycobacterium saskatchewanense; assembly: GCF_010729105.1. NCBI lineage: Bacteria > Bacillati > Actinomycetota > Actinomycetes > Mycobacteriales > Mycobacteriaceae > Mycobacterium > Mycobacterium saskatchewanense. Next base: position 2,618,456 of record NZ_AP022573.1, read on the forward strand.
GTACAGCCCGTGACCTTGACACCGTAGGCCAACGCGTCGGTCACTCCGTGCGCGCCCGGGAACGCGGGCAGCAGCGCGGGGTGCGTATTTATGACGCGGCCGTAGAACCGCGACAGGAATTGCGGCCCAAGGATTTTCATAAACCCGGCCGAGACGACCAGGTCCGGCGAGTGCGCGGCGGTGGCGGCGGTGATCGCGGCGTCCCACGCGTCGCGGTCGGGGTGGTCGCCGAGTCGGACGGTGAAGGTGGGCAACGACGCGCCGCCGGCGATCTCGGTGGCCAGGCAATCGCGGTCGGCGCCGACGGCGACAACCCGCGCCGGGAACTCGCCGACGGCGGCGTCCAGCAGAGACCTCAACAGCGAACCCGCTCCGGACGCCAGGACCACCACCCGCGCCGGTGCGCTGGGGGGCACTCGGAGGGGTTCTTGCACACGGCGAGCCTAGTCGGGCGACGATGCGCGCCGACACGGCGCTGCAAACCCGCCAGAATGCTCACTCAGACGACCGCTCGGGCTCCTCGGGCGGCGGGGGCTGGTCGGCGATCTCCTCGGGGACTTCCTCGTCGACCTCCTCGTCAACCTCCTCGGGGACCTCCTCGGAGACCTGGTGCGCACCCTCCTCAGGCCCTTCGTCCTCCGGCTCGTCGAACAGCTCCGCGAAGTCGGCCGGCTCCTCCGCGGCCGGTGGGGGCGCGGGCCTGGCCTTCGGCCGCCGCGGTCGGCGCCGGATGCCGCCGGTCATGACCACCGTCACCCCGCCAACGACCGCAAACCAGAAGAAGACGCCGACCACCAGGGCGCCCTGGTCCACGCCGACGTGGCCGAAGTTGCCCAGTGCGCCGCTGCCGCCGTACGCAAGCAGCGACATCACGGCCGCCCCGACCACCGAGGCGACCAGGAGTTTGGCGAGGGCGGGAATAAGCGGCAGCGCACGGCGCGCGCATTGCTGCCCGACCGCCACACCCGATGACGCGCCGACGATGAGCAGCGCCACCCACACCGGGCCGAGCGGCGGCCTGGGCGCCGCGGCCAGGATAGGCAGTGCCGGGATGTCGCCACCGAAGACCGTGAACGAACTGAACGTGGCGAAGCCGAGGTGCGCGCTGGACCCCACCGCGACGGCCGAGGTGCCGACGATGACGTTGGGTGCGTACAGCACCGACAGCACCGTCAGGCTGAACTGCCCGAATATCGAATCGGTGATGCCGTACAGCTCTTGCATGGTCGCCCAGTGGACCACCAGCGATGCGGCGGTCACCATCCCCGACAAGCCGACCAGCGCCAGCACGCCGGCTGTCGCCCCGCGCAGTGAATCGCTCAGCCAGTTCGGCAGCGGCGACGCCGCCAGCGCGCGCCGCCCCACCCGGGAGTACACGCCGACCGCGGCGCCGACGGCGTGCACGACCAGCACGCTGACGAACGCGCGCAGGGCACTTGGCGTCTGCAGCTCCGTGATCACCGTGGATGCGTCGTGAACGACCGCCAAGGCGATCGCTGTCATGAGCAGGGGACCGCCGAGCGCCGAAGCCACGACCCAGCGGACCACCAGCCACGAGGAATACGGAGAGGTGGCCCGCGCCGTGCTTCGCGCCGTGGCCCACACCATCAGCAGGACGGGTAGCAGCGGCAGCGCGCCTAATTCGTGGCCGCCGATCGAGATCGGCACCTGATGCACGCCGAGCCACATGCTCGCAATGGCGCCCAGCGCACCCGTCATGTCGCTGTTGGCGATCAGCAACTGAATCAAGGTGACCGCGGCGATGATGACCAGCGCCACCACCGCCGGGCCGAAGGCGACCCTCACGAGGTCACGCGCCTGGCGGGCGCCCGCCGCCCGGTTGTCCTCCACCCGCGTCACTCTTGGCGCACGTCTCCTACTAGGCGCGCAACCGCCCGGTTAAGCCGGCGCGGGCCCAGAGGGTGACGAAGGCGACTGCTGCTGGCCCTGCCCGTAGGGCTGCTGGCCCTCGGACTGGCCGGAGTAGTTGGCCGGGGCCGACCCCGCTTCTGATCCCGAACCCCCGCCGGCGGAGGGCGGCGGGCTGAAGCTGGGGAAGCCCGTGGGTGGGGTGTTCGTCCCGTGTTGCTGCGCCGACGGCTGGGGGCCCGACTGCGGCTGCGCGCCGAAGCCTCCCGTCGGAACCGCGCTCTGCGTCGGCGCCTGGCTCGACTGGTACCCGCCGTACTGGGCGCCGTAGCCGGACGGCTGCTGTTGTTGCGGGTTGTGCGACTGCGGTCCGCCGTGCTGCTGCTGACCGTAGTAGGGCTGTTGGCCGTACTGCCCGTACTGGCCGTACTGGCCGCCGTACTGCGAGTACGGGTCGTACTTGGGGCGCGGGGCCGGCGGGGTGATGACGCCGGCGTCCAGCAGGAGCGCGACGACGGCCGCGATCGCCTGCAGCACGCTGCACGCCACCAGGGGCCACATGGCCCAGCCGATCGACACCGCCGACGGCGTGTTGATCGCCTCGCTGATGGCCAGCAGCGCACCCAGCACGGCGATGGCCCCGACGACCGCGAGGTAGTTCCTGGCCTTGGGCAGCAGGCTCAGGCCCGCGAGCAGCGCGGCGAGCACCGCGACGATCACCGCGGTGCCGGCGTCACCGGCGCGCCCGCCGGCGCCCGGGCCGAGGTCGGCGTTGTAGGTGAAGGTGGGCCCGAAGTTCAGCAGATACACCGCCAGGCCCAGGACCGCCACCGCGACGGTCAGGTACAGGGGAAGCTTGCTCTTGCCGTCGTCGTCCTTGGCGAACGACGGGGTGCCGCCTGAATAGGAGCCGCCGGGCTGCGCGGGTGGGTATCCGGGACTACCGGGCGAGTAGGTCATGACTCCTCCAGTTGCTTCCAGTGCCTTGATGTGCTTTAGCGGACGCCTCTGTTGCAGTGCGACGCTGTGCTCCCAGGTGACTCGATCAACCACGCTAGCGCACGTACGGATGCCGGCGGCGGAGCCACCGCCCCGCCGCGCGGCCACCGGAACGGCCACCCGCTTGCCCAACGCAGGTAGAACACGTTCTAATTCTGTCCATGGACTACGGGCTCGTGCTATTCACCAGCGATCGGGGCATCTCGCCGGCGGCGGCCGCCAAGCTTGCCGACGACCACGGCTTTCAGACCTTCTACGTGCCAGAACACACACACATCCCGATCAAGCGGGAGGCGGCCCACCCGACGACCGGCGACGCCTCGCTGCCCGACGACCGCTACATGCGGACGCTAGACCCATGGGTGAGCTTGGGCGCGGCGTGCGCGGTGACCTCGAGGGTGCGGCTGTCCACGGCGGTGGCCCTGCCCGTCGAACACGACCCGATCACGCTGGCGAAAAGCATTGCGACGTTGGACCACCTGTCGGGCGGGCGGGTGAGCCTCGGCGTCGGGTTCGGGTGGAACACCGACGAGCTCGCCGACCACGGGGTACCGCCCGGGCGGCGTCGCACCATGCTGCGGGAGTACATCGAGGCGATGCGCGAGCTATGGACCAAAGAGGAGGCCGCCTACGACGGCGAGTTCGTCACGTTCGGCCCCAGCTGGGCTTGGCCCAAGCCGGTGCAGCCGCACATCCCCGTCCTGGTCGGCGCGGCCGGGAACGAGAAGAACTTCAAGTGGATCGCCCGCAGCGCCGACGGCTGGATCACCACTCCGCGCGATTTCGACATCGACGAGCCCGTGAAGCTGCTGCAGGACACCTGGGCGGCCGCCGGCCGCGACGGTGCGCCGCAGATCGTCGCGCTGGACTTCAAGCCGGTGCCCGAGAAGCTTGCTAAATGGGCCGAGCTCGGGGTGACCGAGGTGCTCTTCGGCCTGCCGGACCGGCCCGAGGGTGAGATCGCCGCGTACGTCGAGCGGCTGGCCGGCAAGTTGGCCGCTCTCGTCTAACCCCGCGAGCAGACGCAAAAGCGCCGCGACACGCCGTCTGCGGCGCACTTTTGCGTCTGCTCGTGCAAGATGGTGTCAGGCCAGGGTGCAGCGGTTGCCGTAGTCGAAGGACCGCACCCGGACCCGGTGCCCCAACGGGTCGCCCTTGATCAGCAGCGCGATCAATTCGTCGTCTTCGGTCGTCGACAGGAACCGGCTGCCGTCGTCCAGCCGGCCGATGATGATCCCGGTCGCTCGCCCGTCGTCTCGCCGCACCGTGTAGGTCTCGACGGTGCCCGCCCCATCGGCCTGCTCGGTCACCGCCACCGTGGGCCAGCCGTCGACCTCCGCCTGCGCCTGAGCGCTGCGGTCGGGCTTCCATTCCGTCGGAGTGGTGGAGTACACGCCGACCGAGTACTTGCTCAAGATTCCGCCGTTGGCGCCGACGAGGCCGAATTCGCCGGGCCTGCTTCGCAATTGCTGGACGGTCTCGGCGATTGCGTGCATCGAGTAGTTGTTGCCCGCGCCGCCGAAGAACGGCAGCCCGCCGGTCAGGGTCAGGCCGCGCGGATCGTCGGGCGCAATGCCCATGCCGTCGCAGATGTTGAACACCGGCACCGGAAAGCAGCTGTACAGATCGAACGTGGCGATGTCGTCGACGCCGACGCCGGCCATCACCAGCGCCTCACGCATGGCCAGCACGGCCGACGGCGCGTGCCCGAGGTCCGGGCGCTGCAATAGGGACTGCTCCTCCAGATCGGCGTGGCCGTGCAGGTATACCCACCTGTCCTCGGGCACCCCGAGGCGACGGGCCGCCTCAACCGACATCAGCAGCGCGGCCGCGCCCTGATTGACCTGGTCGCGGGCGACCATCAACCGCGGGTACGGCTCCGCGATCATGCGGTTGCTCTCGGTCACGGTGAGCAGCTCGTCGATCGTCCGTTCGACCGGGGCGGCCGCGAAGGGATTCCCCGCGGCGATCTTGGTGAACGGCGCGAAAAGCTCCGCCATCCGCCGCCGGTACTCCGCCGGCCCCAACCCGGTCCCGGCCCGGCGGGCGTTCTCCAGCAACGCGTACTGGATCGGCGCGCTGGTCAGCCCGTGGCTGACGGTGTACCGCGAGACGAGCTTCTCGATGCCCTGGCCCCGGTCTTCAAGGTCACCGTCGACCGTCTCGGTGAAGTCGGGCCGTGCTTCGGCCTTCGCGAAGTAGCGCAGCGTCGAGGTGGCGTCCGAACCGAACACCATCGCGACCTGGGAGCGGCCCGCCGTGATCTCCCCCGCCAGCTCGCTGATCAGGTGCTGGGGGCCCTGTCCCCCAACGATTTCGAGGATCGCGCGGCGCGGCGCGGCGCCGATGCGGTTGGCGACCGAACGGGGGTAGTCGTTCGACCGCCCCAGCGGGGCTTTGACCACACCCGAGATCTCGAACTGCCGCACGCCGGCCACGGTGTCGATGGACGCTGCGACGTCCTCGCCAGCGCAGTCATCGACGGCGGCACGGGCAGCCGCGGCGGCCAGCTCGACGGGCGACATCCCACGGTAGGTCGCGTCGTCGATGCGTTCGGCGGCCTGCCCCACGCCGACGACGACGGGGGTGTTCGGGTCGAGATTCATAGGCCCACTATCTACCGCAGGTCCGGCCGGGCCTAATCGCGATCGCCACGACTAAAGGCTCTGCAGGATCTCCCGAGCCAGCGCCGCCGTTTCCGACGGCGTCTTGCCGACCTTCACGCCGGCGGCCTCCAGGGCCTCCTTCTTGGCTGCCGCGGTGCCCGACGAGCCGGATACGATGGCGCCCGCGTGGCCCATGGTCTTGCCTTCAGGCGCGGTGAAGCCCGCGACGTAGCCGACGACCGGCTTGGAGACGTTGGCCTTGATGTAGTCGGCCGCGCGCTCCTCGGCGTCACCACCGATCTCACCGATCATCACGATGACCTTGGTGTCGGGGTCCTTCTCGAATGCCTCGATGGCGTCGATGTGGGTGGTGCCGATCACCGGGTCACCGCCGATGCCGATCGAGGTGGAGAACCCGAAATCGCGCAGCTCATACATCATCTGGTAGGTCAGCGTGCCGGACTTGGACACCAGCCCGACGGGCCCGGACCCGCTGATGTTGGCCGGCGTGATGCCAGCCAACGCCTCGCCCGGGGTGATGATGCCGGGGCAGTTCGGCCCGATGATGCGCGTCTTGTGACCCTTGTCCAAGTTGTACGCCCACGCATACGCGGTGTCGTGCACCGGGATTCCCTCGGTGATGACGACCAGCAAGGGGATCTCGGCGTCGATGGCCTCGATGATGGCGTCCTTGGCGAACTTCGGCGGCACGAAGACTACCGACACGTTGGCGCCGGTCTCCTTCATCGCCTCGGCGACGGTGCCGAACACCGGCAACTCGACGTCCTTGCCGACCGGGTCCACGTGCGAGACGGTGGTGCCGGCCTTGCGGGCGTTCACCCCGCCGACCACCTGGGTGCCGGCTTTCAGCATGAGCGCGGTGTGCTTGGTGCCCTCACCGCCGGTGATGCCCTGGACGATCACCTTGGAGTCTTTGTTCAGGAAGATCGACATTGATTGGCTCCCTTACTTGTTCGCCAGCTCGGCGGCTTTGTCGGCACCGGCGTCCATGGTCTCGGCCTGGATTACCAGCGGGTGGTTGGCTTGCGCCAGAATGCGCCGGCCCTCGTCGACGTTGTTGCCGTCGAGCCGGACCACCAACGGCTTGTTGGCTTCGTCACCGAGCATGTTGAGGGCGGTCACGATGCCGTTGGCAACGGCGTCGCAGGAGGTGATGCCTCCGAAGACATTGACGAACACGCTCTTGACCTGCTTGTCATTCAGGATGACATCCAAGCCGGCGGCCATCACCTCGGCGGACGCGCCACCCCCGATGTCGAGGAAGTTGGCGGGCTTGACCCCGCCGTGCTTCTCACCGGCGTAGGCGACGACGTCCAGGGTCGACATCACCAGGCCCGCGCCGTTCCCGATGATGCCTACGGCGCCGTCGAGTTTCACGTAGTTGAGGTCGTGCTCCTTGGCCTTGAGCTCCAGCGGGTCGGTGGACGCGCGGTCCTCGAACTCGGCGTGGTCCGGGTGGCGGAAGTCGGCGTTGGCGTCGAGCGTGACCTTGCCGTCGAGGGCCAAGATCTGGTCGTCCGGGGTGCGCACGAGCGGATTCACCTCGACGAGGGTGGCGTCCTCGGCGACGAAGAGCTCCCAGAGCTTGTTGATCGTGACCGCGGCGGCGTCGAGTACCTCAGCCGGCAGGTGGCCCTTCTCCGCGATGGAACGCGCGGTCGCCAGGTCGACGCCGTCGACGGCGTCCACCGGAACCTTGGCCAGCCGGTCGGGCTTGGTGGCGGCCACCTCTTCGATCTCCATGCCGCCCTCGACCGAGCACATCGCGAGGTAGGTGCGATTGGCACGATCCAGCAGGAAGGAGATGTAGTACTCCTCGGCGATGTCACTGGCCTCGGCGACCAGCAGCTTGTGGACGATGTGGCCCTTGATGTCGAGGCCGAGGATGTTCTTGGCGTGCTCGTAGGCGTCGTCGGGCGTCGCCGCATATTTGACGCCACCGGCCTTGCCTCGCCCGCCGACCTTCACCTGCGCCTTGACCATCACCGGAGCGCCGACCTCGGTCGCGATTTCCCGTGCGCCCTCGGCGGTGTCGGTCACACGACCGGGCGTAGTAGGTACGTTGTGCTTAACGAATAGTTCTTTCGCCTGATACTCGAAAAGGTCCATGGGCTCTCTGTCTTTGCTCGACTCAACTACTACGCCTCTTGATGGGCGGTGCCGCACTCGGCAACTCGCACGGACGAACTGTATCCACTGGCCAAACGACTGCTACGGCCGCATCCACCGTTGTGGCACAGCTCACGGCGAGCTGGCATGCCCGCTTCGTGACCCGAATCACATTTTCTCTCGGTTTGGGACCCGAGGTTGCCAGCGTCCTCGGTTAGCGGATACCTTCCTAGGGTCCAGATAACGTTATGGTCACGATACGAGGACATTTCAGCTTGTCCCAACACCGTTTGGCTCGTTCTTCTGCCGAAACAACAGACGTGGTGAGGGTAGGTCGCGCGGCAGGCGGCCGCTGGTCAGCGTCTCATCGCAACGAAGTCACCGAGATCCTGCCTCTCGACGGCTTCGACTTCGACGACCTGGATTTCAACGACGCTCGCGATCTGGACGACCTCGACTTCAGCAACGACTCCACGTTCGACATCGCGTCGCGGGTGTTGCTGGCACCTGAACTCGACGACCTGGACGCGGCCGACGATCTGGCCCCCCTGCGGCTGGCCGCCCCCACGGGCGACGTGGTGGTGCGCGTGCCCGTCGACTCGCGCTTCGATCGCCTGGAACGCTTCTTCGACTCCTCCCGAGACACCGACATCATCCCGGTGGTCCGGCGCGGCGGCCAACACCGCAAGGAGCCGACCAGCGCCGCCAGGGGTCGTCTCCTGATCTCGGCGATGGCCGCAGGGGCGGCGGCCGCAGCTGCGCACACGGCGACCGGCCACGCCGAGACACCCAAGACCGAGGCCGTCCTGACCGCCAACGCGTCGGCGATGATCGGCGGGTCGGACGGCAACACCATCCGCGGCGCCCAGGTGATCGCGGTGCAGCCGGCGGCGAGTGCCGCCGTGCACAACCAGGAGCTCGCCAAGGGCGTCGCCTTCGCCAACGACCGTGCCCAGCGCGAGGCCCGGCTGCAGCAGCCGCTCTACGTCATGCCGACCAAGGGCATCTTCACCTCCAACTTTGGATACCGCTGGGGCGTCCTGCACGCCGGCATCGACCTTGCCAACTCGATCGGAACCCCGATCTATGCCGTGTCCGACGGTGTCGTCATCGAGGCCGGCCCGGCGGCCGGCTACGGGATGCTCGTCAAGCTGCGCCACGCCGACGGCACGGTCACGCTTTACGGCCACATCAACACCGCGCTGGTGAGCGCCGGCGAGCGGGTGATGGCCGGCGACCAGATCGCCACCATGGGCAACCGCGGTAACTCCACCGGCCCCCACCTGCATTTCGAGGTGCTGCAGGGCGGCACCGAGAGGATCGATCCCGTGCCCTGGCTCGCAAAGCGGGGTCTTATGGTGGGCAACTACGCTGGTTGAGGTGACCGCGCCGAACCAGCCACCTGCCGCTTCGCAGCCGCCTGAGCGCGAGTCACCCTCCGAATCGCGGACGAGGATCATCCGGCGCGCGCCCACCGGGCCGATCCCCACCGCGCCGGAATCCCCGACCACTCACATTCCCCCGCAGCCACGCGGATATCAGGGCGCCGCCCGGGCCGCGGCTGCGCCGAACGACGAGCCGGGCGGCCGCACCGCCGTCGCCGCGTGCGCCGTCAGCATCGTCAGCGGGTGGGCGACGTCGGTGGTCGCCACCGACCTGATCGCCGGCTGGTGGCGCACCGACCGCCTCTTCTGCATCGCGGTGGCTTTCCTGGCTCTCGTGTTCGCGGCGACCACCGTCACCGGCGTCATCATGCTGTTGCAGCGCCGGACGCTGGGGCGGCACCTCATCGTGGCGGGTGCCGTCGTCGCGGTGCTGACGTACGGCGGCGTCTTCATCGCGGGCGCGCGGGTCGCGTGGATCGTGCACGCCCTGCCGCTGCTGCCGATCGCCAGCGTGATCTTGGCGCTGCATCCGCGCACCACCCGCTGGCTGCAGAACTGATACTGACCGAGCGCGAACTGACTGCGAGAAATTCGCCGATTTTTCGCCCTGGGTTCACGCTCGGCGCGGGCCGGCTAGAGCTTGCTGATCGGGGCGTGGTTGTGCATCAGCTTCACCCGACCGGCGCTGCCGAAGTCGATTAGGGACATGGCGGATTCGCCCACCCCGGCGACTTCCTCGACCCTGCCCAGGCCGTACTTGTCGTGGGTCACCCGATCGCCGGGCTCGAGCACCAGCAGCGGACGCTTGCCCGCGCCTGAGCGGGTCGGTGCGGCGCGTGGCGTCCCGAACCGGCCAGCGCCGCTGACCGGCGCGCTGAACGATGGGGCGGGTGCGGTGCGCCGCCACTCGATGAGTTCCTGCGGGATCTCCCTTAGGAATCGCGATTCCGGGTTAAGCATCGGCTGTCCCCACGAAGACCGCACGATGGCCCTGCTCAGATACAGGCGCTGGCGGGCCCGGGTGATGCCGACGTAGGCGAGTCTCCGCTCCTCGGAGAGTTCGGCGGGGTCGTCCAGCGACCGCATGTGCGGGAACATTCCGTCTTCCCAGCCGGTGACGAACACGACTGGAAACTCCAGGCCTTTGGCGGTGTGCAACGTCATCAGGGTCACGACGCCGGCGCCGTGCTCGGGGATGTCGTCAGCATCCGCGACCAGCGACACCCGCTCCAGGAACTCCGCGAGGACACCGGTGTCCGGCACGTCTTCGTCTTCCGGCGCTTCCGCCCCCTCGCCGAGCGCGACGGCGTTCGCCCGGTCAGTGCTGAATTCGTGCGCCACGCTGACGAGTTCGTTGAGGTTGTCCAGCCTGGCCAGCTCTTGCGGATCGTTGGACGATTCCAGCTCCCTGCGATAGCCGGTCCGTTCCAGCACCGACTCGACCAGCTCACCGAGGTCGTCGTCGAGCCGTCCCCTGAGCTCGTCGAGCATCTCGACAAAACCCGCGATCGCCTTCTCCGCGCGGGTGTTCAACATCGGCACTTTTCCTTCGGCCGCGGCCACCAGCGCGTCGGCGAAGCTCGACCCGGTGTTCTCGGCGTACACCGCCACGCATGCCTCGGCCCGGTCGCCGATGCCGCGGCGCGGGGTGTTGAGGATGCGCCGCATGCTGACGGCATCGCCGGGGTTGTCGAGCACGCGCAGGTAGGCGACGATGTCGCGGATCTCCTTGCGCTCGTAGAACCGCACTCCCCCAACGACTTTGTAGGGAATGCCGGCGCGGATGAACACCTCTTCCAGGGACCGCGACGAGTTGTTGGTGCGGTAGAACACGGCGACGTCGTTGTAGGTGATCTCGCCCCGGTCGGCGAGCGCGTCGATCTCCTCGGCCACGAACCTGGCCTCGTCGTGCTCGTTGTCGGCGACGTAGCCGACGATCAGCTCGCCGGCGCCGGCGTCCGTCCACAACCTCTTGTCTCGGCGACCCGCGTTGCGGGCGATGACGGAGTTGGCCGCCGACAGGATGTTCTGGGTGGATCGGTAATTCTGTTCCAGCAGAATGGTTGTCGCGTCCGGGTAGTCGCGTTCGAAGTCCTCGATGTTGCGGATGGTGGCACCGCGAAATGCATAGATCGACTGATCGGCGTCGCCGACCACACACAATTCGCCCGGGGGAACGCCGTCCTCGGTGTCCGTGCCGACGAGCTCCCGCACCAAGACGTACTGCGCGTGGTTGGTGTCCTGATATTCGTCGACCAGGACGTGGCGGAAGCGCCGCCGATAGTACTGGGCGATCTCCGGGAACGTCTGCAACACGGCCACCGTCTCCCCGATGAGATCGTCGAAGTCCAGCGCATTGGCCGCCCGCAGCCGTCGCTGGTATTCGCCGTAGACGGAGGCGACGGTGCGCGGCAGGTCGTCGGAGCCGTCCGTCAGGTCGGACACCGCCTGCGCCGGGTCGATCAACTCGTTCTTCAGATTGGAGATGGCGTTGGCCAGCAGGCGCGGTGAGTACCGCTTGATGTCGAGCCCCATGTCGCGCCCGATCATCTGTAGCAGGCGCCGGGAGTCGTCGGCGTCGTAGATGGAGAAGTTCGAGTTGAGGCCCTCGATCAGCGTCGCGTGGTTACGCAGGATGCGTACGCAGGTCGAGTGGAACGTAGACACCCACATCGCGCGGGCCCGGGGGCCGACCAGCCGCACCACGCGTTCGCGCATCTCCGCGGCGGCCTTGTTGGTGAAAGTGATCGCCAGGATCTGACCGACGCCGACGCCGCGCGCCGCGATCAGGTAGGCGATGCGCCGCGTCAACACCGCCGTCTTACCCGAGCCCGCGCCGGCGACGATCAGCAGCGGAGAACCCTCATGCACCACCGCCTGGCGCTGTTGCGGGTTGAGGCCCTCGAGCAGCTCTTCGGCTTCGGAGGCGGATCTGGCGTCGGTTGCGTGCACACTCATGTCCGTCCAAACTTACCGCCGCCCGCCGACACGCGTGGCCAGACGGCGCCGCGCGGCGCGACCGCACCTGACGTCGTTTTTGCACGTGCGCGGCCTTTGGTGGCACACTCGGTGGGTGCTCAACGCGCAGCGCCGATTTTTTTATGGGTACCGAACAGCGGTGCCCGTGGTCTAGCTGCTATCGCAGAGCCCCGTGGTCCGCTGAAGGATTCGGGGCTCGTTTCTTTTGTGAGGCCCGCACCGGATGAGACCAAAACCCCCACATCAGGAGAACGCGGAGTTAGCAGAGATGAACATCGAAACGGTTGAGACCCCACCGGCCGCCGACATCGACGAGTTGCGTCGAGAGATCGACCGGCTCGACGCCGAGATCCTCGCCGCGGTCAAGCGGCGGGCCGAAGTGTCGCAGGCGATCGGGAAGGTCCGGATGGCCTCCGGCGGCACCCGGCTGGTGCACAGCCGCGAAATGAAAGTGATCGAACGCTACAGCGAGCTGGGACCGGAGGGTAAAGACCTGGCGATGCTGCTGCTGCGGCTGGGCCGGGGCCGGCTGGGTCACTGAGCGGCCGGCAGCGCTCGTCACAACTCCACGGCTGCTTGGTTTGCCGTCGAAATTGCCGCGGCGGTCGTGGTCTGCGGGGTGAAGCACGACCCTCCTGGCAATTTCGGCGGTTAGCGCCAAAGACTCAACCGTGCCGGCCCGCAGCGTCCGGCCTGCGCCGGACTCGCGACCGTCACCCAACCAACCGTGCCGACCGCAGCGTCCGGCCTGCGCCGGACTCGCGACCGTCACTCAACCAACCGTGCCGGCCCGCAGCGTCCGGCCTGCGCCGGACTCGCGACCGTCACCCAACCAACCGTGCCGGCCCGCAGCGTCCGGCCTGCGCCGGACTCGCGACCGTCACTAGGCTCGAGCCATGACCTCCGTGCGAACCATCCCCGACATCACCGCCACCCCGGCGTGGGACGCCCTGCGCAGGCATCACGAGCAAATCGGCGAAACGCACCTACGCCAGTTCTTCGAAGACGACCCGGATCGCGGACGCGAACTCACCCTCACGGTCGGCGACCTCTACATCGACTACAGCAAACACCGCGTCACCCGAGAGACGTTGCGGCTGCTCACGGATCTCGCTCGGGTCGCTAACCTCGAAGACCGTCGCGACCAGATGTTCTCCGGGGTCCACATCAACACGTCGGAGGATCGCGCCGTCCTGCACACGGCGCTGCGGCTGCCCCGCGACGCCGAACTGCTGATCGACGGGCACAACGTCGTCGAGGACGTGCACGAGGTGCTCGACCGGATGGGGGACTTCACCGACCGGCTCCGCACCGGGGGGTGGACCGGAGCCACCGGGGAACGCATCAAGACCGTGGTCAACATCGGCATCGGCGGGTCAGACCTCGGCCCGGTGATGGTCTACCAGGCGCTGCGCCACTATGCCGACGCGGGGATCTCGGCACGCTTCGTCTCCAACGTCGACCCGGCCGACCTGATCGCCACCCTCGCCGACTTGGAGCCCGCCACAACCCTTTTCATCGTCGCGTCAAAGACGTTCTCCACGCTGGAGACCCTGACCAACGCGACCGCCGCCCGGCGCTGGCTGACCGGCGCCCTCGGCGACTCGGCGGTGTCCCAGCATTTCGTGGCCGTCTCGACCAACAAACGCCTGGTCGACGACTTCGGGATCAACACCGACAACATGTTCGGGTTCTGGGACTGGGTCGGCGGGCGGTATTCGGTCGATTCGGCGATCGGCCTTTCGGTGATGGCCGTCATCGGGCGCGAGGCCTTCGCGGACTTCCTGTCCGGGTTCCACATCGTCGACCGCCATTTCCGGACGGCCCCGCTGGAGTCCAACGCGCCGGTCCTGCTCGGCCTCATCGGGTTGTGGTACTCCAATTTCATGGGCGCGCAGTCGCGTGCAGTGCTCCCTTACTCGAACGACTTGGCGCGCTTTGCCGCGTACCTGCAACAGTTGACCATGGAGTCCAACGGCAAGTCGACGCGCGCCGACGGCACCCCGGTCACCACCGACACGGGTGAAATCTTCTGGGGCGAACCCGGAACGAACGGGCAGCACGCCTTCTACCAGCTGCTACACCAGGGCACCCGGCTGGTCCCGGCCGACTTCATCGGGTTCAGCCAGCCGCTCGACGACCTGCCCACCGTCGAGGGCGACGGCAGCATGCACGACCTGCTGATGAGCAACTTCTTCGCCCAGACCCAAGTGCTGGCGTTCGGTAAGACGGCCGAGGAGATCGCCGCCGAGGGCACGCCCGAGGCGATCGTTCCGCACAAGGTGATGCCTGGCAACCGCCCGACCACGTCGATCCTGGCCGACCGCCTCACCCCGTCGGTGCTGGGACAGCTGATCGCGCTCTACGAGCACCAGGTCTTCACCGAGGGTGCGGTCTGGGGCATCGACTCGTTCGACCAGTGGGGTGTGGAGCTGGGCAAGACGCAGGCCAAGGCGCTGCTTCCGGTGATCACCGGCGACGCCTCACCCGAGCCACAGTCCGACAGCTCCACCGACGCGCTCGTGCGTCGCTATCGGACCGAAAGAGGGCGCACCAGCTGAGCTTTCGGCGCCTCGGCCCGGAAGCGCCTTAAGCGAACCATTTGGCGAGCGGGGGCGGCAGCACCTGCATCACCTGCACGAGCGGCGCCCACGGCCACCGCGGCACGGCGGCGCGGCCCGGCTCCCGCTCGATCGCGTCGACGAGCGCCTTGACGCCAGTTGCGTTGTCCACCATCAACATCGTGCTGCTCGACTTGGCCGTCATCTCGGACTCGATATAGCCGGGTTCCATCACCGAAACCTTGATGGGGCCCTTCACGTATTCGGCGCGCAGCGATTCGCCCAGCGAGCTCAGCCCCGCTTTGCTTGCGGCGTAAGCGGCTTTGACGCCCGGCACCCCTTTGTTTCCGAGCACCGAGGAAATGAGGACGAGGTGTCCCGCCCCGCTCTTGTGGAACATCTCCAGCGCGGTCTCGATCTGGACCAGCGCGGCTACCAAATTGGTTTCGATGGTCGCCTTGTTCGCCCACAGCTTGCCCGAGCCCAGGCGGGCCCCTTTACCGATGCCGGCGTTGACGACGACGCGGTCGATGCCGCCGAGTTCGTCGCTGAGTTCGGCGAACACTTTCGGCACCTGCTCGTGGTCGTTGACGTCCAGCGCCGCAACGGCAATCTTGATGCCCGGATACTGTTGCGACAGTTCGGCTTTCAGCTCGTCGAGCCGGTCGGTGCGCCG
This sequence comes from Mycobacterium saskatchewanense, assembly GCF_010729105.1. Classification (NCBI taxonomy): domain Bacteria; kingdom Bacillati; phylum Actinomycetota; class Actinomycetes; order Mycobacteriales; family Mycobacteriaceae; genus Mycobacterium; species Mycobacterium saskatchewanense. The sequence goes on from NZ_AP022573.1 coordinate 2,633,661, forward strand.
CGCGCACAGTGCCAGGTCGCGGCCCTTGGCGGCGAAGGCGCGCGCCATACCGGCACCCAGGCCGGAACTGGCACCGGTAATCAAAATCTTCTGGCGAGTCACCCGCGCAGCATATCCAGTGCTCGGCCAACGTCGGGTTGTTGGGCTCAAAGCGGGGCTTTCGGCGCAACGAGTCGACGCTCGAGGCGATTACTTGAGCAGCCGCGACATCCGCCGGTCAGCCAGCACCTTACCGCCGGTCTGGCATGTCGGACAGTACTGAAAAGACTTGTCCGCGAACGAAACCTCGCGCACGGTGTCCCCGCAGACGGGGCACGGCATCCCGGTGCGGGCGTGCACCCGCAGCCCGGATCGCTTCTCCCCTTTCAGCATGGCGGCCCCCTGACCGACCGAACGGCTCACCGCATCGCGCAGGACGGACACCATCGCGTCGTGCAGGGTGGTGAGCTGCTCGTCGGTCAGCTTCCCCGCCGTCGCGAACGGCGAAATCTTGGCCACGTGGAGAATCTCGTCGCTGTAGGCGTTTCCGATGCCGGCGATCACCTTCTGGTCGGTGATCACGGTCTTGATCCGGCCGGTGTTGCCGGCCAGGAGCCCGGCCAGCTCCTCGACCCCGAGTTCCAGCGCGTCGGGGCCCAGCGCGGCGATTCCCGGCACCTGCTTGGGATCGTTCACCAGCCACACCGCCAGCCGCTTCTGCGTCCCCGCCTCGGTGAGGTCGAAGCCGGGCGCCCCGCCGGGCGTACCCAGGTGCACACGCAGCGCGATCGGGCCCTTGCCCGGCCGCAACGGCGCCGCGGCCAGCTTGTCGGACCAGCGCAACCATCCCGCGCGGGACAGGTGGGCGATCAGCCACAGGTCGCCGACCCGCAGCCCCAGGTACTTGCCCCACCGTTGCGCCTCGACCGCCGCTTGCCCGTGCAGCGCGGTGATCGGCGGGTCGAAGGTCTTGAGGACGGAGAAGGCGGCCACGTCGACGCGGCCGATCGTCAGTCCGACGGCGTGGCGCCGCAGGTGGTCGACCAGCGCTTCGACCTCGGGAAGTTCGGGCACCTACTCAGTCTGCCGCTCTGAGCAAATAGGTGTCCATGATCCACCCGTGCCGAGCCCGTGCCTCGGCGCGCAGCGCCGCAATCTCCGCACCCACCTCACCGACAGTGCCTGCCACCAGCAGCTCGTCCGCGGTGCCCAGATAGGCGCCCCACCAAATCGAGGTGTCGGCCGGGCACGCCTGGAAGGAGCAGTCGGCGTCGAGCATCACGACGGCGGACCCGGACAGGCCCTGGCGGCGCAGCTGCCGCCCCGTGGTGATCAGCACGGGTTCGCCGACCTCGTTGAGCGGGACGCGGTGGCGCGCCGTCAGCGCCTGCACCGCGGTGATCCCGGGGATGACGTCGTAGGTGAAATCCACCTCGGCCCCCACCGCATCGAGGACGCGAAGCGTGCTGTCGTACAGCGACGGGTCGCCCCACGCCAAGAAGGCGCCGACGCCGTCGGGGCCCAGCTCTGTACCGATGGCTTCCGCCCACACCCGAGCCCGCGCCGCGTGCCAGTCGGATACGGCCCCGCGGTAGTCGGCGTCAGCTGCCCGCTGTGGGTCGGGTAGCTCGACGAAGCGATAGCCGGGCTCGCGGATGAACCGGGCGCAGATCTGTCGCCGCAGCGCCACCAAGTCGCTTTTCGCCTCGCCCTTGTCCATCGCGAAGAACACCTCGGTGCCGTTGAGCGCGTCGATCGCCTGGACGGTCAGGTAGTCGGGATCGCCTGCACCGATGCCGATGACGTGGATGTGCCGGCCCAAGAAACCTCCTCGTGGTTCGAAGCCAGATTGCCGAATCGAAATATCAAAGGCCTAGTCGGGGCCCCTAAGTACCCGGTACCATGGGTACCGCCTGAGCACCCGATGGAGGGACACCAGCATGACCGCTGCGGTGAAAGCGAGTGGGCCCAGCCGTGAGGAATTCTCCGAACGTCTGCTGAAAGGTTCGGTCAAGAAGTCCTACGAGCCGGTGGTCGACATCGACTGGGACGCCCCGCTCGACCCGGATAAGTTCTACCTGCCGCCGCGGCTGGTGTCGTTGTACGGCACCCCGATGTGGGACGAGATGACCCGCGAACAGCAGATCGAGCTGTCACGCCAGGAGTTGGTGAACACCCTGTCGGCCGGGATCTGGTTCGAGAACATGCTCAACCAGTCGCTGCTGCGCACCATCCTGCACGAGGATCCGACCAGCCGGTCGACGCATTACAAGCTGACCGAGCTCGGCGACGAGACCCGCCACATGGTGATGTTCGGCAAGGCCATCGAGCGCATCGGCGCCAAGCCGGTCCGCCCCCGGCGATTCCACCGCATGATCATCAACGCGCTGCCGCTGGCTTTCCAGCGGGGCTCCATGCTCTGGGTGGCTGCCCTGATCGGCGAAGAGATCTTCGACTCGCTGCAGCGGCAAATGATGGACGACCCGGAGCTGCAGCCAATCATCCAGCGGCTCATGCGGATTCACGTCACCGAAGAGGCGCGCCACATCCAGTTCGCCCGCGACGGCGCGCGCAAGCGGGTCGCCGAGATGCCGCGGTTGAACCGGTGGTTCATGGCGAACATCAACGGGCTCGGCGGCTACTTCTTCAACTACCTGTTCAGCAATCCGATCCCCTACGCGCGCACCGGCCTGGACGCCAAGCGGGCGCGAGCGATCGCGCGCAGCAGCCCGCATCGACGCGAGATGCAGGTGGCCGGGTTCGCACCCCTGGCGGCTTTCCTGACCGAGGTGGGCCTGTTGGGCCCGATCGCGCGGCGTGGGTGGAAGCGCAGCAGGTTTCTGTGACGCCCGTGCCCAGCCCGCCAGAGGCCGGCCGGCACGTGACCGTCGTCGGCGCGGGGGCGGCCGCTCACGCCGCCGCCGCCGAGCTACGGGCCGCCGGCGTGACGGACGTGCAGATCGTCGCGGATGCGCGGGACTGCGCGTTCGACGACGCGACCGACACCTGGCGATTGCGGACTGCCGCCGGCGAGACGGTCCGGAGCCGCATCGTGATCGCGGCAAACCAACCACCCTTCACCGCGTGGATCCCGGAGTTGCCCGGGCGCAGCGATTTTCGTGGGATCTCGTTCCACGCGGCGCGCTGGGACCCTGACTTCGATCCGGCTGGCAAGCACATCGCGGTCGTCGGCCCCGATTCCGCCGCGGGTCATCACATGAGCCAGCTGACCCAATCGGCCGCCTCGGTGACGGTTTTCGCACACGCACCCCGCCGGATCGTTCCCGAGCTGCCGTCAGCGACTACCCGGGCGCGACGCTGGTTGCACCGGCGCCTCCGGCCGGCAGCGGCACGCCCGGCTCCCCGGCTCGCGTTGTCGCCAATCGCCCGCGTCACCGCCTCGGGCGTTCGCACCAGCGATGGCGTCGACCACGGCGCCGACGCCATTGTTTACGGCACCGGCTTCGCGGTCCCGGCTAGCGTCGCCGAGGAGACGCTGGTCGGCGCGGGCGGCGTGACAATAGGGCGGGCGTGGGAAGACGGCATGGAGCCGTATTTCGGGATCGCCGTGCACGGTTTCCCGAACTACTTTTTCCTCGCCGGGCCCGACCACCGCGCGCAAGCCCGATATGTCGCCGAGTGCGTGCGCGCCCTGCAACGCACCTCGGGCACTCGGATCGAGGTGCGGCGCAGCAGTCAGCGGGTGTTCAACGAGCGCGCCTGCCTGTGTCCGGCGGCCGCGGCCTTTAAGGCGTTCGACCTGAACTCCGAAAGAAGCGACGACCGTGTCACCTACGATGGCGAGGCCACACTGACCGTAGCGGGGGTTTACCATCCGGTGCGCGCGCGGCTCACCGGTCGCCTCGATCCCATCGATGGCCAATACCATTGGCAGGGAACGGTTTCCGCATTGCCTACGCAGCCACTACCCGATCAGGCGTTACGGCAGTCGCGAACGGTGACGCTGAGAGTGGGCGGGCGCGACGCTTCCGCCCGCATCGTCGAGAAGACACCATGGGGCACGCACTCGGTCGCGGGGATCGGCACTCCCCCGTACGCCGCCGGCTGACCTTGGCGAGCCTCCCCAATCGGCGCGCATTGATCTTGCATGGTTCCCATAGTTTGACGACCTCCCGGAAATGGGTAGTCCCGACGGATGCGCGCGCTGCGGGGTGTCGGCCGGCAGGTCAGATGCGGCAGGGACGGGCGCTGCGGACCGGTGGGGACGGGGCGCGGGGTTTGTCGGCATTCTCACGGCGGTGTCGCACCGCCGCCACGGCGGATCGCACAGGGCTTGGAACTCTGGCGGCGCCGGTGCCGCTCGATTCCATAGCAGCCCCTTGCCGCCAAGGGGGGCGGTTCCTTGATCAGGTGGCCGGGGGGACTAGAGGGAGCACGACATGGAGTCGCACGACACCGTCGAGCCGACGCGCCTGGCATCGCGCCATCCGTCTTTCACGCGGCAGGGAATCCAGGTGGGACCGTCGCGACCAGGACACGCGCGCTCGCAGATCACCGCCTTCCGGGTTACGGTCAGCGAAGATGAAGCCCTGAGCGAGAGGGGTCTTTGACGTGAGCGCCGTAGCCGAGTCGCCCAGCTCCCTTGCCGTGGCCAGCCGGACGGACGAGTCGGTCGCCGTCCTCACCGTCGAGGGCGTCCTCAATACCGCCAATTCCGCCGCCCTGCGCGACAGCATCGTCAAGGCGACCATCGAAAAGCCATCGGCGGTCATGGTCAACATCTCCGGGCTCAAGGTCCCGGCCGAAGCGGCTTGGACGGCCTTCCTGGCCGCCCGTTGGCAGCTCCCCCACCCCGACGTCCCGATCGTGCTGGTGTGCGCCAACCGTGCCACCCGCGAGGCGATCAGCCAAAGCGAAGTCGTCTGCTTCATGCCGGTGTATTCGACGGAGAAGGCGGCGACAAAGGCGCTCGCCAAACTCACGAGCCGCACGGTCCGGCATGCCGATGCCCAACTGCCGGCCGACCTGAGCAGCCTCCGCGACTCGCGCCGCCTGGTCCGCGAGTGGCTCACCGACTGGTCGCAGTCCAAGCTCATCCCGGTGGCGTTGGTGGTCGTGAACGTGTTTGTGGAGAACGTCCTGGAACACACCGGCAGCGTCCCGCTGATGCGGGTCGAGACCGACGGCGCGACGGCCACCATCGCGGTGTCCGACGACAACACCGCTCCCGCGGTGCGCCTGTCGTCGCCGACGAGCGGCATCGACGTGTCGGGCCTGGCGATCGTCGACGCGCTGTCCCGCGCTTGGGGTAGCACCCCCACCTCGTCGGGCAAGACGGTGTGGGCGGTCATCGGGCCCGAGAACCAGCTCTAGCCGCACCCGTCGACCGCTACGCCGCCCGACCGCGGTTGCGCCTTGTGCCGGACCCGAGTGCACGCCAAAGTAGAACACGTTCTAATGTCGTGTGACGGCGGTTACAGGAAGGGCGGATAACGTGCGGTTTACCTACGCGGAGGCGATGACCGACTTCTCGTACTACATCCCGCTGGCCAAGGCGGCCGAGGCGGCCGGTTACCACGCGATGACGTTGGCCGACAGCATCGCCTACCCGTTCGAATCGGACTCGAAATATCCGTACACCCCCGACGGCAACCGGGAGTTCCTGGACGGCAAGCCGTTCATCGAAACCTTTGTGCTCGCAGCGGCACTGGGCGCGGTGACGTCGAACCTGCGGTTCAACTTCTTCGTCCTCAAACTGCCCATCAGGCCGCCGGCGCTGGTGGCCAAGCAGGCCAGTTCGCTGGCCGCGCTGATCGGCAACCGGCTGGGGCTGGGAGTGGGTACCAGCCCGTGGCCCGAGGACTACGAGCTGTTGGGTGTGCCCTTCGCCAAGCGCGGCAAGCGCATGGACGAATGCATCGAGATCTTGCGCGGCCTCACCAGCGGCGAGTACTTCGAGTTCCACGGCGAGTTCTACGACATCCCCAAGACCAAGATGACGCCGGCCCCCACCGAGCCGATCCCGATCCTCATCGGCGGCCACGCCGACGCGGCGCTGCGGCGCGCCGCTCGTGCCGACGGCTGGATGCACGGTGGCGGCGACCCGGCGGAGCTCGACGGGCTCATCGCCAAGCTCAAGCAGTACCGCGAAGAAGAGGGCAAGACGGGTCCGTTCGAGATCCACGTCATCTCGGCCGACGCCTACACCCTGGATGGCATCAAGCGGCTCGAGGACAAAGGCGTCACGGACGTCATCGTCGGCTTCCGCATCCCGTATATCAAGGGACCCGACACCGAGCCGCTGGAAACGAAGATCCGCAACCTGGAGATGTTCGCCGAACACGTGATCGCGAAACTCTAGGAACCGCCGGGCCGCTGCGGCGCCCGGGCCGGCCCGCAAGCGCCACCGGGAAGGCAGGCGCATACACCAGCATTCTGAACTACGTGGCTCCTCGCTCGTCCGGACGTCGCGATCCGGATCGCGATGCACAACGCCCGGATCGAGCCTCCAAGCGGGGGCCGACCCGGTAGGCCTGCCTAGTAGCCGTAGTCGCGCGCCCCATGCCGATGATGCGACAACAAGGTCCGGCGGGTTGGTTGCCTATAGCCGCAATCTCGTTCTCCGGTTCTAGGGTGACGCGGACCTATCCTTGTTCGTCAAGCAAGTCCGACTTAGCTTGCAGCAAAGCCTCTTTCGCGGCGGGTGCGAGTTCGGGATAACGGGGGCCCAGCGAGCTCAAAGTGTCGAGCAGGACAGCGGAAGTGGTGAGATGACTGAACCACTTGTGGTCGGCGGGTACTACATACCACGGTGCCCAATCAGTGCTGGTATGGGAGAGCATGTCCGCGAATGCGTGCTGATACTGATCCCAGAACGCTCTCTCCTTGAGATCGTCGACGGAGAACTTCCAGTTCTTCTCCGGGTTGTTCAGGCGTTCCAGAAACCGCCGCTTCTGTTCGCTCTTGGACACGTTGAGGAACAATTTCACGATGACGGTACCAGTCTCGCACAAGTACCGTTCCCAACTATTGATCTCCCGAAACCGCTTCTGCCACAGCGCCTCCAACTCATCGGAGGGTACTGGCGGATTCAACAGCTCCGGATGCACCCTGGTGACCAACACGTTCTCGTAGTGCGATCGATTGAAGACAGCGATCCGGCCCCGTTCTGGTAGGACTCGCTGGTGGCGCCACAAGTAATCGTGTGCTAATTCGGCCGCCGTCGGCGCCTTGAAGCTATACACGTCCACGCCTTCGGGATTGAGCCCACTCATCACATGTTTAATCGTTCCGTCTTTGCCGGCGGCGTCGATAGCTTGCAAGACGACGAGCAGCGCACGGTCGGCCTGCGCGAAGAAACGATCCTGCAATTGCTCAAACAGCGCTTTTGCTTGGGCCAAAGCCGCTTCTCCCGCGTCTTTTGCAAGGTCGGGTTCGCGTCGTCCCGGGTCGTAGTCCCGCGCCAATTCCACTTGCGAGCCAGGAGTTACCCGCGCAGCGTCTGCCAAGTCTTTCCACCTAAGCGACATCGTAGTCCCATCTTGCCGTCCCATAGAGGCACACCTCGCTGACCGAAGGGCTTGGCATCTGTGTGGCCGTAGCCGTATACGTTTCATTCAACAGATTCACCGGGCCCGCTGTCATCCTTGTCATACCCACGCGAATCGGAGCCGCGCGCATTACCATGCCGCCCGCCTGCCGGCGCGGACGCGTCAACGGCGAGCAGTTCACCAAGCACGCCACAGCAAACCACCATTACCATGTGAGGTCACGAGTCATTTGACCTTTCCGTAGCGAAAGCCCGGTGGCACGCCGACTGGACGTTGCGCCCAGAAGTAAAGCTGTCGCCGCTACAGACGACAGGACTGTCCGCTGACGCCCCGGCGACGTGATACGCACGCTTCGCACAGGTTCGTCCAAGCGTCACATCGCATACGCAGCGCGAGCCATTACGTTTCGGGCTATCCAGCTCGACCCACGATCGATTGACGAAAGAGTCATCTGACTCAGGACCGCGACGTCGTCAGCGTGGTGTGCTGGCACAGATCAGCCATCGATCGCAGGGAACGAAGACCTATGCCGCAGGCAAAGGAGCCACATGAGCTCGCCGCAGAGTCATGACGGCAGCCGAGTTTCTCACAGTCGAAATCTCACGAACCATGGCCGCCTCCAGGTCTCCCCGGGATCACGAACATACCTGTGCGCCTTGCTTATTGGGCGATGACGACGCACTCAGCGGATCGCAAAACGTTCGACACCACACGGAGGGAGTAACCGTGAATGTTACCGATTTGGCCGACTACCTCGGCGGAGCAAGACATCACGGGCGAGAAACGAACGTCGATGGGCGTTCGAACGCACCAATGCTGGAGGCCCCGAAAATGCCAGTGACTTTCAGGTGCCGACGAAGCGGCGGGGTCGCGGCTGCGGAACGCGTCGCGGCCACAGCTGCCATCGGAGCGGGTGCTGCCCGAGGTCGCGACTACGATCGCGGCTGACTGGGGAGAACACCGTGTTGGACTTCGGTGTGCTGCCGCCCGAAATCAACTCGGGTCGCATGTATGCAGGGCCAGGCTCGGGATCGATGAGGAATGCCGCGACCGCATGGGACGAAGTCGCGGCGGAATTGGGCACAGCGGTGGGCGGCTACAGGACGGTGATTTCGGAGCTCACAAGTGCGCCATGGCTGGGTTCCTCGTCGGCGTCGATGATCTCAGCTGTCGCACCGTACGTCTGTTGGCTTGCTGCGGCCGCCGCCCAGACCGAAGAGACCGCGAACCGGGCTCGTGACGCCGCAACCGCCTTTGAGGCCGCTTGGGCGATGACGGTGCCCCCACCCGTGATTGCGGCCAACCGGTCACTCTCGTTGACCCTCACCGCGACAAATTTTTTCGGTCAGAACACTCCAGCGATCGCGGTAGCCCAAACCCAGTACATGGAGATGTGGGCGCAAGATGCTGCAGCCATGTTCGCTTACGCCGTCGCATCGGCGTTGGCCACGAAGTTGCCCCGGTTGTCCTTGCCGCCCAACATCAGTACATCATCCGGAGTGGCCAACCAGATCGGTGCGGTCACGGAGGCCACATCCACGCCACGCGGCTTCAGCGGGCAGATAGCAGCTACCACCTCGTCAGAGTTGGTATCGGCCACCGCGAGAGTGTCGACGTTGCACCAACTATCGTTCTCGGCAGCCTCGTCTTTGGGTCTGGAGCAAACGATTGAGGCGGACATAAAGGGTTTCCTGGCGACAAGACCGACATTGGGAGCGTCGCTCGCTCTGGGCATGGGAAACGTCGGTTACAACATCGGCCAGCAGCTCACATTCGGCCACGGAACAACTGCTGGTGGAGACGGTGCGTGGTATGAGACGCCAGAATATGAAGACCCACAGCCAGGCAGCCTAAGCGGCAATGCCACTGGACCCGTGAGCGCGGTGTTTGGCCGAGCCGGCGAGGTAGGGAAGCTATCGGTTCCGTCGACTTGGCCTATGCCGACCGCGGAGGCAACACCTCTAAGCGCCGCTGCGGAAGAGGGCGTTCCACAACTCACCGTCGCTACGGATAGACCCGCAGATGCATCGCCCAACGCCATCCTGCATGGAGCAGCGGCGGGGCGTCCTCGGCGCCCCGTCGGCGATGCCTATACCAATAGATACGGCTACCGTTTCAGCGTCCTGACGCGTACGCCGTCGGCCGGATGATGGAAACTGCCCGCGATGACTATGGTTGTCGGCCGATACACGGCCGGCGCACTGGCGACGTGTCTGACGGAACCGTCTGATCACCAGCCGGCCATGTCTCGAGCCAGTCCAGCAGTGACGTGCCTCCAACGTGACAAATCCTGATGCCGGCGACGACGATATGTCGCCTACCTCCTACGTCCGAATGCAATGGCGAATAAGGACATTCGTGATAATCGCGCTGACCGTATTGCCATGCTTCCGGACCGAGGGTCGCACAGGGACCCGACACATTTTGCGCTTTTCGCGGGTAACGCTGCGAGCTCTGCGGTAATGCTGGAATGCGTAGGGCATTTTCACTACAGATGCTGAGCTCATCCGGCGAGCAGGCCTTCGGGCTGTATGCGGACCACTGGTGATTCAGCATCACTCGTCCCGGCAGGTCAAGTCGATTGACTCGATACTTCAGTCGGTAACTGCCGGATGGTTGAGCGAGATGAGCTTCACCTCGGAACGGAAGCCAGGGGCGCCCGCATCGATCGGTTGACAGGCTCGTCCTCGGTTCGGCGGGTGCCCGCCGCCGATGTCTCGTCGAAAGGTGGCAATGGGCCAGACATTCATCTCCGCCGCGGCACGCCATCGTGGATTTCCATTGATGGAACGACCACTGATGGCACTTGCCCTCTCGAGTGTCGCCGGATTGATGAACTCGTGGACAATCGCGCATACCCGTAGCTTCGCGACGGTCCAGTCGGGGAATGTCGTCTCGGCAGGTTATGACCTCGTCAACGGCGACCTGCCTGCCTTGGTGCGCGCTCTGCTGTCAATCGCGGCTTTCGGTGCGGGGTCTTTCCTTTGCGCGACCGTAGTGGCCGGCGCTGCACGGTTTGGACGGACCTACTCGCCATGGATCCTGGGATTCGAAACGGCTGTTCTCGCTGGCGTCATCGCATGGTCGGCCTGGGCGGCACCGGAGGCCTGTCTTGTCGCATGGCTTTTGAGTTTCGTAGCCGGTGTGCAGGGCAACGCTTTCCACCGGGACAGCGGCATGCTCTACGGCAACGTCGCCGTCACATTCGTTGTCCAGGCCGTGTTCAGCTACCTCGGGCGCGCGGCGATGGTGCGCTGGTATGACGACGGTGAGAACCACCTTCGACCCACCGGGGTCTATGTTCTCGTTCTTGTCGGCTTTGCCGCAGGTGGAGCCGTCGGTTGTGCCTCTGATCTGCTTTCGAACTTCGGTTCGGTTGCGCTCGCGGCCCTTGCTACGGCGGCGATGTTCGTCATCGCGGCGGTGAGTTCCCGGACAGACGGGCCAACCCGAGTCGACCCGAACAACAACGCGCCGACCCCATAGTTGGCAGGCACATCTTGACTGCTTGCCGATACGGCACGAAGCAACATCGGTCGATCTGTGCATCCCGTCAGCCCGGCTCTCGGTATGGCGCTCTGGCTGATCAGATCGGGATCACGAGCACTCTTCGCCGCCACTCGGCCACGTCGCGGCGTAGCCACTCCCGCAATCAAGGATTCCTGGATAACGTCAGGCAGTTAGACCGGCTGAGGTGACCAGAGGTGACGTAGCGTTCAGGAAGACGGCCTACGGTGGATTCGGTCGAATCGACAGCGAAGGAGCACCCATGGTACGAACCGAGGAAGACACATGGGACCTGGCCAACAGCGTGGGGGCCACCGCCACAATGGTCGCCGCGGCACGCGCGGCCGCGAGCAAGCGGCCGCAGCCCGTCGTCACCGATGATTACGCCGAGCCTTTGGTCCGTGCCGTCGGGCTGGACGCGTTCACCAGGTTGGCGACCGGCGAGCTCGACTCGACGGACATGGAGGGGGGCATCGGGTTTCCGCGAATGGTCGACACATTCGCGGCCCGCGCCCGCTTTTTCGACGACTATCTCGCCGCGGCCGGCCTGGCGGGCCTACGGCAGGTCGTGATCGTGGCGTCCGGGCTCGACGCCCGCGCCTACCGGCTGCCGTGGCCGGCCGACACGACGGTGTACGAAATCGATCAGCCTGAGGTGATCGCGTTCAAGACGGCGACGCTGTCGGAGATCGGCGCTGCCCCCACCGCCCAACTCCGTGCGGTCGGCATCGATCTGCGGGAGGACTGGCCGGCGGCCCTCCAGGACGCGGGTTTCGATCCGGCCCACCCCACGGCGTGGCTCGCCGAGGGTGTGCTCATCGGGTGGCTCCCGCCCGAGGCCGAGGTTCGGTTGCTGGATTCGATCATCCCGCTGTCCGCCGAGGGCAGCCGATTCGCCGCCGACTACGGAACAGTGACAGGGACTTCGCCCGAGGCCCAGGAACAATCGCGGCTCCTGACCGAAGGGTGGCGACGCCATGGTCTCGAGATGGACCTCACCAACCTGACCTACCCGGGCGAGCACACCGATGTCGCCGCCCATCTGCTCGCGAACGGTTGGGAGACAACGAAATATCAGTTGACCGATCTTTTCACCGCCGCCGGACTGCCCGAGCTGGGTGACGCCGAGCACCAGGTCCCCTCGACGACGATCAGCTTCGTGCGCGCCATCCGGATCTGAGACGCCGAGCGTGCGGCCTAGGTAGGGATCCGCTGCGGTAGCGGTGCGTGGGGCCCACGTTCGGCGTGATGCGATCTCAGGACCGCTTGGCCAGCCACTCGGCCTGCATCACCAGCAGGGCAATGACGTCGAGTTGCGGGGTCGTCGGGTCGAGTTCGCGATAGCGCTGGTAGACATTGACGACGACGCGCTCCGCATCCAGCGAGGATGCGTATTCACCGAGGTCGATGGTGTCGGCGGCCTCGGACCACGAGAGCCCCCGTCGATAGGCGGCCTCGGCCTGTTCGGACACGTGCGCGAGATAGGCACGCACAGCGCGAATTCCGTCCGGATCGCTGACGGGGCCATGGCCGGGCACGACAATCGGGGCGTCCAGTGCGATCATCGCGTCGCACGCCGCGATCCAGTTGGCGATCGGGCCGGCCCACACGATCGGGGTGCACCCGATGAACAGCAGGTCGCCGCCGAATAGCACGCCGGCGTCGGGGATGTGCACCACCGAATCCGCGGCGGTGTGCGCCGGACCGAGGTTGAGCAATTCGATTCGCCGCCCGCCCACCTCGATAATCAGGTCGCGGTCGAACGTCTGATCCGCGTTGCGCACGATGATGCCGCTGAAGTCGAAGTGCCCGAAGCGGTCTCGCGCGTACGGAGTTGCGATCGGCCCAAGGTTGGCGGTCTGCGCCATCGCCAGCATCTCGGGCGCCATGCCGTGCGCGATCTCGTCAGCGGTGCCCGACGCGGCGATGATGCGCACCGAGGCGTCGAGCAATTGGTTGCCGTGCGTGTGGTCGCCGTTGGAGTGCGTGATGAGGGCGTCGGTGATCGGCGCCAAGGAGGTGATGGGCCGCATCGCGGTGAGCATTTCGCGGGTCAACGCCAGGTCGAACAGGGTGTCGACGAGCAGGGACGCCCCAGCACCGGCGACCAGACCGGCGTTGCTCCAGCCGTAGCCCCCGTCCGGCAGCGTCCACGCCCAGATCCGGTCGGCCACCTCGTGCAACCCGCGGGTGTAGGGGACCCGCGCGGGGGCGCGGTTCACGCGCACCGGCCGCGGCGCGGCATCCGGGTTCGGTCGAGCTGACAACGGGTGCGGCGCACCGCTGGCGCGCACGGCTTGCCGGGTCTCCCCGAGCCCCTGAACCCGCAGCGTCACGACGTCGCCGTCGTGCAGCCAGCCGGGGAACGACTGCAGCGCCGTGGGGTTGAGGTGCTCGACGAGGGTGCAGGTGGGCACCGTTCCGGAACCGATGACGTCGCCCGGCGTCAGGGTCACTCCGCGTGAGACGTACGAGATGACTTCGCTGAAACTCCAATCCATTTGGGCGGTCGATCCCGAACCGATCACGGTGTCGTTGACCAGGGCCGTGACACTCAGGTCGAGGATGCCGTCGCGGCGGTATGGCTCCAGCTCGTCGGGCGTCACCAGGTAGGGGCCCAGCGTCACCCCGCTGTCCTTACCCTTGCCCTGCCCGATCGCCAGTTGGCTCTCCAGCTGCTGGAGGTCACGCGCGGACCAGTCGTTGAAGATGGTGTACCCGATGATGGCCCGTTCCGCCTCCTCGACCGTCAAGTCTTCGGCGGTGACACCGATGATGGCCGCGACTTCCAATTCGAAGTCCTGCCAGGCGCTCCCGGGAGCCGTCGGCGCATCGTCGTAGGGTCCCAGAACCGTCGTCGGGCAGGCGAAGTAGAACGCGGGGACGCGGTACCAGGCGTCGGCGAGCGTCCTTCCGGCGCCTAAAGCAGCTTGGCAATTGCGCATGTGGTCCAGGAAACACAGGGAGTCCCGAATCGACGGCGGGCGCGGGATCGGCGCCAGCAACGTCACCGCGTCCAGTGGCGCCGTCGCCGCCGGGGCACGCAGCGCCTCCTCGCCGGCCCCGCGCAACCCGTCCGCGCCGCGGCCGATCAGGTCGAGCAGCGTCACGCCCACAGGCATGGCGTAGATGGTGTCACCGGAGAGCACCCCGGTGCGCTCACCGCTATCGCTCTGATAGGAAACCCATTTCACTCCCGCACCACCTCGTTCGGCTCCTTATCCGGCCGCAGCCCGCGCCAACTCGATTGGCGCAAACGGCCATCCGGCGTCCACTCGCTGTAGCGGACCTCCCCGACCAGGGTCGGCTCGACGTAGGTGACGCCCCTGGCCTCGGCCCTGGGTAGCGGCGGGCTGAACGGCGATCGGTCGGTGTGCAGCGGCGCGAGCGTCTTCTTGAGGGTCGCCAGGTCACGTTCCGTGAAGCCGGTTCCCACCCGTCCGGCGAAGCGCAGCCCGCCATCGTCGGGGATTCCCAGCACGAGCGAGCCGATGCCGCTGGTGCGGCCCCCTTCGCCAGCCTTCCAGCCGCCGATCACGACTTCCTGTGTCCTCCAGTGCTTGTCCTTGATCCACGATGCGGAGCGCCGGCCCGGTTGATAGGTGGAGTCGCGCCGCTTGGCCACCACCCCCTCCCAGCCGTGCTCGCTCGAGTGTGCCAGCGCTTGCGCGCCGTCACCGGGCAGTAGCTCAGGAACAATGAGATTGGTTCCAATAGCGATCGTTTCCAACAACTTTCGCCGGTCTGTGTACTTCGCCCGCAGCAGCGACCGGCCGTCCAGGTACAGCAGGTCGTACGCCCAGAACTCGACATGGCTGCCGCGGCCGCGATTCTGCATCGCGTGGAAGCTTGGCACACCGGACGCGTCCAGGACGACGGCCTCGCCGTCGAGCACCACGTGATGATCGGCGAGATCGGCTGCCAAGGAGTCGAACTGGGGGTATTCCTTGGTCACGTCACGCCCTCGGCGCGACCGCAGCCGCAGCGCGCCGTGATCGATTTCGACCAGGAGCCGATAACCGTCCCACTTGCCCTCGAAGGCCCACTGGCCCGCCTTCAGCGTCGACACCGAACCGTGCGTGGCCAGCATGGGTTTGATCTCTTCGAAGTCGAAGACGTTCTGGTCCTTCATCCGGTGCGCGAGCCATTGGTTGCCGTTGGTTTGAATCAGCGCATAACGCCCGGAGATCTTGCGCCCGTGCAGCGTGACGATGACCTCGTCATCCTGGAACTTCTCGGCGTCGTAGGTGCCCGAGTCCCAGATGATCACCTTCCCGGCGCCGTATTCGCCCTTGGGGATCACCCCCTCGAACGAGCCGTACTCCAGCGGATGGTCTTCGGTGTGCACCGCGAGGTGGTTTACCGACGTGGTATCGGGCAGGTTCTTCGGCACCGCCCAGGAAACCAACACGCCGTCTCGCTCCAGCCGGAAGTCGTAGTGCAACCGGCGGGCGTGATGCTCCTGGATGACAAACGAATTGCCGCGCCCAGCATCGGGTCTCGTTGCCGGTACCGGTTCGGGCGTCTTCGACGCATCGCGCATGCTGCGGTATTTGCTCAGCCGGTCGGGCACCGGAGCGTCCGGGTCCAGCGGCGCCAGCAGGTCACCGTCGCGTCCGACCCTTTCGAGGACCTCGTCGTAGCGCAGCTGCCGCAGCGTCGGGTCCTCCAGTTCCTCCCAGGTGCGGGGCGCCGCGACCGTCGGGTGCTCGCGACCGCGCAGCGAGTACGGCGCGATGGTGGTCTTCGAGCCGTTGTTCTGGCTCCAGTCCAAGAAGATCTTTCCCGCGCGCAAGCTCTTGGTCATCGTCGACGTCACCAGCTTCGGCATCGACTTCTCGAGTTGCTGGGCAATGCGTTTGGCCAGCACCGTGGCGCCGCTGCTGCTCACCGGCTCCACCAGTGGGGTGTACAAGTGCAGACCTTTGCTGCCGCTGGTGAGCGGGTAGGTGGTCAGCCCCATGCCGATGATGAGCTCGCGGACGGCGTGCGCGACCTCGCACAGCTGGGGCATGGTGACGCCTTCCCCCGGGTCCAGGTCGAACACCAGCCGGGTCGCGGGCCCGGGCTTGAGCTCCTCGGCGCGGCTGCGGGTCCACTCGCGGACAAACCGCCACTGCGGCACATGCAGCTCGAGCGCGGCCTGCTGCGCGATCCACGCCAGCGCCTCGGGGGTGTCGATGATCGGGTACGTCGTGGTTCCGGAGCGGTGGGTCACGCTGGCCCGCGGCAACCAGTCCGGCGCCGACGAGGCCAGCTGTTTTTCGAAGAAGGCGTCCTGCTCGACGCCGTTGGGCCACCGTTTGCGCGTCGCCGCGCGCCCGGCGATGTGCGGGATCATCGCCTCGGCGATGCGGGTGTAGTAGTCGAAAACGTCGCCTTTGGTTGTTCCCGTGGCGGGGTACAGCACCTTGTCGGCGTTGGTCAGCTTCACCCGCGGTGCCATGTTCTCAACTTACGCGTTTGAGCAGGGCATATCGGTTCCCACCAGTGATTATGTCTCAAACGTAAATTTTTGTGACGTCAACCACGAAGGGGTTAGACGCGCCGACAGCCCGGGAAGCGAAGACGGATGCGCATATTGTCCAGGCGTCCAGAATGTGGCGTCCCCCTCAGCAATGCCACCCTTCGACTGCACTCCCGGCGAATCGCCGTACCCACCTACGAGAGGTCGGCCCTCCAGCGTGGTGTCGTTCACATCGGCGCGGGCAATTTCCACCGCGCACATCAGGCCGTTTACTTCGATGACCTTGCACGCGCCGGAATTTCGGATCGTTGGGGGGTTGCCGGCGTCAGCCTCCACTCCCCGACCGCCAAAGAGCTGCTGTCGGCGCAGGACGGGCTTTACACCGTCGTACAACGCGGTCACGATCGGCAGACCGCCCGCGTGGTCGGCTCGATCGGCTCGGTGCATTACGCACCGAATGACGGCGCAGCGGTGCGCGCCGCCCTCGCGGACCCGCAAACCCGTATCGTCAGCCTGACCATCACCGGCAACGGATACTTCCTCGATCCGGTAACCGACGAGTTCGACGCCAATCACCCCGACGTGCGCGCCGACCTCGTCACGTCCGACGGCTATGCCACAGCGTGGGGATATCTCGCCGACGCTCTCGACCGGCGCCGCCGCGCGGGCGTCGCCCCGTTCACGGTGCTCTGCTGCGACAACATCCCCGGCGACTCCCGGCCGGCGAGAACGGCGCTGGTGTCGTTCGCCGCCCTGAAGGACCCCGGCCTTGCCCGCTGGATCGACAGGCATGTCGCGTTCCCGTCGACCATGGTCGATCGCATCACCCCGCAAACGACGGATTCCGAACGCGAATTCGTCGAGCAGGTGTTCGGCGTCGCCGACAGATGTCCCATCGTGACCGAGCCGTATCGTCAATGGGTGATCGAGGATTCGTTCAGCGACGGCCGGCCGCCGCTCGAGGAGGTCGGTGCCGAATTCGTCGCCGATGTCACCGACCACAAGCTGATCAAGACGCGTCTTCTCAACGGATCCCATATCGCGCTCGCGTGTTTGGCCATATTGGCCGGTTACCGGCGCACCGACGAAGCAATGCGGGACCGCGTGGTGTTCGGCTACGTCGAGAAGCTTCTGCGCGACGAAATTCAGCCACTGCTGCCCGCGGTCCCCGGGATGAACACGCCCCAATACCGGGCCAGTTTGCTCGATCGGCTCGGCAATCCTCAGATGAGCGATCAGTTGTCGCGTCTGGCCAGGCGGGGAACGAGCAAGATAACGTCGTTTGTGCTGCCCTCCCTGCAGGATGCGGTCGCCCAGGGTAGGCCGCATACGCTGCTCATGTTGGCCGTTGCCGGCTGGGCCCGGTACATGCGCGGCCACGACCTCCAGGGGCGCGAGCTCCGCCTGGAGGACTCGCAGGCCATACCGGTGGGCAGGTTGGCCAACATGGCAGGCAACAGACCTGATCCGCTGCTACGACACGCGATGTTCGCCGAGCTACGCACGGTTCCCGGGTTTGCGGAGCGCCTCGGCGACATGATCAGGGATATCGACACGCGCGGCGTGGTGCCCACGCTGCGTGGCGCGATGCGCAACGACGAACGGGAGCTGGTGTCACGATGAGCGATGAACACTATGGGCTGACCTTTGTGCGCACATTCGACCCGGCGCCGATCACGACCCTGCTGTGCGACGCCGACGACAACCTGTTCCCCTCGGAAGGGCCGGCGTTCGACGCGTCGACGGGGGTGATGAATCGTTTCCTGGCCCGGTTCGGCGTGACCGCTCCGCTCGACTCGGAGGAGTTGCGTAAGCGGGCCGTCGGGAAAAACTTCCGCGCCATGGCTCTAGACCTGGCGGTCCAGTGCCAACTACCGCTCGATCAGACATTGGCCGACGGCCTTCCCGCAGCGGTGGTCGCCTCAGCCGGTGACGTGTCGAAGGGGAACGCGCTGTCAGCCGATGAGCTCGAGCAGTGGGTGCGCGAAGAACGCGAACGCGTCACCGCTCATCTTGCGCTCACGCTGACACCCGATCCGCAGGTGCTGGAACCGCTACAAGACCTCGCGCCGCACTACGCGCTGGCGGCCGTCAGCTCCAGCGCCACCAAGCGCCTGCGTGCATGCTTCGCCGCGACCGACATCGACTCTCTCATCGGCGAAACAGTGACCTTCAGCGCGGAGGATTCGCTTCCGACGCCCACGAGCAAGCCCGACCCTGCGGTATATCTGCACTGTGGCCAGGTGATGGGCGTTGCGGCGGAACAGGGGCTGGCGATCGAAGATTCCGTGGCCGGGGTGAGGTCCGCGGTCGCAGCGGGTTACGCCACCGTGGGTAACCTGATGTTCGTGCTGCCCGACGAACGCGATTGCCGCCGAGCGGATTTGATCGATGCCGGCGCGATCGCGATAACCGATTCCTGGCGTGCCCTTGCGGACGTCCTACTTTCGTCGGGCGTGCCGGCCGGAGGATCCCCGCTCGCGTAGGGCACCGGCGAGGGCAGCAGTAATCCGGGCGTGACCCGGGGGAGGAGGTGGCCAAGGATGGCCAGCGCAATCAGTCTGAACAACGCGTCGCTTTCCCAACTGCCGATCGAGGCGCCGAACTACGACAGAGCCAGCGTCACCGTCGGCATTGCGCATATCGGCGCCGGTCACTTCCACCGGGCGCATCAGGCTGCGTACATCAACCTGCTGCTGCAGCAGGGGCTGGCACGCGACTGGGGCATCTGCGGCGTGGGGGTGATGCCCGCCGACTGGACCATGCGCGACGTTCTCGACGGGCAGGACGGCCTGTACACGCTGATCCTGGAGAATCCCAACGGCACCCGGGACGCACAGGTGATCGGCTCGATCGTCGACTACCGTTATGCCCCGGACGATCCGGAGTCGGCGGTGGAGGTGCTCACCGCGGCGTCCACCCGGATCGTGTCGCTGACCATCACCGAAGGCGGGTACCGCGATCCTGAGGGACCGGCGTTCAGTTTGATCACCGAGGCGCTCGCGCGGCGGCGCGATAGAGGAATCCCCGCGCCGACAATCGTTTCCTGCGACAACATCGAGAACAACGGTGAGGTCGCCAGGCGTACGGTGCTCGCCAGCGCCGAACGCAGAGATCCCGAGTTGGCCACATGGGTGGCGGAGCACGCCCGGTTTCCCAGTTCGATGGTCGACCGCATCACGCCGGCAACGACTTTGGAGATGGCCGCGGAAGTGCGGCGCGACTTCGGCGTCGACGACCGGTGGCCTGTGGTGGCGGAACCGTTCAGCGCATGGGTGATCGAAGACGACTTCGCCGACGGGCGGCCGCCGCTGGAGCGGGCGGGGGTGCTGCTCGTCGACGACGTACGGCCGTACGAGCTGATGAAGCTGCGGCTGCTCAACGCGGGACACCAGTGCCTGGCCTACTTCGCCCATCTGTGTGGCTTCCGGTTCGTCCACGAGGCGGCGCGCGATCCGCTCTTCGCCGAATTCTTGCTGGCCTACTTCGACACCGAGGCCATCCCCACGCTGCCGCCGGTGCCGGGGATAGACCTGCACGACTACGGCCGCACGCTGGTCGAACGGTTCGCCAACCCGGCGGTGCGCGATACCGTCGCCCGGCTTTGCGCCTACTCCTCGGACCGCATCCCCAAATGGCTGTATCCCGTCATCTGCGACAACCTGGCCAACGACGGGCCGGTGCAGTTGGCGGCCGCCGCGGTGGCCAGTTGGGCCCGCTACGCCGAGGGCATCGACGAATGGGGCAACCCGTACGAGGTGGTGGATCAGCTCGCGGATTCGCTCATCCCGATCGCCCGGTCGCAACACCAGCATCCCACCGCCTTCATCGAGGTCACCGCGGTGTTCTGCGATCTGGCCCACCAGCCACGGTTCGTCGAGGCATACCGCTGGGCACTGGAATCGTTGCACCACAAGGGTGCCCGGGCGACGCTGGAGGCTTTGGTGCGATGACGCGCGGGCTCGTGATCGGTGAGTCACTGATCGACATCGTCGAGGGCGACGAATACGTCGGCGGCAGCCCGCTCAACATCGCCGTCGGGCTCGGGCGGCTCGGCCGCGGCGTCGACTTTCTGACCCACATCGGTGACGACGCTGCCGGCCGGCGCATCGCGGACTACGTCAAAGCCTCTGGCGCACAACTCGTTCCGGGAAGCATGACCGCCGCCCGCACGCCGACCGCAACGGCAACCATCGGCGGCGACGGATCCGCCACCTACGTCTTCGATCTCGATTGGCAGCTTGGGGGAACACCCGACGTTTCGACGCCACTATTCGTACACACCGGATCCATCGCCGCCGTGCTCGAGCCCGGATGCGTCGCGGTCGCGGCGCTGCTCGACAGCTATCGGACGTCGGCCACGGTGACTCTGGACCCCAACGTGCGCCCGTCGCTGATCGCCGACGAGAATCTGGCGCGCGAACGCATCTTGCGCCTCGTCGAGGGCAGCGACGTCGTCAAGGTCAGCGATGAGGACCTGCGCTGGATCGACCCCGATCACGAGCCGGAGCAAACAGCGCGAGCGTGGTTGGCGTCGGGGCCTGCCATCGTCGCCGTGACCATGGGCGAACGCGGTTCGCGCGCATTTTGCGCAGCGGGCGAGGTGCAGGTGGCCGCCCGTCCGGTCGGGGTGGTCGACACCATCGGCGCCGGCGACGCGTTCATGGTCGGTCTGCTCGACGCGTTGTGGGACATGGGCCTGTTGGGCGGCGACCGCCGGCCCGCGCTGGCCCGGATCCGGCTCGACGAGTTGACGGCGGCGTTGGAGGCGGCGGGGCTGGTGTCCGCTGTGACCGTCGCGCGCGCGGGCGCCGATCTGCCCGAACGAGCCACTCTGCGGGCCCAATCCGCATCCCTCCCAGGCAGATCCGCGTAGTTTCACCGCCGACCCGACGGCACGCTTGGTGGTTGCCGAGCGCGCCCGTGACGGCCGGCACGCGGGACGACCCGGCCGTCACCATCTGCCCGGATACCGCGCGGCCCCAGCTCACAGACCTGTCATGCTGTTTTGCCAGCGGCACTGCGGGCATACTGACTTACATGCGCTCCATCTGGAAGGGTTCGATCGCGTTCGGGTTGGTCAATGTCCCGGTCAAGGTGTACAGCGCTACCCAGGACCACGACATCAAGTTCCATCAAGTGCACGCCAAGGACAACGGACGCATCCGCTACCAGCGAATCTGCGAAGTCGACGGAGAGGTCGTCGAATACCGCGACATCGCCCGGGCCTTCGAATCCGACGACGGCCAGATGGTGATCATCACCGACGACGACATCTCGACCTTGCCCGAGGAGCGCAGCCGCGAGATCGAGGTGCTGGAGTTCGTGCCGGCCAGCGAGGTCGACCCGATGCTGTTCGATCGCAGTTACTTTCTCGAGCCCGACTCCAAGTCGTCGAAATCTTATGTGCTGCTGGCAAAGACGCTCGCCGAGACCGACCGCGTGGCGATCGTGCACTTCACGCTGCGCAACAAAACCCGACTGGCCGCGTTGCGGGTCAAGGACTTCGGCAAGCGCGACGTGATGATGGTGCACACCCTGTTGTGGCCCGACGAGATCCGCGACCCCGACTTCCCCGTGCTGGACAAAGAGGTCGAGATCAAGCCCGCCGAGCTGAAGATGGCCGGACAGGTGGTCGAGTCGATGGCCGAAGAGTTCAACCCGGACCGCTACCACGACACCTATCAGGAGCAGTTGCAAGAGCTCATCGAGGCCAAACTCGAGGGCGGCGAAGCGTTCAGCAACGAAGAACAACCGAAGGAACTCGACGAGACCGAGGACATCTCGGACCTGCTGGCCAAGTTGGAGGCCAGCGTGCGGGCTCGCTCCGGCGACGGCGAGGCACCGGCGAAGAAGGCCCCCGCGAAGAAGACGACCGCCAAGAAGGCTCCGGCGAAGAAGGCGCCCGCGAAGAAGACGACCGCGGCAAAGAAAGCGCCGGCCAAGAAGGCCCCGTCGAAAGCGACCGCAAGATCCTGACTGAGCCGCTCAGCGCCGGCGGTTGGAGACCACCCGGAAAAGAGCGGCGGTCAGGTTGATCACCGCGACGAGGATGATCAAGGTCAGCGCCGCGCCCCAAATCCGCAGGTAGCCCGCGTGCTCGGGATTGGTCAGTTCGGTGTAGATCAGCAGCGGCAGTGAGGCCATGTTGCCGTGGAAGATGTCCGTGTTGATCGAGCGGCTGTAGCCGACCAGAACGAGTACTGGAGCGGTCTCGCCGATCACTCGGGCGACCGCCAGCAAGATTCCGGAGACGATGCCGGGCATCGCGATGGGGAAGACGATCCGCACGATCGTCTTCCATTTCGATACGCCCAGGGCGTAGCTCGCCTCCCGCAAGTCGTCGGGGACCAGCCTGAGCATCTCCTCGGTCGAGCGCACCACCACCGGCAACATCAGCAAGACCAGCGCCAACGAGACCGCGAACGAGCTCTGCTGGAATCCCATCGTCGCGATCCAGAGACTGAAGATGAACAGCGCCGCGACGATCGAGGGCACGCCAGCGAGCACGTCGACCATGAAGGTGGTCACGCGCACGAGCCGACCCGAGCCGTATTCCACCAGGAATACCGCCGTCATCAGTCCCAGCGGCACCGAGAGCAGGGCGGCCACGCCCGCCTGGAGCACCGTCCCATACAGCGCGTGATACACGCCGCCGGCGAACTGCTCGGGCAGGACTCCCCTTAGCGAATGCGTCCACCAACCCGACCGGGTGACGCCGCACCACCCGCGGACGAGCACCACCGAGAGCACCCACACCAGCGGGACCAGGGCCACCAGGAAAGACCCGAGGAAAAACATGGTCGCGACGTTGTTCTTGATCCGCCGCTGGATGCTGACGGGGCTGAAAGCCCCCGCCTTGACGGGCCGATCGAGCGTGTCAACGGTCACCGGCGCCGCTCCTTCTCACGGTTCCCCGCCGCGTCGCCAGCGGACATCACGCGTTGACCTTTCCGCCCGCGATCGCACGGGCCAGCGCGTTGACGACAAACGTCAGGACGAACAGGGCGAAGCCCGCCGAGATGTAAGCCCCCGTGGGCAGCGGTTCGCTGAACTCGGAGGCCGCCGACGCGATCTTCGAGGCAAAGGTGTAGCCGCCATCGAACAGCGACCAACTGCCGGCGCGGGCGGCCGACCGCAAGATGATCAGCACCGCCACGGTCTCGCCCAGCGCACGACCCAGCCCGAGCATCGAAGCCGCGATCACCCCGCTGCGTCCGAACGGCAGCACGGTCATCCGTATCACCTCCCACTTGGTGGCACCCAGCGCCTGGGCGGCCTCCATCTGCATGTGGGGGGTCTGTCGGAAGACCTCACGCGACACCGACGTGATGATCGGCAGGATCATCACCGAGAGCACGATCGCGGCGGTGAAGATCGTGCCGCCGCCGGCCAGCGACACGTTGCCCTTCTTGAACAAGAAGAACCAGCCGAGATTCCGGTTCAGGAATTCTGCGACCGGCTCGATCCTGGGGGCCAGCACGAAGATTCCCCACAGCCCGAAGATGATCGAGGGCACCGCGGCCAGCAGGTCCACCATCGCGGCAAACGGGCGGGCGAGCCGTTTTGGCGCATATTGGGTGAGAAATATCGCGATCCCGACTGCGATCGGAACCGCCAGCAGCAAGGCGCTCAGCGAACTCAGCACCGTCACCATGAACAGGTCGCGAATACCGAACGCCAGCTTCGTTGCACTGGTGGTGTTGAACTCGGCGCTGGTGAAGAAGTTGGCGTGGTTGGCCCGCAACGACGGAACGGCTCGGATCAGCAGGAACACCGCGATGAGCAGGATCGCGACGATGATGGTCGAACCGGCAGCGGCGGCGAGGAACTTGAACAGCTTGTCGCCGCGCCCCGATGCGCGCGCAAGCACCGCCTTGAGCCCGGATCGCTTCGTGCTCGACGGGCTGGTCAGGGTTCCTCGGGTCAAGACCACCTCAGATCACGTGATCGCGTTGACCGACGTCGACAGGCGCGACTTGAACGAATCGGGGATGGGAATGTACCCGTTGTCCGCCAAGCCGTCCTGACCCGCGCCGATTGTGCTCTGCAGGAACGCCTTGACGGCCGTCCCGACCTGGGCGTCCGGGTACTTCGAGCAGACGATCTCGTACGTGGCCAACACAATTGGGTACGAGCCCGGCTGCGTCGGCTTGTAGAACGAGTTGGTGTCGAGCACCAGGTCGTTGCCCTGTCCGCTGACGGTGGCGCCGGAGATCGTCTTGCCGACCGAGTCGGCGCTGATCGCGACGGCGTCGGGGCCGGCCACGGTGATGATCTTGGCCATGTTCAGGTTCTGGGCCTTCGCGAATGACCACTCGTTGTAGGTGATCGATCCCTCGGTGGCCTTGATGGCGGCCGACGTACCGTCATTGCCCTTGGCGCCCTCACCGACGCCGCCGTTGAAGGTCTTGCCGGCGCCCTTGCCCCACGCGCCGTTGGAGGCCGCATCGAGGTAGTGCTGGAAGTTGTCGGTGGTGCCGGACTGGTCGTTGCGGAACACCACGTGGATGGGCTCCGCGGCCAGGCTGACACCCGCGTTCAGCGCCTGGATCGCGGGGTCGTTCCACGTGGTGATCGCGCCGTTGAAGATCTTCGCCGCGGTGGGCCCGTCCAGGTTGAGCGACGTCAGCCCCTTGACGTTGTAGGTGATCGCGATGGGGCCGAACACCACCGGCAGATTCCATGCCGGGGAACCGCAACGCTGCTGGGCCGCTGCATATTCATTCGACGCCAACGGCGAGTCCGACCCACCGAAATCCGTTTGATTGCCGTTGAATTCACTGATCCCGGCACCCGAGCCATTGGCCGTGTAGTTCAGGGTCTGGCCGGAGCAGGCCTGCTCGAATGCCTTGACGAAGCGGGTCATTGCGTTGGCCTGTGCCGTCGACCCGCTGGCCTTCAGCGTCTTCTTTCCCCCGCAGCTGACCTTGCCCGCCGACGAGCCGGTGGTCGCATTTCCGCCGCCGGACGCGTTGTTGTCACTCCCGCAACCCGACAACACCAACGCACCGGTGGCAATCACACTCAGCGCGGCGCCAATTCGGTTGAAATTCAATTCAGTTCCTAACACTAGGGATAACTGACGCCGCCGCCCATGGCTGCGGCCTGCCAACCAGCCGTCTCTCGCAGCCAAGAAGCTAACAGTAACAAGGTTAACGTTGGGCGAATAAGTGTTGCCGAGACGGCGCCACCGGCACAGGCGGGGCATAAAACACAGTTTCTAGCGGGCCACCGCGAGGTCGAGGCGAAATCCAGCAACTAGAACCTGTTCCAGAAGTGCCGTGATCCTCGGCACACCGGCTTGCTAACGTGACGGCTGACACTCGACGAAGAGAGGGCGTAATGATCCTTGACAGGTTCCGTCTCGAAGACAAAGTCGCCGTCATCACGGGTGGCGGCCGGGGCCTCGGGGCGGCCATCGCGCGGGCGTTCGCCGAGGCGGGTGCCGACGTCCTGATCGCATCGCGGACCGAATCCCAACTAGATGCCGTCGCCGAACAGGTCCGCGCCGCCGGCCGCCGGGCCCACGTCGTGGCCGCCGACCTGGCGCATCCGGAGGCGACCGCACAGCTTGCCGGTCAGGCGGTCGAGGCCTTCGGCAAGCTCGACATCGTTGTCAACAACGTCGGCGGCACCATGCCCAACACGTTGCTGACCACATCGACCAAGGACCTCAAGGACGCGTTCACCTTCAACGTCGCCACCGCGCATGCGCTGACCGTCGCGGCGGTGCCGCTGATGCTCGAGCACTCCGGTGGCGGCAGCATCATCAACATCACCTCGACCATGGGACGGCTGGCCGGTCGGGGTTTCGCCGCCTACGGCACCGCCAAGGCCGCGCTGTCCCACTACACCCGTCTGACGGCCCTGGACCTTTGCCCCCGCATCCGCGTCAACGCGATCGCGCCGGGCTCGATCCTGACCTCAGCGCTCGACGTGGTGGCGTCCAACGACGATCTGCGGGCTCCGATGGAAAAGGCGACCCCGCTGCGCCGACTCGGCGATCCTGTCGACATCGCTGCCGCCGCAGTGTATTTGGCGTCCCCGGCGGGCAGCTTCCTGACCGGCAAGACGCTGGAGGTCGATGGCGGCCTCACCTACCCCAACCTCGACATCCCAGTCCCCGACCTGTAAGGAGCCAGCCATGCCCATCCCCGTCGTCCAATTGGGCACCGGCAACGTCGGCGTCCACGCGCTCCGGTCGCTCATCACCAACCCGGCATTCGAACTCACCGGCGTCTGGGTGTCCTCGGAGGCCAAGGCCGGCAAGGACGCGGCCGAACTCGCCGGGTTCGCGGACGCCACCGGTGTGCGGGCCAGCACCGACCTGGACGCCGTGCTGGCCACCGGGCCGCAGTGCGCCGTCTACACCGCGATGGCCGACAACCGACTCCCAGAGGCGCTCGAGGACTACCGGCGCGTCCTCGCCGCCGGCGTCAACATCGTGGGCAGCGGGCCGGTTTTCCTGCAGTACCCGTGGCGGGTGATCCCCGAGGAACTCATCGCTCCGCTCGAAGCTGCTGCGCACGAAGGGAATTCGAGCCTCTACGTGAATGGCATCGACCCGGGCTTCGCTAACGACCTGATGCCCCTGGCATTGGCGGGCACGTGTCAGAGCGTCCAGCAGATCCGATGCATGGAGATCGTCGACTACGCCACCTACGACAGCGCCACCGTCATGTTCGACGTGATGGGGTTCGGCAAGCCGCTCGACGAGATCCCGATGCTGCTGCAGACCGGAGTGCTGAGCATGGCGTGGGGCTCGGTCGTGCGGCAACTCGCGGCGGGCCTCGGGATATCGCTGGACGAGGTCGCCGAAGTATACGTGCGCGAACCGGCGCCCGAGGACTTCGCCATCGCGTCGGGCCACATCGCCAAGGGCACCGCCGCCGCGCTGCGGTTCGAGGTGTTCGGCATGGTCAAGGGCGATCCGGTGGTCGTCCTCGAACACGTCACCCGGCTGCGTGACGACCTCTGCCCTGACTGGCCGCAGCCCGCACAGCCGGGCGGCTCCTACCGCATCGAGATCACCGGTGAACCGTCCTACGCCATGGACATCTGCCTGAGCAGCCGCAAGGGCGATCACAACCACGCCGGGCTCGTCGCCACGGCAATGCGCGTCGTCAACGCGATCCCGGCGGTGGTGGCCGCGGCGCCGGGCATCGTCACCACGCTCGACCTGCCTCTGATCACCGGCAACGGACTGTACCTTCCCGGCTGACGGTCGGCAGGTCACGCGATGGCGTTGACGGCGGGATGGCGGCCCGCAGAAACGCCCTGCGACGCTTGCCTGCTGCTCGGGATACTTTGAGCGGACGATTTCGGGGGCCGAACGACTAATCGTTGCAGGAGATCGTTCCCTCACCGACGCCACCGGTGAACGTCTTGCCCGCGCGGCCGCCGACTCCGCCGCCCGTGGCCCATGGTCCCGATCCATGGGCGCCGGCTCAAGCGCCCCAGAACAGTTCGGCTAGCCTCACTTTTCAATTCGGTGTGTAGAAGCGAGGTGCGAGACGTTGGCGCAGGGCACCCGGGCGTCGCTCAGGGAGAGCTGGTATCTGCTCGGTCCCGCGTTCGTCGCCGCCATCGCCTATGTCGACCCCGGAAACGTCGCAGCCAACGTGAGCTCCGGGTCGCAGTTCGGTTACCTGCTGCTGTGGGTCATCGTGGTCGCCAACGTGCTGGCGGGCCTGGTGCAGTACCTGTCGGCGAAGCTCGGCCTGGTGACGGGGCGCTCGCTGCCCGCGGCGATCGGCAAGCGGATAAGCCGTCCCTGGCGCCTGACCTACTGGGCCCAGGCCGAATTGGTGGCGGTCGCCACCGATATGGCCGAAATCGTCGGTGGAGCCATCGCCCTTCGCATCCTGTTCGGGCTTCCCCTCCTGCTCGGCGGCCTCGTCACCGGGGTGGTGTCCCTGCTCCTGCTGGCCATCCAGGATCGGCGCGGGCAGATCATCTTCGAGCGCGTCATCACGGGGTTGCTGCTCGTGATCGCGATCGGTTTCGCGGCGAGCTTCTTCGTCAAGACGCCGCCGACCGGGGCGGTGCTGAGCGGGCTGGTGCCACGGTTCCACGGGACCGAAAGCGTCCTGCTCGCCGCCGCGATCCTCGGCGCCACGGTGATGCCGCACGCGGTCTACCTGCACTCCGGCCTGGTGCTCGACCGGCACGGCCATCCCGCCGAGGGCCACCATCGGCGCCTCCTGCTACGGGTCACCCGCCTGGACGTCGTGCTGGCCATGGCGGTCGCCGGGACGGTGAACGCCGCGATGTTGTTGGTCGCCGCGATCAATCTGCAGAATCAGGGCGTCGCCGCCACCATCGACGGCGCCTACGCCGCGATCCACAACACGCTCGGGACGACGATCGCGGTGCTCTTTGCGATCGGGCTGCTCGCGTCCGGCCTGGCGTCGTCGTCGGTGGGCTCGTATGCCGGCGCCATGATCATGCAGGGGCTGCTGCATCGGTCGGTTCCCATGCTGTTGCGCCGCTTGATCACCCTCTGCCCGGCCTTGGTGATCCTCGCGGTCGGCGTCGACCCCACCCGGACCCTGGTTCTTTCCCAGGTTGTGCTCTCCTTCGGCATACCCTTCGCGGTGCTTCCACTGGTCAGGCTGACCAGTGACCGCGGGCTCATGGGCAGCGACACCAACCACCCCGCCACGACAGCTGCTGGCTGGGCCGTCGGCATATTGATTAGTCTGCTTAACATGGTGCTCATCTGGCTGACGGTGGCCGGCTGAATGCCGGCCCGCTGGCACCCCTACTTCGCGTACGGCTCGAACCTATGCGTCAATCAGATGGCGCTGCGCTGCCCCGACGCGGCCGACCCGCGGCCGGCGGTGCTGTCGGATCACGACTGGCTCATCAACGAGCGCGGTGTGGCTACGGTGGAACCCTTCGCCGGAACCCAGGTGCATGGCGTGCTGTGGCAGATCTCCGACGGTGACCTGGCGACGCTGGACAGCGCCGAGGGCGTGCCCGTCCGCTACCGGCGCGACCGGTTGACCGTGCACACCGACGACGGTCCGGCGCCGGCCTGGGTGTACATCGACCACCGCGTGACCCCCGGCGCGCCGCGACCCGGATACCTGCCCCGGATCATCGACGGTGCCGTGCACCACGGGCTGCCCCAACGCTGGATTGAGTTCCTCCGCCGATGGGACCCGGCGCGCTGGCCCCGTCCGACATCGGCGGGTGGGCCTGGGCCACAATCGCTTTCAGCGCTGCTAACTGAGCCCGGGGTCTGCGAGGCCAGCCGCCTGCGGTCGCGTTTCGGCTTCCTCGCCATCCACGGCGGCGGCCTGGAGGAGATGACCGACGTCATCGCCGAACGCGCCGCCGAGGCCGCGGGCGCCTCCGTCTACGTGGTGCGCCATCCCGACCGTTACCCACATCACCTGCCGTCGAGGCTGTTCGACCCCGCCGAATCGCCACGGCTCGCCGAATTTCTCGAGCATGTCGACGTGGTGGTGTCTCTGCATGGCTACGGCCGCATCGGGCGCAGCACGCAGCTGCTCGCCGGCGGGTGCAACCGCGCCCTGGCCGCCCACCTGGCTCGGCACATCCACCTGACCGGCTATCAGGTCGTCACGGATCTGGACGACATCCCGCCCGAATTGCGCGGGCTGCACCCACGAAACCCGGTCAACCGGGTGCGCGACGGGGGCGCCCAGCTGGAGTTGTCGGTTCGGGTCAGGGGGATCAGCCCGCGCAGCCCGCTTCCCGGGACTGACGGTTTGTCACCGGTCACCAGCGCGCTGGTCCGGGGGCTGGCGGACGCGGCTAGTAGTTGGTAACTATCTGTCTTCTGATCGGAGGTTGTTGGTGGCCAAGGATTTTCGCTTCGGCCTGAGCATGCGCTTCTTCAAGTCCCGCACCGCGCTCGTCGAGAAGGTGAAGCGTGCAGAGGATCTTGGCTATGACATCCTTTGCGTGCCAGACCATCTCGGTGCGGCGGCGCCGTTCCCAACGCTCACCGCGGTCGCGATGGTGACGTCCAGGATCCGCCTGAGCATGTATGTGCTCAACGCCGCCTTCTACAAGCCGGCGTTGCTGAGCAGGGACTGCCAGGCGCTCGACGTGCTCAGCGACGGGCGGCTCGAGGTCGGGCTCGGAACCGGCTATGTCAAGGAGGAATTCGAGGCCGCCGAGCTGCCCTACCCCAGCGCCGGGGCGCGCGTCGACAATCTCGAGCACATGACCGCCTACCTCAAGGAACACCACCCCACGACGCCGATCCTCGTCGCAGGCAACGGCGACCGGGTGTTGACCCTGGCGGCCCGGCAGGCCGACATCATCGGCCTGACCGGCGCCCGGGCGCGCGCCGTCGACGACCCGCTGGCCGAGCGTGTTGACTTCGTTCGCAACGCGGCGGGTGATGGGTTCGACCGCCTCGAGCTGAACATGGTCATCACCGCAATGCCACCGGAGGGCGAGACCTTCCCCGACCTGAAGATGACGCGTCGGTACGAGCCGGACATGTCCGACGAGGAGCTGATATCGATGCCGTCGGTGCTCAGCGGGTCGCCCCGGGACATGGCCGACAGGCTGTGCGAATACCGCGACGTGTACGGATTGACGTCCTTCACCGTGCAGGACAACAACCTGGAAGCGTTCGCGAAGGTGATCGCCGAACTGCGCTGATCCCGGTGCCGGCCGCGGCGCCCGGTAAGCTCGGCCCGTCCGCCCTCGTAGCTCAGGGGATAGAGCACGGCTCTCCTAAAGCCGGTGTCGCAGGTTCGAATCCTGCC
This sequence comes from Mycobacterium saskatchewanense, assembly GCF_010729105.1. Lineage (NCBI taxonomy): Bacteria > Bacillati > Actinomycetota > Actinomycetes > Mycobacteriales > Mycobacteriaceae > Mycobacterium > Mycobacterium saskatchewanense. The sequence continues at coordinate 2,664,881 of NZ_AP022573.1, forward strand.
GGGGGCACCCATTGAGCTGTATGAGCTCGGCTGATGCTTGACATTTCGGTTCCGGGTGATGCCTGACAGTGTTTCGGCTGATCCTTTACGGCGGTTTCGGTTGATCCTTGACACTCCCTAGAGGAGGGAGTTGAGCGTGGTCGAGTAGCGGTATCAGGCCGTGATGGCGGTCATTGGTGATGGCCTGTCGATTTCGCAGGTCGCTGAAAAGGTGGGGTTGTCGCGCCAGACGCTGCACACCTGGTTGGCGCGGTATGAGGCGGCGGGCCTTTAGGGGCTGGTGGATCGGTCGCATCGGCCGGCGTCGTGTCCGCATCAGATGCCGGCGACGGTGGAAGCGATGGTGGTGGAGTTGCGCCGGTCGCGTCCATCTTGGCGACCCCGGCGGCTGGTGTTTGAACTGGCCAAACGCCGAGTGTTGCCGGTTCCGTCGGAGTCGGCGGTCTATCGGGCGTTAGTGCGGGCGGGGTCGATCGATCCGCGTTTACGGGATCGGCGCTCGCGTAAGTGGAAACGCTGGGAACGCGGGGCGGCGATGGAGTTGTGGCAGAGGGACCTCGTGGGCGGTTTCGCGCTGGTCGATGGAACCAGCGCCAAAGCCGTGACCGGGCTTGATGATCATTCGAGGATGTGCGTGTGTGCCCGGTTGATGGCCCGGGAGCGGACCCGCGCGGTGTGTGACGGGCTGCGCGTCGCCCTGGCCACCTACGGAGCGCCTGAGCAGATCTTCACTGAAAACGGCAAGGTGTTCACCGGCCGGTTTAACCATCCCCCTGTGGAGGTGCTCTTTGATCCGATCTGTCCCGAGCACGGCATCGAGCACCTGGCGACCCAACCGCGAAGCCCGACCACGACGGGCAAGATCGAGCGGTTCTACCGCAGCCTGCGTGCTGAATTCCTCAGCCAACAACGGCCTTTCACCAACCTCAAGACCGCTCAGCAGGCCCTTGAGCCCTTGATGAGTGGGTTGACTACTACAACCACTCACGTCCTCATCAAGCTCTGGATATGGTCACCCCCGCCCAGAGATTCGCCGCGGGCGCCGTGCGCTCGCCCGCGCCGGCAGCCATGCCCACCCGCGACGATCGCACCGGCGATCAGTGGGTCAGCCGCCGCGTGACCACCAACGGAGTGGTCAGTGTGGCCTGGCAGCAGGTCTGCCTGGGCGCCCACCGGGCCGGTGCGCGTTGCGATGTCCACATCGATGGTGATCTGCTGCGCTTTTTCATCGGCGACGAACTCGTCAAAACCGCCGCCCGGACCAGCCGCGGCGAGGTACGAAACAAACGGACCTTCCGCAGCCGCGAACAGGTCTAACCACTAGCCCAGAGTGTCAAGGATCAACCGGAACAGATCCGTCAACCATCAACCGACCCTGAACAGAAGGGCCGTCCTACCCAAGAGTTGCTTGCCTTTTACGTGGTCGAGCGCTGGCTTGCGCGACTGGCACTCTCGCCATACGCCGAGCAGTTCGTGCTCAAAGGCGGGATCCTCTTGGCGGCGTTCGACGCGCGCCGGCCGACCGCTGACGTTGATGCGTTGGCACGAAACTTCGCCAACGACGAAGCGACTGTCGTCGCGCGAATCGTCGCCATCGCCGAGCAATCAATCCCCGACGACGGGGGCGAATACCCCACTCACACGGTGACGTCGCGCGTGATCCGCGACGAGGACTGTACTCGGGAGTGCGCGTCGCGACGGACTGCGGAATCGCATCTGCGGTCATTGAGCTGCGTCTGGACGTCAACTTCGGCGACTCCGTCACTCCCGCACCTCAACAAATCGACCTACCCGCGCTACGGCCGGATCATCCACCGATTCGAATCCTCGGTTATCCGCTCGAGACAGTGCTCGCCGAAACGATCTCCACCGCAATAGGTCTCGGACCACCGAACACCCGCGTGCGCGACTACGCCGACATCTACACCCTCACCGGCGACCGAGACATCTCGATCGGCCGCTGGCGACGCGCTGATCGCAACTGCCAGTTACCGCGGCACTGATGTCGTAGCGCTGTCGTCGGTGATCGGAGACCTGATCGAGTTGAGGCGAGGGTCGTACGACGCCTATAGAGCCGGTCTCGGACCCGATGGCGCTGCGCTACCACAGGAATTCGCCGCCGCGGTAACGTGGCTTAATCCGGATCCGCCGCTCGCGCCTGCTCTTCGCTGAGCTTCAATAGGCGCACTTCTTGCGCCGTCACCATCTCGCCTGAAACAGAACGGTCAGCGGCCCGTTCACGACCGCCGATTGTTCGATGCACGCGGCCATGCTAGTTTGAACAACGTTGTTGTTTTAACATGTCAGCGTGAAATGGTGCCAGATGCGTACGTCGTATGACCGGGATTGCCGTGGCCACTGCGAGTTTGGCCGCATCCTAGCTATCGGGAAGCAAGGCAGACTGGCTAAAGGCCGTCGGCCGTGATCGACTCATTGTTCTCTGTGGCCGGCAAGGTCATCCTGGTGACCGGTGGTAGCCGCGGGCTGGGCAAAGCGATGAGCCTGGGTCTGGCGGAGCGTGGCGCCAGAGTGATCGTTGCCAGTCGCAACCTGGATAGCTGCGGGAGCGTGGTGAGCCAGATCCGCGATAGTCAGGGCCACGCTGCGGCCGTCGCGTGCCATGTCGCCGACTGGGACTCACTCGATGAGGTCGTCGACGCTGCCGTCGCGCAATGGGGGCGCCTAGACGGGTTGGTCAACAATGCCGGAATGAGTCCGCTGGCGCCGTCGCTGGTTGAAACCTCGGAACGGTTGTTCGACAAGGTGATTGGGGTCAACCTAAAAGGGCCTACACGCCTGACTGCGCTGGCTGCAGAGGCGATGCGGAGCACCGGTGGCGGATCCATCGTCAACATCAGCTCGTTTGCCTCGGTGCGACCGACCCCGGTGGCCACCGTGTACTCGTCGGCGAAGGCGGGCTTGAATGCGCTGACGAAGGCCGCTGCCCTGGAATACGCCGGGGCAGGCGTACGGGTCAACGGCATCGTCTGCGGCACCTTCGACACGGATGCCACCGCAGGGTTGGTGGGCGATCCTGACCTGCTACCTGAAGTGGTGCGGCGCATCGCCTTGGGACGAGTCGGTCGTCCCGACGAGGTCGTCGGCGGGGTCGTCTATCTATTGTCTAACGCGTCGTCGTACACCTCGGGCGCATTGCTGGCTATCGATGGCGGGATCACCTGATGAGGACAGCGCAGTGAAGGCCACGCGCATTGTGGGCTTTGTCTGACCTCGCCGGCTTGGCAGTCAGGCCTGTGTGAAACGACCAAGCATCAAGATGGGAAAACAGCGATGAAGGCGTGGGTTGCGACGAGCTTGGACGGCGAAGACGGGTTGCAGCTGCGTGATTTACCGAGTCCGGTGTGCGAAGCGACGCAGGTGCGCATCGCCAATCACGCTGTTGCACTCAACTTCGCTGACGTACTAATTACCCGAGGGAAGTACCAACTTCGCCTCGAACCGCCGTTCGTGCCGGGCACCGAATGCGCCGGCATCATCTCCGAAGTGGGCTCCGAAGTAGCCGGGCTAGCGGTCGGCGACCGTGTCTTGACCGTTGCCGGCTTCGGAGCATTCGCCGAAGAAGTGGTGGCGGCACCGTCGATCCAGCAGCTGCATCGCATACCGACGGCGATGCCGTTCACCGAGGCAGCCGGTTTCGCAATGGTTCATGGCACCGCGATACACGCCCTGCGTCAACGCGGCAATCTCCAACCCGGAGAGACCGTCTTGGTACTGGGCGCGGGGGGTGGTTGCGGAAGCGCCGCGGTCGCCGTCGCTACCGCCATGGGGGCCCGCGTCATCGCAGGAGCGTCATCTGCTCAAAAGTGCGCCATCGCTTTCACACTCGGCGCTCAGGATGTCATCAATTACGCGACTGAAGACCTGCGTGAGCAGGTCATGAACCTGACCGGGGGCGCGGGGGTCGACGTGGTGTTCGATCCGGTGGGTGGCAACCTGTTCGATCAGGCCCGCCGCTGCGTGGGATGGAACGGCCGGTATCTCGTCATAGGTTTCGCGGCCGGGGATATCCCGGTGATGCCGGCCAATTACACGATCCTCAAATCGATGGCGATGGTGGGCGTCGCCTACGGCATGTCGGCGCTGAAGGATCCCGCGATGAACGAATCGAACTTCAACCAGCTTTTCGACTGGTACTCCCGTGGCAAGCTGCCCGCCCACCTCGGCACCGTGGTCGGCTTTGGCGAGCTCAAACACGCGTGCGAGGAATTGTTTGCGGGTAGCGCGCTCGGCAAGACCGTCATCGAAATCGAAACGAGCCAGCCATGATTACCACCCCCGCGGTCGTCCACGCCACGATCGAGCGTCTCACCGCGCCTGGTGGGCCATTCGAAGTCGGCGAGACCACCGTTGACGGCAGAACCTACCGAACTTTCACCCATGCGTTTCCCACCGTGGTGGACGTGCTCGCTGCAGGACGCGGACACGGCGATGCGGATTTTTTGGTGTGCGGTGATGAGCGCTGGTCCTTTCACCGATTTTTCGCCGACGTCGACGCGTTGGCGGCGACGTTGCAGCACGACTTCGGTGTCCAGGTGGGCGATCGGGTGGCCATCGCGATGCGCAACTGTCCGGACTGGTGTCTGGTCTTCGCCGCCGCGACCCTGATCGGTGCGGTTGTGGTGCCGGTCAATAGCTGGGGTTCAGTTGACGAACTCACGTTCACGGTCCGCAACTGCGGTGCGACCGTGTTGGCCGCCGACCTCCCACGTGCCCGGACGGCTTTGGCTGGGACGCTGAATCCCTCAATGCGCCTGCTGTTCAGCGATAACGACGGTGCAGCCGCCGAACTGCCGGAGATCCCGGCACACCTGATGACCATTTATCCCATCCGCGAGGCGGCGGCCGCCGGTCGCGGCCGGGCTTATGCGCCGGCTAGCCCCGAACCACGGGATGTGGCCTTGCTGCTGTACACGTCGGGAACCTCCGGTACACCGAAAGGTGTGATCTATCGGCATGTCGCGATAGGTCAGGCGTTGATGAACATGACCTTCGTCGGGTTCCTTGCGATCGAGCTCGGCGGAATGGTCGAATTGCGCGGCGACGCAACCGCGGAGGTCCAGCTGGCTACGGTTCCCCTGTTCCACGCCACGGGCCTGTTCAGTGCGTTCTTACTGCCTGCCGTCGTCGGGCAGAAGGTGGCGATGGTACGCAAATGGGATCCCGAGACCGCGATGCAGACCATTGAGCGCGAGAAGGTCACCATGGTCTCGACGGTGCCGGCCATCCTCAAAGATCTGTTGACGCATCCTCGTCTTGGCGACTACGACTTGTCCTCGGTGTCGCGTGTTGCCGCCGCCGGGGCGGCCACTCCCTCAGACCTGCCGGCACTTTTGCAGGACAAGCTCGGAATCGTCGCCCGTTCTGCCGGTTACGGCTTGACAGAGACCGCGGCCGTGTGCGCGACAATGAGCGGGCCGGTGTTCGATCTCAAGCCGTTCTCCTGCGGAGTGCTCTCGCCGATTATGGAGTTGCGGGCGCAGCGCGCCGACATGACCGGCGCCGCGACGGATGACGAGGGCGAGATTCAACTGCGCGGCATCACCGTCACACCTGGATACTGGCAACTAGACGAGCTGACGCGCGAGGCGTTCACCTCCGACGGGTGGTTTCGTACCGGCGATCTGGGCCACTTGGATGACGACGGTTTCTTGCATATCACCGGCCGCATCAAGGAAATCGTCATTCGCGGCGGAGAGAACATCTCGCCCCTCGAGATTGAAAACGTTGCCTACCAACATCCTTCGGTCAAGGAGGCCGCAGCCTTCGGGATTGCCGACGACCGGATGGGCGAGGAGCTGGCCTTGGTGTGTTACCCCCAACCCAATGCCGAGCTCACCAAGGAGGCGCTGCGCGATCATCTTCAGGCGGCGTTGCCGCCTCACAAGGTGCCCAAATACATCACCCTGGCCGATACCCCGTTGCCGCGCAACGCAAGCGAGAAGATCCACCGTCTGGCACTACGGAAGAGTTTTGTGCCAGGCTGACCCAATAACCACGTCAGGCTGGCGGAACGCCACGCCGTTGCCGCGCTGTAGTTCTCGCTAGAGCACGGCGACCGGGTTGGTTGCCGATGCGGTGACCCCTACAAACCGCCATGGGAGCATGGTAAATAAGAACTCCCACCGGCGTCGCCGGCTACACTCCCCTGCGAGCTCGGTGAGTTCGACGTTGTCGATGAGCCATAAGCCCAGTGCGACGAGTCCGACGGCGTGGATGGGTCGGAACAGGTCCATGGTGTCGTATCCCGACGGTTGGACGTCTTGAATGCAGTCGCTTCCCAGTACGGCGATATCGCGTTCGCGCAAGTAGGGCAGGCAGGCCGCGTGCAGACCGGCCGCCGGGTCACCGAACTTGCGGTCAGGTTCGTCCAGCGCGCGTGCGACGTGGCCGGTGTGAACGAGCAATGCATCACCCGCGCTGACGCGGACGCCCTGACGCTGCTCGGCGGCGGCCAGTTCGTCGGGCATGATGGCATGCCCGCCGTCAAGCCAGCGCACACCGTGAAGGCCAGCGATATCCAATAGCACTCCGCGAGTGATGATTCCGTCACTGGCGTGGTGGATGGACAGTTTTTCCGCGCCGCCCAGTGAGTTGGTCGCATTGGCGTCGAATCCGTTGTAATTCTTCCCATCCCATTGATAGTGCGCCAGACCGTCGAGGTGTGTGTGCGAGCCGTGGCCGATGAGCCCCACGTACTCAGCAACACCGTCAACGCGGACATCATCACCGAAGTAGTGGCTGATCTCGCCGAGTTCCATGAAGCGCTGGACCACGCCGATGCCACTGTGCAGCGGGTCGGGGTCTTTTGGATCGATGTCGCGCGACAACGACACTACGTCGCCGGTGGTCACGAGCGCGGCGGCGTTCCTCCGGTGCTCGGCGGTGATCAAGTTCAGCGTGCCCAGGCGATCGTCGTCACCCCACCGTCCCCAATTGGACAGGGTGTCGAAGTAGCTGATGACTTCCTCAGCGGTTGGCTTGTCTCCCAAAGCTATTGACCTTTTCCCGGTTGTGAGATAAGCGAGTTCTTCAGTTCGTCTAGCTGGGCTTGCATCACCGTGACGAGGATTCCGCGGTCTCCGGTGACGTTGATGATGCGCGAGCCGCTGGCTGCCACTGCCGCGGCGAGCCCCCCGGAACCAAATCCTGCGATCGCTACAAACTCAATGCCGGCGTTCCTGGTGGCCTCGACGATGCGCGTTCTGGCCGCGTCGATATCGGGATGAGCGACATCGCCCTCGTAGCCCAACGCCATCGAGAGGTCGAATGGACCGAACACCAGGCCGTCGAGCCCTCCGACCCGGGCGATATCGGTGACGTTCGCGACGCCTTCGGGATCTTCGATCAGGCCGAAGACCAGGGTGTCGCGGTTCGCCCGCCGGTAGTCTGCGATCCAGTCTTGGGTGTAGTGGCCAACGGCGCGGGTGGCCGGACACGCGCCCCGAGTACCCTCCGGCTCGTACTTGCTCGCCTGGACGATCGCTTGCGCAATGGCCGCGGTGCTGGTGTGGGGCACGATGATTCCGGTGGCACCGGCATCAAGCACGCGCTGAATGAACGACGGGGTATGGTCGGGCACTCGCACGATCGCATCGACGCCGACCGCGTCGGCTGCTCGGACGAGCGTGTTGATATCGCCCAGATCGAGGGTGCCGTGTTCGGCGTCGATCCAGACGAAGTCATAGCCGGTGTAGCCGGCAATCTCTACCGCCTCGGCGCATGGCATCTGAATGGTCGCACCATAGGCACGCTCACCGGCTTCCCATTTATCCCTGATGCGTCGCGTGTAGGTGCGCATGAGCTTCTCCTAGTCTTTGATGCAGCGTGCGCCAGCGTGGCGTGTGACGGGTTCGCCTCGCGCCTGACTGAAGAACCAGGGCAGTTTGCCGGGAACGCAGTTACGTTGTTGCACACCGTTGTTCTTGACTTCAGCGCCCAGCCCTGATGGCCACGCCGGTTGCCGTTTCAAAGAACAACATTGTTTTCTTAATCGAGATTAACCGCGATGGACGTCGTGTGCAACCATGGTCCCGGCGAGGTCTGTGACGCATCGATCACATGTGCGTGCCGGCAACGGCGGTGATCACACGGAAGGACCGTCGAACCGGTCCCACGTGGCTATCTCGTCCACCGATTTGCGAGTGAGCTTCGTAACTTGGCGCACCGGTTTACCCAGGGGCAGGGCGGCAGCGACGGCGAAGCGGTCTGGGATGTTCAGCAGATCTTTGACGGCGGGTTCGCGGGCTACCACCGTCGTCGTAAGCACGCCACCGTAACCTTCGTTACGTGCGGCGAGCAGAATATTCCACGCGAACGGGTAGACCGATACGCCGCCGACCACACCGACTCGATCGAGGTCCTGGTCGAGTGCCGCGGTGACAATGGTAAAACGCCGTTACCTCACGGTGCGTGGGACGAGTGATCCAGCAGCGCAGTAGTTGAGTGCAATACGTCACTAATCGCCGACGGGTCGCATCGCGGCGGTTGTCGTTCGGCCCCTGACAGGTCATCGGCAGTCAGCAAAGTGTTTCGCGGGCGCGATGAGACCTCGTCGCTCGCCGGTCGTTACTGCCACACCCACAGTGTCATCGCGCACCGGCTCGGCTCGAAGCACGTTGGCGCGATACGGACTTAGAGGTCTTCGAGCGCGGCGTCAGGCTGGGGCTTGCGCGGCGCGTTGTCGTTGCGGCCGTCTGGGCCTGTGCCCTTACACCGGCAATAATCCAGCGCACGGTTTGCGGGAAGTTTTTCTCCAGGTTGACGATCTGCTGGTGCGTCACCGTCTTCTCTGTTATTCCACGCAGTGCATGCACCTCGGTGACGCTGTGGTTGATCGTCACGTTGAGTAGCGTGCGCGCGAATTCGACCGCGATGCGACGTGAAAACCCTTCTTGGACAGTAGCTTTGATAAGCGCATTGACATAGTCGACGATGACTTCGCGGTCGGCGATCGTCATCACTTCGGTGAGATGAGGATGGGCACGTAGGCTCTCGTGTAACGCCATGCACCAGCGGTAGGCGGTGGAATCCCAGGTGGAGTAGGGCTTGAATTGCAGCCCAATTCGTGCGAAATGCCGGGCGACCAGAGCACGGGTGAGTTCCTCGCGGTTGCCGACCTGCTGATATAAGGTTCGCGTGGAGATGCCCAAATGCGCTGATAGACGCCGTGCTTGGAGACCGGAAGGACCCTCGGTGTCGAGAAGTTCCAACGCGCTGGCGTAGATCTTCTCTGCTGAGATTAATGGCTTCGCCACATCCGCATTCTACATTTACGGGGCCGCGGAAAACTAGCCTGGTACGCGTCGGAGCGGTTCACCGTGCGTACCACCGGCGGGAGTTCCAGATCGCCAACGGCTGCCCTCGACAATGCCAGCCACATGGCGCTAGCGACAAGATGTCTCCGGCCACGAGTAAGCCTGCGATCGGCTGGCTGCGCGCACAGGATCTCGGCCGACTCGCTGGCTCTTCTTGGATCAGCCCGGCGTTGACGAACGCTACATTGCTTCTACCGCTTCGTTATGTAAGATAACGTCGTTGTTTTAATGCACACTGGATGACTAACACCACTACGAGTAGCGGGTCAAGGCTGTCATGGAGGTACCTGTGGAACTCGCCGTCGGGTCCTGTCCCGCTACCCACTCCGGCGCGAGAACGCCTCTCGTCGGAACAGCCGACGAGAGGTGTGACCAAGATGTGGGACTTTGAAACCGACCCGGAGTATCAAACCGAACTCGACTGGGCGGCAGGGTTTGTCACTGACGAGATATCGCCGCTGCGCTATGTCATCGATAACCCGCTAAATACCGCCGATCCGATCCGCCAGGCTCTTATCCCTCCCCTTCAGCAGACCGTGCGCGAGCACGGTCTATGGGCCACTCATCTGGGACCCGAACTGGGCGGTCAGGGTCACGGGCAAGTGAAATTGGCCCTGCTCAACGAAGTGCTCGGAGGCGAGCCGCTGGCGCCTATTATTTTCGGCTGCCAAGCCCCCGACACTGGCAACGCCGAGATCCTGGCTCACTACGGCACCGAGGAGCACAAGCGCACGTATCTAGGGCCCCTGCTTAACGGGGAGATCTTCTCCTGTTACTCGATGACCGAGCCCCAGGGCGGTTCTGATCCCACCGAATTCACCACCACCGCTGTCCTAGACGGTCACGAGTGGGTCATCAACGGCGAGAAATGGTTCTCCTCCAACGCGCGGTACTCCGCATTTCTCATCGTGATGTGCGTGACCGAGCCCGACAACCCGACCTATCAACGGCAGTCGATGATCATCGTGCCGACTGATACCCCGGGCATTGAGATCGTGCGCAATGTCGGCCTGGGTGACGAGCAGCCCGACGAGGGCACTCATGCTTATCTTCGCTACAACGACGTCCGTGTCCCGAGAGATAACCTCCTCGGTGGCCGCGGCGAAGGCTTCTTGGTTGCCCAAACCCGTCTGGGCGGCGGCCGGATTCACCACGCCATGCGCACTGTCGGCATGGCACGCCAAGCGCTGCAGATGATGATGGAGCGCGCGGTCTCGCGGCGCACACAAGGCGAGCTGCTGTCGAAGAAGCAACTCGTGCAAGAAATGGTCGCCGAGTCCTGGCTCGACCTGCAGCAATTCCGGCTGCTGGTGTTGCAGACTGCGTGGAAAATCGACAAATACCACGACTACAAGCGGGTGCGCGGTGATATTTCGGCAGTCAAGGCAGCCATGCCCGGGGTCTTGAACCGGATCGCTTCGCGAGCAATGCAAGTGCACGGCTCGCTGGGCTTGAGCAATGAAATGCCGTTCGTGGAAATGCTCATCAACGGCTACCACCTCGGGTTGGCCGACGGGCCGACCGAGGTGCACAAAACCACGTTGGCGCGGTCGTTGCTGCGCGACGTCAAGCCCGCGGATGGGTTGTTCCCCAGCACCCATCTGGTCGCCGCACGAGAAGCCGCCCGCGCACGCTATGCCGACGTCTTGGCGACTCATCAACGGTGAGGGCCCCGGCGGGCGCCCAGGCTCAACGCGCGGCACTCGTGCGGGCCGACCACTGCTGACCACGCATTTTAGGGATGTCGGAGTCCTCAAAGACCGTCCACTAGACTAGCTAACGGAATTCCGGTCTGCGGCGACGCCGAGCCAGAATCCCCGCCATATAAAATACAACGTTTTTCACGAGCACCGCTGCGGTCCGGGCACGCCAAGTTTGTATAGACAATTGGATTGTATGAACAATATCGTCGGTATCGAATGATCGACCCAGTGATGTAACCGGGAGCGTTGATGTCAACACCGCTGATCGATCATGAAGCGCTGACCCGCTGGCTCGACGCCCAAGGCTTAGCGCCCGGAGCCCCGCTGACGGTCGAGCCGCTTTCCAACGGACGATCGAACGTCATGTACAGCATCGAACGAGGTGAGCACAACTGGGTGCTGCGGCGCCCCAGGAAGGTCGCCGTCGAGCGCGCCGATGACCTGATGCGCCGTGAATTCCGTTTGCTAACCGCGTTGCGCGCAACCAACGTTCCGCACGCCCGGGCGGTCGCATTGTGCGAGGACACCGCGATCTTCGGTTGTGTCTTCTACCTGATGGAACAGGCCGAGGGCTTCAACCCGGTGGGCCCGCTGCCACAGACGCTCACCGATGCCTATGAGCCGGTGGCTCACGCGATGGTCGATGCGCTGGTCAGCCTGCACCAGATCGATTGGCGCGCAGTAGGACTGGAAGACTTCGGCAAACCGGACGGGTTTCACCAACGGCAGGTGACGCGCTGGCTTGGCCAACTCGACTCCTATGACGGCCGTACCTTGCCTGAGCTGGCCCATGTCGCGGGTTGGCTGGACCGTCAACTGCCCCGGCATTTCGAACCGACCATCATGCACGGCGACTACCACGTGTTGAACGTGATCATGGCACCAGATCGGCCGGCACGGGTTGCCGCCATCGTTGACTGGGAGACCGCCACCATCGGCGATCCGGTGCTCGACATGGTCGGGTTCCTCGAGGTCTACGGCGAGGCCTGCCCCTCCGGGCAGGGCTGGCCGGACCCGTCTGGGCTGTGGCGGCGCTACGCGATATCCCGCGGGCTCGCCGTTGACATTCCGGTCGACTACTACGTCGCGCTGTACAACTTCCGCATGGCAGTTCTCACCGAGGGCATCTACCAACGTTCGCTGCGCGACAACACCCGTGAACCTGCTCACGATGTGGCCGAGCGGGTCACGCTGAGCACCCGGCGGGCGTTGACCGCGATTGAACAAGCAACTCACACACTATGAATCGACTGCCGCAGTACCGCATGTTGGCCGAACACCTCGGTCAACAGATCCGGCGCGGGACGTTCGGCGTCGGCGATAAGATGCCCACCGAGGCGCAGCTGTGTCAGCAACACGGACTCAGCCGCGGCACTGTGCGCCATGCCCTGCACCACCTGGAAAGCGCCGGCCTGATTAACCGGCGGCCGGGTGCCGGCAGCGAGGTGGTGTCGCGCGTGCCCACTGGCAGCTACCAACCCCTGGCGTCCAATGCCGCTGACATCGTCGAATTGGTGGCCAATACGCGCATTGTGCGCCCCACCACACGCGAGTTGGTCGCCGATCGCAATCTTGCCAAACGGCTGGGCACTAAAGGGGGAACCCGTTGGTGGGTGATGACCGGTGTACGAAAGCATCGCGGTCGGCAGGGGCAGCCGCTGTGTTTCAGCGAGCAGTATCTGCGCGCCGAACTACCACGAGATCAATTGGTGCACGGAATCATTGACCCGGGCAATCCTATCACCAGTCGATTCGAACAGACCATCACCGCTGTCGTGCTTTCTCGCGAAATGGCCCAGCCGATGGCGGCCGATCCCGGCTCCGCCGCATTGGTGATCACTCGGCGGCACCGCGACTCCTCGGGTCGGCTACTAGCGGTGGGCATTCACACCCATCCAGCTGACCGGTTCACAATCGTGCTTCCCAGTCCGCAACGCGGCCATGATGACTGAGTCTCGTCGCGACAACGACACCGGGGGCCGCGGTGGAGTCGGCCCTCCCCCGACCGGTCCGGACGCTGCCAACTACTTGCCGAAATCGATCGACATCACTACGCCGCAAACAAATACCCACCCGTATCAACTTGTCGGAGGTCACGATGCAGATTCGCCGAGTAGTCACCGGGAATGACGACCAGGGCAAGGCGATCTTTGTCGACGACGCCATGGTGGATCCCACCACCGCGGCACTGACCACAACTACCTATCATGAGTTGTGGCGAGCAGACTCCCTACCCCAGTTCCCCGCTTCGGGCCAAAATGGCGCCAAGACAACATTTTTCCCACCTCCGGGAGGCTATCGCTTCTTCGTACTGACCGTACCGCCAGGCGACGGCCACGGTGAGCTGAGCGGAATCGACCTGCAAACGTGCATCGAGGAACTCGAGGACAAATTGCCCGGCCTCATCGCGGTCAGCGAGGTGGACGACCCGGGCATGCACACCACCGACACGGTCGATATGGAGGTCGTCCTTGCCGGCGAAATCGTCCTCGAGCTCGATGATGGCGCCGAAAAGATGCTTCGTGCAGGCGATGTCAACATCCAAAATGGAACGCGGCACCGCTGGCACAACCGCGGCGACGCGCCAGCCGTGTTGGCGGTCGCCATGATCGGAGGTTCTCGCCACCGATAGCCTGCCTAACCCGCCGCCATCGTGCGACAGACCAGCGATCGAACCCACCGAGCGGTGCGACCAACCATCGTGCGTGACCGGTCATGACATCAGGCGAGCGAACGCGGAGGGAACCAATCTCACAGCCCGCACCGACAAGCCCGCGTCGAACATGCCAGCCACACGAGCCAGGATCTGAGCTTGATCCGGGGCCCAACATGTGTCCGGCCGCTCCACAGCACGCCGCCCGGCCCCTGCGACGGCAAAGGGAATCCGCGCCATCACCTCCGATACTGGGAGCCACGCTCATCAGCGTCTCTAGTCAGTCAACGTTTAGGTACACTGTACGCATACCGTCAACAGAACGCTCGCACCCGACTTCATGGGAGTTGCCTCGGACTGTGGTCAACCAGATGGCCCGCCATTGATGCGCTCAGGGTGCTGATACTCGCTGCTGTCGCCGTTTGGCGGTGCGCGCTTGCCGGCCGCGTCGCCACCGATCGCGCATTGCGCATCGACCCCCTAACGCTTAATATCTGTTATCCATCAACGTGTTTCACCGCAGCAGCTAGCCACCGCGGCGTGCCGTCGCTCAGGGTTAAGGGCACGCCGGTGGCCATGAATCTCTGCCCGAAGGCGGCGCCCGTCGAGACATTAGTTGCGTCTTAGTTATACCGCGGTGCGACCGCCATCGACGGAGAGCGCTGCACCATAGATGAAGCTGGCCGCGTCACTCGCCAAATACGCGACAGCCGAAGCGATCTCGCACGGTCGTGCGACCCGACCGGCGGGGGCCTGCGTGGCAAGTGTGTCGAGCGCCTCGCCGAGCGCGGCCGATCCCGATGTCCGCGTGGGACCAGGTATTACTGCGTTCACCCGGACCCCCTGCGGGCCGTATTCGGCCGACCAGCTCTTGGTCAAGAACAATAATGCGGCCTTGGTCGCGCCATACACCGACATACCCGGCAGAGCGAATTGCCCTGCCATGCTGGCTATGTTGACGATTGCGCCTTTGCCTGCCTCAGCCGTCACTGGCGCGAGCGCTCCCACCAGAAAATGGGGTGCGGTCAGATTCGTTGCGATGACCGCGTGAAATCCGTCCACAGGAAAGGCAGATGTTGGAGCCAACACGCCGATGGCGGCGTTGTTGACCAGGACATCCACCAGACCACCTAATCACGTACACTGTACCTCTGTATGTCCTGGCCACCCCAGTGCTAGCTGACCGCAGAACAAAGAGAGAAGAGCGAGGTGCGGGCTCGGTTTTCAGTCGACGAGATTGGTCGGTGTGCGCTGAAAATCGTCGAGCGCGAGGGGGTTGCTGGGCTGAGTATGCGCGGCGTTGCCTCGGAACTTGGGACCGGCCCGATGACGCTCTACAACTACGTCAACGGCCGTGAGGGCCTCGAACAACTAGTAGTTGATGCGATCATGCAACGAGTTACTTTGCCTCCGCCGGTGAAGGATTGGCGGTCTGATCTCGAAGCTACCGCCGCAGCGTTGTGGGAGACCTTGCGAGCGCACCCTAACGCGGTTCCGTTGATCTTGACACGCCGGTCGGAGTCGGCGTCGAGTTTCGCTCCCGCGGAACGAATGATTGAGGCTCTATCGCGATCGCGGCTTGACCAGCTTCAGATTCTGGCTGCCTTCAGGGCGACGTTGGCGCTCGTCACAGGGTCGGCACAGGCCGAGTTCGCCGGCATCTTCGCTGGCACCGTCCTTCATGATCAGGCCAACACGGTGGGCGCCGCTCGGATTGGCGAGATCGCCGGCGCCGACTACCCACATATTGCCGCGCTGTCGGAGGTCAGCCAACAGTCAAGCGCTGCAGAGGATTTCCGCCGTGGACTCGCTATGCTTGTTAGCGGAATAGCCTCGACGGAGCGCAAGCATGCTCGACAGCGGCAGTGACCCAGCCACCGTCTTGCAAGCAGCTTACTTGCCGACATGGGGTTCTCGTTGCAGGAACGCGATCTGGTCCGCCAGCAGATCCGACACCAGAGGTGGATGGTCAACATCAGAATCACCGAAGGTGTCCAAACTCAGGTCTAAAGCACATCAGCTCATCCGCCGCCTAGCTCCACGAGAGAAGAGATGCCATCATGAACGGCACTCCCGTACTTTCACAATTTCCGCTACAGACCTACGACAAGTTGCGCTATGCAGACACAGACCGGCAAGGGCACGTCAACAACGCCGTCTTCTCCACCGCGCTCGAAACCGGACGTGTAGAACTTCTCTACCACCCAGAAACACCTCTTGCTGAACCGCACCAGTCGTTTGTCATCGCGCGTCTGGAGCTCGACTTTCGACGTGAAATGACCTGGCCGGGCGAAGTCGCGATTGGAACCGTAGTCGAGTCGGTTGGGCGCAGCTCATTCACGCTGAAGCAGGGTCTATTTCAGAAAAACGAGTGCGTGGCCATCGCCCGCACAGTCATCGTGATGATAGACAAACAGTCGAGTCCCTGCCCGCTTTCCGCGGCTGCACTCGCTAGGCTGTCCGAACTGTCCTGACCAAGGTCCAGTCCCGGCTACTGGGCCCGGTGATAGCACCGTTGCGGGCGGGGCCACCTCGACCGCCGGAGTCTGTGTCGAGGCCTCTGGTCTTCAAGGCCAAGCACAATCACCGACGAATGCCCGCTCCGCGTGTTGCGGCGCCGCCTTTGACTGGACGCCGTGAACTGGTCCACGGCACAGGAGAGTCCTCATCGGAACACTGGGCAGCCTCTGGACTGACTTGTCGTGACCGCCCAGTCGTGAGGTCTCGCATCTAAGGGCAAGGAACATGTTCAACCCCGTCTCGATTGGGTCGGGAATCATCGGACGCGGTGCTCTGTTTGATGTAGCGTCCGCAAAATTGGACAGACAGGTCTACTCAATCGGGAGTCATCATGGCGGAACAATCGAATGGTCAGCGGCCGGTGGCGTTGGTGACGGGGGCGACCTCGGGCATCGGCCGGGCAGTCGCACTGAATTTGGCGCGTGACGGTTTCGAGGTGATCGTGCACGGCCGCGACGCCGGACGTGGCGCGGCCACGGTCGATGAGATCGCCGCCAATGGCGGTCGGGCCCGGTTCGTTGCGGCGGACCTGGCCGACGCCGACGCGGTTACGGCGCTGGCGGCCGACGCCGGTGAAGTCGAGGTGCTGGTCAACAACGGTGGAATCTCCTGGTTCGGTCCCAGCGCGGAGCTGGACACCGAGACCTTTGATCTCTTGTTCGACAGCAACGTGCGCGCGACCTACCAGCTGGTCGCTGCACTGGCGCCGGGGATGGCCAAACGTGGGCATGGCAGCATCGTCAGCATTGACAGCATGGCCGGGCACGTCGGCTTGGCCGGCGGAGCTGCCTACGGGGCGACCAAAGCGGCGCTGACCGCGATGTCTCGGGCGTGGGCAGCCGAGTTCAGCCCCTCGGGGGTACGGGTGAACACTGTGGCGCCCGGGCCGGTGTTCACCGCCGAGTCGAAACGCGACCTGATCGAGAATCTGGCCGGCACCACGCTGCTGAATCGTGGTGCGCAACCTGAGGAGATCTCCGAGGTGGTTGCCTTCCTCGCCTCGGACAAGGCCAGCTACATCACCGGCGCGGTCATCCCCGTCGACGGCGGCCGGACGGCGGTGTAAGACATGACCGGCAGCTATGTGCCCAGCCCCAGTGATCGGGTCCGTGAGCAGGTCGCACTCTATGAAGCCACCGGCGGACAGGAGGGCGGGACCCTGGAGGACCGACCGGTGGTCATCTTGACCACCATCGGCGCCAAAACCGGCAGCGTCCGGAAAAACCCGGTCATGCGCATCAAGGAAGGCGACACCTACGTCGCCGTGGCCTCGGCCGCTGGCGCCCCCACGCATCCGGCCTGGTACCGCAATCTCATCGCCCACCCGCAGGTGATGCTGCAGGACGGCGCCACCGTCCATCAACTGCGAGCCCGGGAAGCCCACGGTGCCGAGAAGGCGCGTTGGTGGGAGGTCGCCGAACGGTTCTGGCCGCACTTCCCCGAATACCGCGTTAAGGCCGGTGACCGCGACATTCCGGTGATGCTGCTCGAACCGGTCGAACAGCCCGGCAGTGCAGCGGATGCACATGAACTCGCCGTGGAGCGCTGATGACCCAAACATCACGGGTGACCACCAGGGCGAATGCGCAAGCCCCGAGGCGCTCGGCCCGGCAGCGGCTGCTCGATGCCGCCGACGAATTGTTCGGTGACGAAGGCGTTCACACCGTGGGAATCGACCGGGTCATCCAACACGCGGGCGTCGCCAAGGCGTCGCTGTACAACACGTTTGGCAGCAAGGACGAACTGGTGCGGGCCTATCTCGACGGACGGCACGCGCGCACCATCGCCCGTCTGCGGGCCGCGGTGCAACAGCACAGTGACCCGGTGGCTCGGGTGTACGCGGTCTTCGACGCCCAAGCCGAGATCCTCTCCGAGCCCACCTTCCATGGCTGCGCCTTCATCTCGGCCGGCGCCGAGGCGCCGCCCGGCGGAGTGATCGAACACGCCGTCGATGCCTACCGCGCCGAGCTACGCGAACTGTTCACCAGTCTCGCTGCAGACACCGGTGCAGCCGATCCCCGGACACTGGGACGCCAGCTGCACCTCATCTACGACGGCGCCATCCTCAGCGCGCAAATGGATCACGACCCGTCCATCGCGGTGCAGGCTCGCGCCGCGGTCACAGCACTCCTCACCACAGCACTGCCAAGCAAAAACAACAACCGAAGTCGTTCATCGGTGGGTGCACGTCGCGGCATAGCGGGCCGGGGTTTGGTAGCCCAGTGATGCGAGCCGGCAATGGTTGTAGTCGTGTTTCCAGTCGCTGACAACCACGCGCGCCTGCGCCAGTGACCAGAAACTGTTGATGTTGAGGCACTCGTCGCGCACGGGAGTTGAACGATTCAACGTACCCGTTTCGCCAAGGCTCGCCGGGCGGGATGAAGTGCAACCCAACTCGGCCGCCGGCCCAATCGGCCAATGTTGCGCTGCAGGCCATTCGGGTCCGTTGTCACAACGCAGGACGGTCGGATAGGTGCCGCGTTACCGTGGAGGTGCCGCGACGTTTACGCTTGCGTCGCTGCGGCACCCGGAGGCCGAATTGAAAGTCCTCCCCCCACACCCGGTCGGGCCTGTCAGCCAGCACAGACGGCGGCAGAGGTCAGGCCACAAGTTCCCGACCCCGTGCAAGAAGTCCAACGACCGCACGTCGCGGCGCGGAAGGCCAACGCCAGCCCCGGGCAGGAAGCCGATCGGGCACTGTAACTCGTCTGCGAGAACGGGAAGCTGTTGCAGCACAGCTCGTTCCGATCCCGCACTGACCTACGCGCTGCTGGGCGACGCCACCACCCTCACCGAAGTGATGGCCCCCGCCCGCCGCTGCGACCCCAGGCCAGCGAGAGCAACATGGGCTCCCGACTACGCCGCTGCGGGATGTACCAGGCGGACCCCGACCGTAGTCGTAGACGCGAATCCGGTATCGGCAGGCCACCCCGCGCTGGGTGCGCTACTACGACTTCGGCGCCCGGCCGTATGCCGCGATTTCTGCGAGAACTGGCCGGGCGAAACCGGGAGTGACGGCGGCGTCCTATGAAGCCTCGCGCACGAACCACCCATTCTGTTCACCTCGAAGTCGCATTCGGTTTAACCGCCGTGGGCATCGTCCGCTATGTGTTGGTCATGGTGTCCCGCCGATGAGGTTCGTGCTGACGGGCTACGGAAGCCGCGGCGATGTCGAGCCGTGCACCACCGCGGGCCGCGAGCTGCAGCGAAGAGGCCACGACGTGCAGCTGGCGGTCTCGCCTCACCTCGTCGAGTGGGTTGAGTCGGCCGGGCTGGCCGCGGCGGCCTACGGTCCCGACACGCAGAGCATGCGGGAGGAAGACTTGGCGATCTTCAACAGCCCCAACAAGATCGGCGCGCTGCCCAAGATGTTCGAGTACGTGTTCGGCGTCTGGACTGAAAAGGCGGCGGCGCTGATGCCCCTCGCGGGCGGCGCTGATCTCCTGGTGTCGATGGGCTCCGAGCTGGACGTGGTCGCGAATGTCGCTGAGTACCATCGGATCCCGATGGCCGGGCTGCACTACTGTCCGCCCGAGACATTGCCGGTCGGGTGGCTGGACCGAACCATCACCCAGGAGGTGAAGTCCGCGCAGCGCCGAGAACTGGGCCTGCCCGAGGCCGCCGAGACACCGGCCCCATTTCTCGAGATCCAGGCCTACGATGCGCTGTGTTTCCCCGCGTTGGCGGCCCATTGGGGAGCGCGTGCGGGCTGGCGGCCATTTGTCGGTGCCCTGACACTCGAGTCGCCGACGGACGCCGACGACGAGATTCTGGGCTGGGTTGAAGAAGGACCTCCGCCGATCTTTTTCGGGTTCGGCAGCACACCGTTGCCTTCGTTCGCCGACACGGTGGCCATGATCGACGGGGCGTGCGTCGAATTGGGCGAACGCGCATTGATATTCGCCGGCCCGAACGAGTTCGCCGACATCGCACATGGAGACCACGTCAAAGTCGTCGCCGGCGGAAAACACGCGGACGTGTTCCCGCTGTGCCGGGCCGTCGTCCACCATGGGGGCGCGGGCGTCACGGCGGCGGGGCTGCGGGCCGGCGTCCCCGCCTTGATCCTCTGGTGGTGGCTGGATCAGCCGTATTGGGCGGCCGCCATTCAGCAACTGGGGGTCGGAGGCGGCCGGTGTTTCCGGTCCACCACCCGGCAATCGCTGGTCGAAGACCTGCGTTTCGTCCTCGCCCCCGAGCGCGTCGCCCGTGCCCGCGAGGTCGCCGCCCAGTCGACCACCCCGGCGGAAAGCGCCACCGCCGCGGCGGACCTGATCGAGCAGGCCGTCCACGCGGCGCGGACCGGCTGACGCCAAGGGGGGAGCCGTTCGCGGCTCAGCCCCGGGCCGAGTACGCCACGCCGGCCGGTTCGCGGGCGTCCATGAGCACGAAATCCGCCGCGCGCTCACCGATGAGGACCGCGGGAGCGTTGGTGTTGCCGGACGTCACCGCGGGCATGATCGACGCGTCCGCGACCCGCAGGCCCTCCACGCCGTGGACCCGCAACCGGGGATCGACCACGGAATCGACGTCGACTCCCATCTTGCAGGTGCCTACGTGGTGGTGATAGGTGAAGGCGGTCCTGCGCACGAAATCACGAAGCGCCTCAGTGGTTTCCACCTCCGGCCCGGGATACCGTTCCCGGAAGCCCCATTCGCTGAGCGCCTTGGTCGTTTCCAGCTCGCGGCACAGCTTGACTGCGGCCACCAGGGCGGTGAGATCCTCTTCGCAGGTGAACGTCGCGGGATCGATCAACAGCGTGTCATCGGTCCGCGGACCCGTCAGCCGGATACCTCCCCGGCTGCTCGGCCGCACCATTCCCGCCAGCAGCGATATGCCGTTGTCCGGGCCGGTCATCCACGGCTCGCTGTAGAGCGGGAATCCGAGGGCGATGGGCTGGATGTCGGGCGTGAGCAGGCCGGGTCGCGTGCGCGCCCAGACGTGGGCCTGGGTCAGGGGAAGCCCGGGCGTCGGCGCATCGATGGGCCGGTCGGTCGTCAGGATGACGGGCGCAAGAAGATGGTCGTGCAGGTTGCGGCCGACTCCGGGAAGGTCGACGACGACGTCGATGCCGACGGCGCGGAGATGGTCGGCGTCGCCGATGCCCGAAAGCATCAGCAGCCGAGGCGATTCGATGCCGCCTGCGCAGACGATCACCTCGCGTTCGGCGGTTGTCGACTCGACGCGCCCGTTCCGCGTCCACTCGACTCCCACGCAGCGGTTACCGCGCATCAGCAATCGACGCGCGCGGGCCCCCGTGAGCACGGTGAGATTGGGACACGACTCGACGGGACGCAGGTAGGCCGAGGCGGTACTGTGCCACCGGCCATCCTTGATGGTGAAGGCCATTGCCGACACACCGTCGAGCACGCCGCAGTTGTAGTCCGGATTGACCGGCAGGCCGAGTTCGACGAATCCGTCCAACACCGAGCCGTGCACGTCGTCGGGCTCATAGTGCGTCAGGATGTGCAGCGGACCGCCGACACCGTGCAGCGGGGACTCGCCACCGTCGTAGTCCTCCATGCGCCGGAACGTCGGCAGCACGTCGGCCCACGACCACCCCGGATTGCCCAGATAGGCCCAGTGATCGAAATCCCGGCGGGCGCCGCGGACGTGGACCATGGCGTTGAGCGAGCTCGTTCCGCCGAGCGCCTTGCCCCGCGGCCACGACAGGCACCGGTTGGCCGCCTGCGGTTGCGGCACGGTTTGGTAGCCCCGCTCGTCGGGCCCTGACCACACCTCGAACAACCGGGTGGGGTCCACAATGGCCGGATTGATGTCGGGCCCACCGGCTTCCAGCAGTAGAACAGTCAACCCCGCGTCCACCAGCCGCCGCGTCATCGCGGCGCCGGACGACCCCGCGCCCACCACGATCATGTCCACGCTATAGCCCGATGTCGTCATCCGGCCGCTCCCCCTTCACGACATGCGATTTGCGTCAGCTCCACTCGTGGAGCGTCGGCGACGACGCGCTTTCCCCCTCGCGCACAGAGGTTGCCAAATCACGCACCGGCCCCGACGCCAAGGAGAACGCTCGGTACTCCGTCGGGCTGACGCCGTAGCTCTTCTTGAAGAGCCGCGAGAAGTGGGCGGCGTTGACGAGCCCCCACCGGGCGGCCACCGAACTCACGGGCACGGGTAGGTACCGACAATCCGTGAGGTCGCGGCGACACTGCTCCAGCCGGCGCGCACGGACCCACCCGGTGACGGTTTCGCCGTCCTTCTCGAACAGCTTCTGCAGGTAACGGACCGACATGCGGTTGGCCGCGGCGATCGCCGAGACGTCCAGGGCAGGGTTGCCGAGTTCCCGTTCGATGTAGGCACGGACGCGGGTCAGTTGCGCCCGCCGACCGGCATCGGAGTGCCGCACCTCGCCCGGGAGGTTGTCGATGAGGGCCGCGGCCAGTAGGTCGATGATGGCCTCGGCGACGTGGGGGTTGCCCTCGTGCTCGCCGTCGAGGACCCCGGTGCCGACGCGTAGCAGAAATTGCGACACCAATGCGCCCAACCCGCTGCGGCCGCTGATCACGCGGGCGGTCAGGTGGCCAAGCTGCGGTATGGGCAGCCGCAGCAACGGCGTTGGGAGCATCACGACCAGCACCCGGTAGGACTCGGCGAACCGCAGTTCGTACGGTCTGGACGTGTCGTAGACGACCAGGTCACCCGGCGTCAGCACCGTTTCGCGACCGTCCTGGAACACGGACGATCGGCCGGCGACCTGCACGCCAACCTTCAGATAGCTGGCGGTGCTCTGCCGAATCAGCCGACTGGTCCGGCGCACCACAAGGCTCTTCGCAGCAACGTCGACCTCGGACAATTGGACGGTGCCCAGGTTGGCCGATCGCAGCCGGCCCTCGAAGTTTGACCTGTCGTCGACCGACAGCGACAGCGGAACGAACGTGTCCGACACCGCCGAGCGGAAGGCTTCGAAATGTCGTTCTGCGGCGGTCGTGACGATCCCCATGCACGAGCAACGAGGTGCCGCCGTTCCGGGTTCACTGTGACGCCTTGCGCACCGCTTCTGTTCGATCTTCGGGATGTAGTGGAGTCGCGGCCGCGAAGACCGTGCGCGGAGCGTCAAACGCTGTTCGTTGCAGTGCAAGCGCCCCGGGGCCGCGGTGAGCACCATTGGCGGTGCAGGCCATCCGCTCAGTCGAGCCGGAAGAGAAAGCCCGACATGCCGCAAAAGCTTGACGTCGACTTGACCGACGGGAACTTCCACGCGAGCGGAGACGCACGCGAGGCACACCGCTGGATGAGGGCGAACAGGCTTCGCGTGACATGCATGTTTCGAACGGTGTCGCCCCTGAGCCGCATTGAAGCCGTTGGCAACCCGACCTAGCACCGTCTCGGCCGGTCATGACGCCGACGGCAGACAGGCGGCGTCGGAACCACGCCGGCCGGGTAGGAGCGGCGTGGTTGCCCGCCGCGGGTCTCGGCTCCGCACGGTGAACTGGCTCATGCACATGGCGCTGCCGATGCTGGCGCTGTGGATGCTGCTCGAGCAGCCCCAGATCGACCTGGCATGGGATAACCGGGACGCGCACTTCGTCCTCGTCCTGTCCGCGGCCTTGGTCAGCGTGGCATTGGGCGCCCTGATCGCCCGGGCGTCCCGGGCGCGCGACGACGCCCGCCTCTGGCTGGTGTCGCTGGTTTTCATGACGACCGCCGGCTTCTTCGGAGTGCACGCCCTGCTGACGCCGGGGGTCCTGATGGACACGTCCGACGCGGAGTTCATGTTGCCGACACGCATGGGGCTGGTCCTGGCCGGCATGGTGGCGCTCGCGTCCGCCGTGACGTTCACACCTGTCAGGAACGCCCGGTTGTGGTCGTGGCGCCGGCCCCTGTCGGTCGCGATCTGGGTGCTGGTGGTCGCCTGCCCCGCGCTGGTCCTGTCCGGTGCGTTGGACCGGTTCGCGGACCAGATGGTGGTGGAAGACGTGGAGCGGGTCGGGGCGCTGCTCGGTGCGGTCCTGTTCGCGACCGCGGCGCTCGCCTATTTTCCGATCTATCGGCGCCGTCCCGCGGTGGTCGTCATGTCGGTGCTGACGGCGTTCGTCTTGCTATCCGAGGCATCGGTGGCCCTGGCGCTCGGGATGAGCTGGCACGCCTCGTGGTGGTTGTGGCACTTACTGATGACGATGGCCTTCTGCTTCATCGCCTACAGCGCCCGTGTCGAGTTTCACCGGGAAGGCACTGCCCGGGGGCTATTCGATTCGCTGGCCACCCGCCAGACCGTCGCCGAAATTCGCCGCGACTACGCCGCGGCGCTGGAGGCGATGGTCGACGTGCTGCAGCGCCGGGAGCGTGGCGAGGAGGTGGCGCCCGGGGCCGTCACCGCCGACCTCGCGGACAGGTTCGAGCTGTCGGAGCAGCAGGTGGCCGTGCTTAAACGGGGCGCGGAAGCCGTTGGCGCCGAACGCGAACGCGTGCGCAAGCTGCGGAGTTTGGTGGCCCTCGGGAGGGAATCCAGCGTCATTCAGGACGAGGACGCGCTGCTCAGGCGAGTGATGTCGGCGATCACCGATGCCTTCCCCGGCGACGAATTCCGACTGGCCCTCATGCACGTCGGCGAGCTCAGCTTCTGCGATGGCGCGAGAGCCCGGTCCGCCGGATCCGAACGCGCCGACCTCGAGCTGCCGATAATGGTCAAGGGGCAGGTCGCCGGGGTGATCGAGGCGCGCCGGCCTTCGGGGGCGTTCGATGACGCCGACATCGCGCTGCTGCGGTCGTTCGCAAACCAGTCGTCGGTCGCGCTGGAGAACGCCCGGCTCTACCGCCACCTCGACGGCTTGTTTCGCAGCTACATGTCGCCCGCGGTCGCCACCGCGCTACTGGCCGATCCTGATCAAGCCGGGCTCGGCGGCGCGATCAACGAGGTGACAGTGCTGATGGCCGACCTGCACGGCTTCACCCCATTTACCGAAGCCACCTCCCCGGACCAGGTGGTGACCATGCTCAATACCTATTACGGCGCGGTCGTTCCGCTCATCCTCGAGGCCGGCGGCACCGTCCTGCAATTCGCGGGCGACGCGGTGATGGCGATCTGGGGCGCTCCGGTGCGCCAGCCTGATCACGCGATGCGAGCCGCCCGGACCGGGCTCGCGCTGCACACCGTGGTCGAAGAGGCGGCCGCCGGGCGCGGCGACTGGCCCCGCTTCCGCGTCGGCATCAACACCGGACCAGCATTGGTGGGAAACATCGGCGCCCCACAGATGCGCAGCTTCACCGCGATCGGGGACACTATCAACCTGGCCGCTCGGCTCGAAAGCCTCGCCCAGCCGGGCCAGGTGATTCTCGGCCCGGGCACCTACGCCGCCCTCGGTGCGGCCGCCCGAGTCAGCAACCACGGCTGGGTGAAGGTCAAGGGCAAGCGACATCCCGTCCGCATCTGCATGCTGGAGGGATTACGGCACCAGGCGACTGCCGGCTAGCCCCTCGGGACCCCGCGAGCGACGGAGACCCTAGGCGCCTAAAACTCGAGTAAGCGGCCCAACGCCCGCTTCGCCGAGCCTGCGCCCGTTGCGCCGAGGCCGCGCTGGCGGCGCCGAGCAGCGGACGGCCGAGTTCACAAAACATTTGAGCATGGCCAGAAACCAAACGACTCGGTAGAGCGCGAGCTTTCGGCAACGTATCGTGCAAATTGCGCCACATCATACCAAGCGCCGCCCCTGGGCAGCGCTCGAGCTGTGAGAAGGCGGCCGGAATGAAACAAGTTGCAACAGCGAGAAATTGATCTTTCCGAGACTCCGAACAGAATCGCGGCGGAACTAACGCGCCGCGGTCGACGTCGAAGCTGGTATGGGCAGAATTCTGCGCTCCACCGACGCCATCGGGCTCCCGACTCAGTCCAATTTCCTTGCCGGTAACCCGAATTGGCGCGACGAATTCGGACCCATGACCACCCGATTCAAGCCAGGAGGATGCCATGACGACTCACCACCAGCACGTGATCGCCAAAGCAATAGCCGCCGCTGCAATCACTTTCGGCGTCGGCGTTGGGCTGGCAGCCCAGGCGGCCGCCGACGAGCCCGTCGGCGCCGAGGCGAATCCGTACACCGCGCTGCGCTGTGCCTGTACCGAGACGGCTCCTGCCGGCAGCGCGGCCCTGATGGAAGAGGTGCAGCGCGGCCTGCAACGGGGCCACTCCGCCTGGGTGCCGGGACTGCCCCCACCCACTCGCTGAGCGCAACCCTTCTCGCCTACGGCAGCACCGTGTGCATCAGCATCACGTCGTACGCCGACCACAGCGAGAGGTTGAAATACAAGTCCCTGCCCGACGACCACGGGTGGATCATCGGCGCGTAGATGCCGCCCGGCATCGAGAATGCCGACACCAACGGCTGTTCGGGGCTCCACGGCCCCTCGGGCGACGGCGCGGTCCTTGCCACGACGTCGTTGCTGCCGCCATTGGTGTAGAGCACCAGGTACTGCTTCAAGTAGTTGTTGTACTGCGCCGACATCTCGCCGACCGGTCCCGGCCACAGCGGCGTCGCCGCGCCCGGATTGGCTGCGACCCAGTGCCCGCCGTTGTCGCCATTCCAATACTGGTATTTCGTGAGGTCGGGCAGCTGGTTCGGCGGAACCCGCGACAAGAAGGCGGCGCCGCCGCGGCCGGACGGAGTGCCGAACTGGTAGAGGTAACCGTCGTTGCCCTTCATGAACGCGCCCATTTGGAAGTTCTCGTTACCGGGGGTGAAGCCCATCCCGGGGATCGCGTCCGCCGAGGCCGTGCGAATGGTGCCGGGAAAGACGCCCCAGTTCTGGCCGTTATCCAGCGAGCGGGCGATCGCCGAATAGTTCGTGGTCCATTCGCCGTCGCGGCCCCACTGCCTGATGGACATGTAGCTCATGTATTGGGTCCTACCGAGCGACATGCCCGCGGTCGGGATGATCCCGGTCTCGTGTGCGGCCTTGTGGATGGTGTTGACGACCTGCTTGGACAGGCCGGTCGTCCACACCGGTGAACCCGAGTATTTGTCGTTGGGCAGACCATCGGCTATGTGAATCCCATGCGACAGATCGTGGTCCGAACTGCGGAACAGGGTGTTGTACCGCCACTGCTGGCCATGGACCTTGCAGTATCCGAACGTATCGCCGAACGCCATCAGCACCTGACGGTTGGCGGGATCGCCGTTGTCCCAGGCGATCCCGAGGTCGGTGCCGGAGATGCCGAACCGATCGAGGGTTTTGTTGGGGCCGTTCGGACCAGTCACCCAGTCCACCAGTGACGTCGGCGCACCCGCGATGTTGGCCGGAGGTGGCGGCGGTGCGGGCTGGGGAGCGGGCGCGGGCCGCGGCTGAACCGGGGCCGCATTCGGGTTCAATTGAGTGGCATTCGGGGATTGCGGGACGCCGGGCGTGGGCGGATTCGGGGCCGGCGGCACCACCCCGGCCTGGGGCTGGATCGGCGCCGAATACCGTTGCCCCGGCGTGGTCGGCTTGAGGAACGACGAAATGAGCGGACCCAGTTTGGGTAGCGGAGCGCGGTCATTCGTATGCGAGGGCCGCCGTCCCGTCGGCGGTTGGACGACCGGCTGGGGTGCGGGCATAGCGGGAGGCGCGGCCGGCGGGTCGATGTTCGCTTCGGGTGCGCCGCACGGCGTGGCGTTCGCGGCCGGGGCGGGGCCCACCGCGAGGACGAGTCCGACAGCGGCCGCCGATGCCACCGATAGCGACACGCTCCGAAAAATCGCCGACATGTAACACCTTTCGAGGGACAGCGGCGTCGCACCCAAATCAGATTGACGCCCGCGGTTCGCTCATGTGACGATAGTGATCTGCGTGGCGGATGTGACCACCGATTTGCTGATAGGTATGCATCCGTGACCGTGTCGCAATCCGCCGGTTCCATCACGAGGACGCCCGTCGGGGCGCCGCCCGGCGCGCACCGGAATCAGCCAATTCACACGACCGACCTGGACGGTTCACCGCCGGTCGGGGTGCTCTGCCCGCATCCCACGCACGATTCCCTCACCCCCACCGCCCGGACGATCGGTGCGGCACCGGCGCCGCGGGCCGCCGTCCCCGGTCACCGCGAGCGTTGCTGATGGCCGCGGCGTTGCGTTGTGCAGATGATCTTGTGATCCGTATTACGGTCTTACATAATCCACTATGTGAATCTCCGGCTCGGAACAGGAGTAGGTCTCATGAGCAATTGGACAACCCGCCGCTTCGCAGTCCTCGTCGCCGCCGCCGGCGTGGCGCTCGTCGGGGCGGCCTGGGTCGGATACCCGGACGTCGCGACCGCCGCTCCGTCCAGCACCGGGACATCGGCGCCGACGACGACGCCCACACCCCTCACCACGCTGGCGCCGCCGTCGACCCTCTCGGCTCCCCCCGCCCCCTCGGCACCGCCGGCCCCGCCGCTGCCGTAGCCACCACTCGCCCGGCGGGCTACCCGGCGAACGGCCGCGCGCGCTAACTTGTGAGCAGTCGGCCGAGGAGGGCAACCGGTGAATGCGCCTAATGGCGTGCGGCCCACAGCAGTCGAAGGCAACGCGTATCTCCGCCGGGTGGTCGCCGCGTCGATGGCGGGCACCGTCGTCGAGTGGTACGAGTTCTTCCTCTACGGCACCGCCGCCACCCTGGTGTTCAGCAAGGTGTTCTTCGCGCGAGGCGGCAACGAGCTCGACGCAATCCTTGCCGCATTCGTCACCTACGCCGTCGGCTTCGCGGCCCGCCCGCTCGGCGGCCTGGTCTTCGGTCACCTGGGCGACCGCTACGGGCGCAAGAAACTGCTGCAGCTCAGCCTGCTGCTGGTGGGCACCGCCACGTTCCTCATGGGTTGTCTGCCAACCTTCGGTCAGATCGGATACTGGGCGCCGGCTCTTCTGGTGGCGCTGCGCTTCGTCCAGGGGTTCGCCGTCGGCGGCGAATGGGGTGGCGCCGTTCTGCTCGTCGCAGAGCACAGCCCGAACGCCAGCCGCGGGTTCTGGGCAAGCTGGCCGCAGGCCGGCGTGCCGGGCGGCAACATGCTCGCCACCGTGGTTCTCCTGGTGCTCACCTCGGAGCTCCCCGACGCCGAGTTCCTCAGCTGGGGCTGGCGCGTCGCGTTCTGGCTGTCGGCCGTCGTCGTACTGATCGGGTATTACATCCGCACCAAAGTCACCGACGCACCGATCTTCGTCGCCGCGCGGCGACAGGCCGAGGAGCTCAACCGCGGCCACCTGGGCGCCATCGAGGTGCTCAAGCGCTATCCGCGCGGCATCCTCACCGCCATGGGGTTGCGCTTCGGCGAAAACACCATGTACTACCTCGTCGTCACGTTTTCCATCACCTACCTGAAGGTGCAGGTGCACGCCAACACGACGGTGATCCTGTGGTGGCTCCTGGCCGCACACGCGGTGCACTTCGCGGTCATCCCGCTGGCCGGGCGCCTCAGCGACCGATTGGGCAGGCGCCCAATCTATTTCATCGGTGCGATCAGCGCATGCAGCTGGGGCTTTTTCGCGTTCCCGATGATGAACAGCGGCCGCAACCTCATCGTCATGTCGGCGATCATCATCGGCCTGGTGATCCACGGCCTCATGTACGCGGTCCAGCCGGCGGCCATGGCGGAGATGTTTCCCACCCGGATGCGCTACTCGGGGGTGTCGTTCGGTTACCAGGTCACCGCGATCGTGGCGGGCTCGCTGGCACCGATCATCGCGGTCCGCCTGCTCGAGACGTACAAATCCGCGGTGCCGATTTCGTGGTACCTGGCGGCCACGGCGGCGGTCAGCGCGGTGGCCGCGTTGCTCGCCCGCGAGACGAAGGGGTGCGACCTCGCCGCCATCGATCGCGCGGATCTGCACAGTTTCCGACCACAGCCGATCCTCCCGGAAGCCGAGCCGATGGGACTTGCCGAAGGCGCCCTGTAGTTCACCGCCCGTGGCGCCGATCAGCAAAGCGGTGAAGTCTTATGTTTGCCTACCTCCGCGGAAGGTAATGATGCATGAGAGGTGCGCGCGTGGGCCGGCCTACGTGCTCACCTAGGTCCCGTCGGTTCAGCCCGAGAGCCGACGGGGCCGCCTTTTATTGTTGCTGGGCGACCAGACCCGCGCGCTGATACCACTGACCCTGAACACATCCAGGAGTACCGTGCGCCGTATGGATCGCGACACCGATGTCTGGATTCTCGGCGGCTACCAAAGCGATTTCGCGCGCAACCTCACCAGGGAAGGGCACGACTTCGCCGCCTTGACCGCCGAGGTGGTCGACGGCACGCTCGCCGCGGCGAGGGCGGATGCCGCTGACGTCGGCGTGGTCCACGTCGCCAATGCCTTCGGGGAGATGTTCGCCGCTCAGGGGCACCTCGGGGCGATGCCGGCCTCGGTGTGCGACGGGCTGTGGGACGTCCCGGCCACCCGGCATGAGGCGGCGTGCGCGTCGGGCAGCGTGGCGGTGCTGGCGGCGATGGCGGACCTGCGGTCGGGTGCTTACGACACCGCACTGGTGGTGGGCATCGAGCTCGAGAAGACGGTGCCGGGCGACACTGCGGCACAGTATCTGGGCGCCGCCGCGTGGACCGGCCACGAAAGTGTCCGCGCGCGTTATCTGTGGCCGTCGATGTTCGCCGAGGTCGCCGACGAATACGACCGGCGCTACGGCTTGGACGACGCTCACCTGCGGGCCATCGCGCAACTGAACTTCGCCAACGCGCGCCGCAACCCCAACGCGCAGACACGCGCCTGGACCGTCCCCGACCCCATCACCGATGACGACGCGACCAACCCGATCACCGAAGGCCGCTTGCGGAGGTTCGACTGCAGCCAGATGACTGACGGCGGGGCGGGCCTGGTACTCGTCGGTGACGCCTATCTACGCGCGCACCCCGGCGCGCGCCCGATCGGCCGCATCGACGGATGGGGGCATCGCACCGTCGGGCTGGGCCTGCGGCAGAAACTCGACCGCGCCGCCGACGAGCCGTACGTGCTCCCACATGTGCGCGCCGCGGTGCTCGACGCGTTGCGCCGCGCGCGGCTGAGCCTGGACGACATCGCTGGGTTCGAGGTGCACGACTGCTTCACCCCCAGCGAGTACTTGGCGATCGACCACATCGGGCTGACCGGTCCGGGTGAGTCGTGGAAGGCCATCGAGAACGGGGAGATCGAGATCGGCGGCCGGCTTCCGATCAATCCCAGCGGCGGCCTCATCGGCGGCGGACACCCGGTCGGCGCGTCCGGGGTGCGGATGCTGCTCGACGCGGCCAAACAGGTCAGCGGCACGTCCGGCGACTACCAGGTCGACGACGCGAAGTCCTTCGGCATCCTCAACTTCGGTGGCAGCACCGCCACCACGGTCAGTTTCGTCGTGAGTAGCCCCAGGGGTTCGTGACCATGAATGTCGAAATTCTCGGAAAGTTCCTATCCACGCTGCCCGAAGACGACGACCACCCCTACCGGACCGGCCCGTGGCGTCCGCAGACCACCGAGTGGGACGCCGACGACCTCGCCGCGGTGGAGGGGGAAATTCCGCGGGATCTGGACGGCATCTACCTCCGCAACACCGAGAACCCACTCCACCCGGCTTTCAAGACTTATCACCCGTTCGACGGGGACGGCATGCTGCACGTCGTCGGCTTTCGCGACGGAAAAGCCTTCTACCACAACCGGTTTGTCCGAACCGAGGGTTTCCTCGCCGAGAACGAGGCCGGGGGGCCCCTGTGGCCCGGTTTGGCCGAACCGGTGCAGCTGGCCCGGCGCAAAGACGGCTGGGGCGCGCGCACCCTGCTGAAGGACGCCTCGAGCACCGACGTCATCGTGCACCGCGGTGTCGCGCTCACCAGCTTCTATCAGTGCGGCGATCTGTACCGGGTGGACCCGTACTCGGCGAACACCCTGGGCAAGGAGACCTGGAGCGGGCGCTTCCCCACCGACTGGGGCGTGTCCGCCCACCCGAAAGTCGATCCCCGAACCGGCGAATTGCTGTTCTTCAACTACAGCAAGCAAGACCCCTACATGCGCTACGGCGTCGTCGACGAGGCCGACGAACTCGTCCATTACGTCGACATCCCGCTGCCGGGGCCGCGGCTGCCCCACGACATGGCGTTCACCGAGAATTACGTCATCCTCAACGATTTCCCGCTGTTCTGGGATCCGGGGTTGCTCGAGCACGACGTGCACCTGCCGCGCTTCTATCCGGACACTCCGTCGCGCTTCGCGGTGCTCCCCCGCCGGGGCGGGACCGACGACATTCGGTGGTTCGAGGCCAACCCGACGTTCGTGCTCCACTTCACCAACGCCTACGAGGACGGCGACGAGATCGTCCTCGACGGCTTCTTCGAAGGCGATCCTTCTCCGATAGACACCGGTGGGACCAAGTGGGAGAAGCTTTTCCGGTTCCTGGCACTCGACCGGCTGCAGACGCGACTGCACCGGTGGCGGTTCAATCTGGTGACCGGCGCGGTCAAGGAGGAGCAGCTGTCCGAGTCGATCACCGAGTTCGGCACGATCAACCCCGACTACGCCGCCACCGACTACCGGTACACCTACGCGGCCACCGGGAAGCCGGGCTGGTTCCTGTTCGACGGCTTGGTGAGACACGACCTGCGCACCGGCGGCGAGCAGGAGTTCTCGTTCGGCGACGGTGTCTACGGGAGCGAGACGGCGATGGCCCCACGGGTGGGCACCCGCGGCGAAGACGACGGCTACCTGGTCACCCTCACCACCGACATGAACGCCGACGCGTCGTACTGCGTCGTGTTCGACGCCGCTCGGATCGAGGACGGCCCGGTGTGCAAACTGCAATTGCCGGAACGCATCTCGAGCGGGACCCATTCGACATGGGCGCCCGGCGGGCAACTTCGGCGCTGGGAACATGCCGGCTCGGCGGCCGAAGCCGCGGGCCCGTGACAACCCCCGGCAGGCGCCCCAGGAACACGCACTGGCCCGCCCGTTTGGCCTCGATCGGCGCCATCCGCTTCGCGCGGCGGTCGAGCAATTTCGCCGAGGCGGTGCGGTTTTATCGGGAGCTGGTGGGCTTGCCGCTCTACGAGACGTTCGAGTCCAGCTTCGGGAGTAACGGGGCGATATTCGGGCTGCCCAGCTGGAACCTGACGCTGGAGATCGTCGAGTCGGTCGACGCCGTGGCGGCGGATCACCACGACCAGTTGTGCCTGTACTTTCCGGACCAGCAGGCCCGGGACGGAGCGATCGACCGACTGCGGGCCGCGGGCGCCGAACCTATCGACCAACACCCGTATTGGGCGGCAATGGGCGCCGTCACCTACCGCGACCCGGACGGCCGCGAAGTCGTGTTCGCGCCCTTCGTCTACGGCGTGAACGAGCCGAGGGGCAGCGACGCCTCGGGCAGGCACGAATTCCCATCGGCCTAGCCGTCACCGCCTGTTGGCAAGGGCGGCGATGACGGCCGCGGCCGAGCACACCGCCGCGCACGCCGCGGCAACCGCGCCCACATAGAGCCCGTATTCGGCCGACACCGGCGGGTTGACGTTGAGCTTGTAGTACCACGCCGCGAGCGCCACGATCAGCGACGAAACGACCAGCGCCGCAACGGAAGCAATCCTGACCGAAAGCCCGCGGCCGACCATCGCACCGACCACCAGCAGCGTCGACGACAGTAAGACGATGAGCTGGCCCGCGCCGAACCCGTGCGGTAGCTGCAGGCTGCCGTGCGTGCCACCGATGGCGTTGGCCCAGCCCCCTCCATTGACCCTGGTCGTCAGCCACGGCAACCAGGCGCTGGCCGAAATGATCAGGGCGAAGAACGCCACAAGCCAACCAGGGCTCAGTCGGCGAATCATGTTGCGAGATTAGCCGAGTGTTCCGCCGGCTCGTGCAACCGAAGGGCACGTCACGCGTGTCGGATCGCGCAGACTACCCCTCGACCACCACGACACATAAACGGTTGCGACGACACGCCGAGACGGATCGCGGTAGATGCTGTTTCGCGAGCCGAGCGGGGTGAGAGTGGGTGGCCGCCAGCGTCAGTGATGCAGGCCGCCGTTGCCGTTCGTGCTCGGATCTGGCCTGGCGAAGACCGTGACGAAGTTTTGCAGCGATTCGTTGATGTCGCTGCGCAGCGCGGCGGCGACGATCATGCCAATCGGCCCGAACAGCGCCGGACCACCGAGGTGCACGTCGAAGCCGACGACGGAACCCTCCCCGCTGGGCTGGACCTTGGCCATGAGTTTGACCTTGACGCCGCCGACACCGTCACCGTTGAGCGTCATGCCCTCCGGCGGCTTGTAACGCACCACCGTCCATTTGATCCGGTTGTACATGCCCTTGACCTCGACGATCGACTCGACGACTGTGCCCTTGTCGATGTCGTCGGGCAGCGTGCTGCGCCACACCTTGTGGATGGTCAGCCACTCCTTGTACCGGGAGAGGTCGGACGCGTGCTTCCACGCGACCTCGGGCGGCAGCGGTACGTCGATGGATCCGGAGAGTTTGGCCATGGCTTCAGTTCTGCTGCTCGCCCGGCGCGGCGGAGTCGGCAGCCTTCTTGGCCTGTTCCTGCACCTTGTGGATGGTGTCGGTGTACTTGCCCTGCGTCTTCTCGTCGACGAACTCGCCGGCCTTGTCGATCGCCATCTCGACCTTGTCGGCGTTCTGCGCCAACAGGTCCTTCGCCTTGTCCAGGAATCCCATCGTTGCGCCCCTTCCCCGAGGATCCCGGGAGAGTTTACTTGTCGGGTTTCACCGCTCACGCCAC
The DNA here is from genome assembly GCF_010729105.1 of Mycobacterium saskatchewanense. Lineage (NCBI taxonomy): Bacteria > Bacillati > Actinomycetota > Actinomycetes > Mycobacteriales > Mycobacteriaceae > Mycobacterium > Mycobacterium saskatchewanense. The sequence goes on from NZ_AP022573.1 coordinate 2,699,749, forward strand.
AACCGCGGTCGCACTCCCATGAGGGCGGCGCGGATCCACCAGAGTGACTCGATCGCCGCGGCGCCCAGCGCGCCGATACCGAGCGCCGCCGAGGTCACCGCCAGGTTGGACGGGTCGAGCAGGAACTCCCGCCGCGTCAGCGGCGTGCTGAAGATCGCCACGTAGGCCAGACCGGACGCGATGACCAGCGCCACGCGCCACCACTGGTAGGGACGCGCCACCACCGCCAGCACCCATAGCGCCGCCGTCAGCAACGTGATCAGGGCCGCCGTCGAGGCCTGCTCCTGTTGTTGGAAGGAGGCGTGGCGGCCGTGGTAGGCCACCAGGTAGGACGCGAAAGTCGCGAGACCGACGACGAGCCCGGACGGCAGCGCCGAGGTCAGCACCCGCCGCACGAAGCCGGGGTAGGCCCGTTCGTTGTTGGGTGCCAGCGACAGGATGAACGACGGGATGCCGATAGTGAACCACGCCGCGATGGTGACGTGGATCGGCTGAAACGGATACAGCAGGGGATCAACTTTCAGCGGTCTGGCGAGCAGGCACTCGATGCCCACGAAGAGCGCCAGGAGCACCGAGTACACCGTCTTGGTCAGGAATAGGTTGGCGACCCGCTCGATGTTGCCGATCACCCGCCGACCCTCGCCCACCACATACGGCAGGGTGGCAAACCTGTTGTCCAGCAGCACAATCTGCGCCACGGCACGCGACGCCGGGCTGCCGGCGCCCATCGCGACACCGATGTCGGCGTCCTTGAGTGCCAACACGTCGTTGACGCCGTCGCCGGTCATCGCGACGTTGTGGCCGCGCGATTGCAGGGCGTGTACGAAGGCGCGCTTCTGGTCCGGCCGCACCCGGCCGAAAGTGGTGTGGGTCTCCACCGCGTCGGCCAGGCTAGCCGGATCGGCGGGCAGCCGACGGGCGTCCATCGTCTCGCCACGCAGCCCGAGCTCGGCGGCAACGGCCCCGACCGACACCGCATTGTCCCCGGAGATCACCTTCACCGAAACGCCCTGTTCCGCAAAGTACTCCAACGTCTCCGCGGCGTCGGGCCGCACCTTTTGCTCAAGCACCACCAGAGCCGCGGGGGTGACCGTCCCCGGCGCGTCCGGATCGTCGACGGGCACGTCGCCGGCGCCCAGCAGCAGGACTCGCAGCCCGCGCGCCCCGATCCGCTCCGCCTCCGCGGCGGCGGCCGACCCCGGATCGAGCAGCACGTCGGGCGCCCCGATCACCCAATTGCCCTGGCCGCCGTAGGACACGCCGCTCCACTTGGTGGCCGACTTGAACGGCGCGATGGCGGTGGCGATCCAGCCCGGCGGCTCCGGGAACGCCTCGGCGATCGCCCGCATGCTGGCGTTGGGTCGCGGGTCGGCTGCGGCCAACGCGGCCAGTACGTCGGCGACGGATTGTGGCTGTGCCGGCCGCCCGATCTCGGAGACGCCGGATACTCGCATGCCGCTTTCGGTGAGGGTGCCGGTCTTGTCGGCGCACACCACGTCGACGCGCGCCAGTCCCTCGATGGCCGGCAATTCCTGCACCAGGCAGCGGCGCTGACCGAGTCGGATCACCCCGACCGCGAACGCGATCGAGGTCATCAGCACGAGCCCCTCGGGGACCATCGGCACGAGCGCGCCGACCATCCGCAGCACGGACTGCCGCCACCCCGCGTGCGTGGTGAACAATTGGGTGTAGATGGTCAGCAGCCCGGCCGGGACCAACAGGTAGGTGATGAACTGCAGGATCCGGTTGATGCCGTTGCGCAGTTCGGATTTCACCAGGGTGAACCGACTCGCCTCCTCGGCCAGCTTGGCGGCATAGGCATCGGGCCCGACTTTGGTGGCACGATAGGCGCCCGTCCCGGCGACGACGAAGCTGCCCGACATCACCGCGTCACCGATCCCCTTGGTTATCGGGTCGGCCTCGCCGGTCAGCAGCGATTCGTCGATCTCGAGGACCGACTCTTCGACGACCTGCCCGTCGACGACGACCTGGTCACCGGGTCCGAGCTCGATGATGTCGTCGAGCACGACCTCGCCGGGCGGCAACGACCGCGTCCCAGACTCCCTGCGCACCAAGGGTTTCGCCTGGCCGACGATCGCCAGCCGATCCAGCGTCTGCTTGGCCCGAATCTCCTGGACCATGCCGATGACGCTGTTGGCGACGATGAGCAGGCCGAACATCCCGTTGATCAGCGAGCCCGTCGCCAACACGATGAGCAACAGCACACCGAGTATCGCGTTGATACGGGTGAAGACGTTGGCCCGCACAATCTGGGCGATGCTGCGGGTGGCGCGTTCCCGGATGGCGTTGCTCCTGCCGTCGGCGACCCGCTGCGCCACCTCTGCATCGGTCAGCCCGTGCGTCATCGGGTGAAGGTCCCCTGCTTCTCCGAGTCGAAGTACTCGAGATTGAGGGTGTTGCCCCCGAATGTGGCCTTGGAAATCGTTCCAGGTGGGGCGTTTTCGTCGGCGATGGGGAAGGTGAAGGTGTCGCCGTCCCAGTGCGTCAGCGTGAACGTGCGGCCCTTGGGTCCCATCGACAGTTGCAGCGCGCCGTCGCGCTCCGTGACGACGGCCGGGCCCCAATAATCGTTGGCGTACGACCCGGCGTAGGTGGTGAGCGGCCGGGGCGGCGCGGGGGTTGCGGGCGGCTGCTTGCCGACGAGCGAGCCCTCCGGGTTGTTCATCCAGGACATCGCCTGCTTGTATAGGCCGGCCCAGTCCTCACGGATCTGGCCGTACTGCACCAGGTCCATGAATTCGGCGGTGAGCGCCTCCGGTACGCCGATGGGTGCGGCGTTCGTCAAGGCGACGATGGCCACGTCCTCGGCGGGCATGACCACGAAGTTGGTGGCGGCACCCAGGGCGAAAGCGCCCGAATGGCTGTACTCGGTGCGCCCGGACGAGGTGACCGAGACGTTGAACCCGTAACCGTAAGCGCCGGGGCGGCCCTTCGGTGTCTTCGGCGGCATCGACACGACCTGCGTGGTGACGGCCGGCAGCAGCGCCTCCGGCGAGGCGATTCGCTGGCCGTTGTAGGTTCCGTTGCCCAGCAACATGGTCAGCCAGTGGGCAACGTCATTGACCGACGAGCTGACGCCACCAGCCGGTGACTGGGGGTCCGGGTTGCGCTGGAAGCGCGGCTCCCATTTGTCGCCGACCTTGATGTGATTGATCGCATGGTTGGGCCTGGCGAGGAAGTCGGCGAACCGCGAACTCGTGGATGCCATGCCCAGCGGCCGGTAGAGCGCCACGTCGGCCAGGTCTTCCCATGACTTACCGGCCGCGACGGAGGCCGTTTCCGCGGCTGCGGTGACACCGTAGTTGGTGTACGCGTAGCTGATGCGGAAGGGTTGCAGAGCAAGGTATTTCAGTCGCTCGAGCGTTTGGCGACGGTCGTATCCGAGGTCCTCGAGCTTGTCGCCGGCGTGGTCGGGCAGGCCGGATCGATGCGAGTACAAGTCTCCGATCGTCACATGGCCGGTGACGTAGGGATCGTTGAGCGCGAACCATGGCAGCTTGGACACCACCGCGGTGTCCCACGACACCGCGCTCTCGGTGACTTCGTGCGCCACCACCGTCGCGCCGACCGATTTCGAGACCGAGGCCAGCTGGAAGACCGTGTCGGCGTCGACGCTGTTGCCCTGCCCGTTACCTTTGGTCGCATCACGGACACCGAATCCCTTGGCGTACAACGTCTTTCCGCCGTGCACCACGGCGATCGCCATCCCGGGGATGCCGGTGCTTTTCATCAGGTCGCCGGCCAACCCGTCGAGCTTCGAGATGGCGTCGTCGATGCGGCCGGCGGGAATGTCGACACCCGACACCTCGTTGGGCGGCGCGTCGGACAGTGTGGACGGTGGGGTGGAGACCGGCTGTGCGTGCCCGCACCCCGTCGACGCGAGCAAAATCACGGCGAACGCGGCCGATGCCGCGCGTTTCGTCATGGCCGCACTTTAGCCCGGTCAATCAGCGAGTCAGAGCCGCCACCACGGGTTGGACTTGATCGGACCGGCGGGATCAATGCGTTGACCGGGCACCGGGACGGCCACGTCGACCTGCGCGGACTCGGCGGCCTTGAGCAAGCGTTCGACGGGCTCGGCCCACGGGTGGGGCGCCAGCCGGAAGGTGCCCCAGTGGATCGGCACCAGCAGCCCCGACCCCGAGTCGGTGACATCCAGGTGAGCCCGGACCGCCTCCTCGGGATTCATGTGAATGTCCGGCCAGGCGGTGTTGTAGGCGCCGATGGGCATCAGCGTCATGTC